>JBGQHJ010000147.1:0-12132 GCA_041497895.1 Methylomirabilia bacterium
CCGTCGAGTACAAGGACGCGGGGGTCATCCTCACCGTCACCCCCCGGATCGGCGAGCAGGGCACGGTGGCGCTCGACGTGCGCCAGGAGGTCAACGAGGTCGGGGCCGCCGAGCCGCCGCCGATCAACTCGCCGCGCTTCACCAAGCGCGAGGCCGAGACCTCGGTGGTGCTGCTGAGCAACCAGACGCTTGTGCTGGGCGGCCTCATCCAGACCCGGCGCACGAACATCCGGATCGGCATCCCCGGGCTCAGCCGGATCCCGATCCTCGGCCTGCTCTTCGGCTCCAAGGAGGAGAAGATCGAGAAGACCGAGCTGGTCCTCATGATCACCCCGCGCGTGGTGGGGACGGCGGTCGAGGCGGCCCGCATCACGGAGGAGATGCGGCGCACGACCCCCGACCTGGAGGAGTCCATCCGCCGGGCGCCGCGCCGGCCGACCCCCCCGCCGGCCCCGCCCGCGCCCCCTCGCCCCGACGGCCAGTAGGGGAGAGTCCGCACGGGCTATTGACAACCTCGCCGTGTCCGGGTAAGTTGCGCGCCACTCTCGCGTCATCCGAACTGTCCGGCCCTCGGGGGAGTCGATGCCCGGCACGGGATCCCTGGACAACCTTTCGGGACGGTCGTGGGTCGAAGAGACCCTCGTGGGATCCTGCCTCTCGCTCGCTCGTCCGGCCGGGCGGGGCCGCCCCAGATGGCGCGGCTGAGCCTCGAGGGGGTGTACCTCCAGTTCGGCGGCGTCGCCGCCCTCGCGGGCGTGAGCCTCGAGGTCCACCCGCAGGACTTCCTGGCCATCATCGGGCCCAACGGGGCCGGCAAGACCAGCATCTTCAACTGCATCAGCGGTATCTACACGCCGAGCCGGGGGCATATCCGCTTCGACGGCCGGGACATCACGCGGCTGAAGCCCCACCAGCGGGCGCGCCTCGGGATCGCCCGCACCTTCCAGAACATCGCGCTGTTCAAGGGCATGAGCGTGCTCGACAACATCAAGATCGGCCGGCACGTGCACCTCCGCGCGGGCGTGCTGGCCTCGGGCGCCTACTACGGGCGGGCGGCCCGGGAGGAGCGCCTGCACCGGGGGATCATCGAGCGCGAGATCATCGACCTGCTCGAGCTCCAGGACATCCGGCACAAGATCGTCGGCACCCTGCCCTACGGGCTCCAGAAGCGGGTGGAGCTGGCCCGGGCCCTCGCCCTCGACCCGACCGTGCTCCTGCTCGACGAGCCGACCGCCGGGATGAACGCGGAGGAGACCGAGGACATGGTGCGGTTCGTCCTCTACGTCAAGCGGGTGAAGCGCCTGGCGGTGGTGATGATCGAGCACGACATGGGCGTGGTGATGGACATCTCCGACCGCGTGGTCGTGCTCGACTTCGGGCAGAAGATCGCGGAGGGCACGCCCGAGCAGATGCAGCAGGATCCCGCGGTGATCAAGGCCTACCTCGGCGAAGCCGCGGAGGCGGTCTAGGGCCGCGGTGGAGACCACGACCGCGGTGGACCACGGCACGTTCCCCCGTCGGCTCGTCGAGCGCGCCCGGCGGAGCGGCGGGATGGTGGCGCTGCGCGAGAAGAAGTTCGGCATCTGGCAAGAGGTGACGTGGCGGGAGTACGCGGCCCACGTGCGCGCGGTGGCCCTCGGGCTGGAACACCTCGGGCTCGGGCCCGGCGACACCGTCGCGGTGATCTCGGGCAACCGGCCCGCCTGGCTCTACGTGGAGCTGGCCGTCCAGTCGCTCGGCGCCATCCCTCTCGGGATCTTCGTCGACGCCATGCCGGAGCAGGTGCGCCGCGTGCTCGATCACAGCGAGGCGCGTCTCGTCCTCGCCGAGGACCAGGAGCAGGTCGACAAGGTGCTCGGGGTCCGCGACGCCCTGCCGAGGCTCGAGCGGATCGTCGTGGAGGACACCCGCGGGCTCGAGACGTACCGCGATCCCATGCTCGTGAGCCTGGCGGACGTGGAGGCCCGGGGGCGCGAGATCGACGAGCGGGACCGGGGGCGGTACGAGTCGCTGGTGGCCCAGCGGCGGCCCGACGACGCGGCGCTCCTCTCCTACACCTCCGGCACCACCGGCCTGGCCAAGGCCGCGATGATCAGCCACCGCAATCTCCTGGCCATGGCCGCGGGGGTGACCGCGGTCGACCCGGTGCGCGAGGGCGACGAGATCGTCTCGTTCCTGCCCTTCGCGTGGGTCGGGGAGCAGCTCATCAGCGTGGCGATGGCGCTCCACGTGGGTGCCACCGTGAATTTCCCCGAGGAGCCGGAGACGGTGCGCGAGGATCTCCGGGAGATCGGGCCTCACGTGATGATCGCCCCTCCGCGCTTCTGGGAGGCGATGTGCTCGGACTACCAGATTAAGATCGCCGATTCCGGGCTCGTCAAGCGCCTGGCCACGCGCGCCGCGCTGGCGCTGGGTGAGCGGGCGGCGGTGAGCGAGTGCGGTCGCGCGCGGTCCGGCGGGGGGGCCCGGGCCCAGCGCGCGCTCGCGCGGCTCCTGGCGTTCCGCACGCTGCTCGACAAGCTCGGGCTCTCCCGCGTGCGGCGGGCCTATACCGGCGGCGCGCCGCTGGGACCGGAGATCTTCGCCTTCTTCCGCGCGATCGGGCTCAACCTCAAGCAGGTCTACGGCCAGACCGAGACCGCGGGGATCTGCGTCGTCCACCCGGACGGAGAGGTCCGCGCGGTGACGGTCGGCAAGCCGACCCCGGGGACCCGGGTGCGGATCTCAGAGAGCGGCGAGATCCTCGTGGCGGGCGAGAGCGTCTTCCTGGGCTACTACAAGAACCCGGAGGCGACCGCGCGAGCGCTCGATGACGGCTGGCTGCGCACGGGCGACGCGGGCTTCCTCGACGAGCACGGCCACCTCGTGATGATCGACCGGCTCACCGACGTGCTGAAGACCGCGGACGGCTCGCGCTTCTCCCCGGCCCTGATCGAGAACAAGCTCAAGTACAGCCCGTTCGTCCGGGAGGCGGTGGTGATCGGCGAGGAGCGGCCGTACGTGGTCGCGCTGATCCAGATCGACATGGGCAACGTCGGCAGCTGGGCGGAGGCGCGGCGGCTTCCGTTCACCACCTTCAAGGATCTCTCCGGCAAGCTCGAGGTCGTGGCCCTGATCCGGGAAGCGGTCGGCCGGGTCAACCAGGATCTTCCGGAGGCGGCCCGGATCCGGGAGTTCGCGCTGTTCGAGAAGGAGCTCCATGCCGACGACGAGGAGCTGACCCGGACCCAGAAGGTCCGGCGGGCGACGATCGTGACCAAGTACCGGGGCATGATCGACGCGCTGTACGCGGGGACCGCGTCGGCAAAGAGCCTCGCGGGAGCGAGGTAGCGCGGGCCATGATCGACCAGCTCGTGTTCATGCTCCAGCTGATCATCACGGGCGTGGCGGTGGGCGGCGTCTATTCGCTGATGGCGCTCGGGTTCGTGCTGATCTTCAAAGCGTCGAGCGTGGTCAACTTCGGGCCGGGCGAGCTGGTCCTGTTCGGCGCCTACGTCTCGTGGGCCACCATCTTGCCCATGAAGCTGCCACTCTACATCGCCCTCCCGCTCACCTTCCTGGTAGCGGTCCTCCTCGGCCTCGTAATCGAGCGGGGCGTGCTGCGCCCGCTCATCGGCGAGCCGATCATCTCGGTGATCATGGTCACCTTCGGGGTCGCGAGCGTGATCCGGGGCTTCCTCAACATGACCTGGGGCAGCGACACGCGTCCGTTCCCGGTGCTGTTCTCGCCGGAGCCGTTCCATCTGGGGCCGGTGCCGGTGTCCCCCGTGCATCTCTGGAGCTTCGTGGGCGTGCTCGTCCTGCTCGCCGCGTTCTCGCTGTTTTTCAAGTTCTCCCTCATCGGCAAGGCCATGCGCGCGACCGCGGACAACCAGCAGGTCGCCCAGTCCCTGGGGATCAGTGTCAAGCGGGTGTTCGCGCTCTCCTGGTGCATCGCCACCGTGGTGTCGACGCTGGCGGGGATCATCCTCGGCAGCGTGCGGGGGGGTGTCGACTTCTCCCTCGCCGATCTCGGTCTCAAGGTGTTCCCGGTCGTGATCCTGGGCGGCCTCGACAGCGTGACCGGCGCGATCATCGGGGGCGTGCTCATCGGCGTGCTCGAGAACCTCTCGGGCGGCTATCTCGATCCGGTCCTCGGCGGTGGCGTCAAGGAGGTGGCGCCCTTCGTCGTTCTCGTGGTCATTCTGATGTTTCGGCCTTACGGCCTGTTCGGCAAGGTCGAGGTCGAGCGCGTCTGATGCAGTGTGGCGGGTTCCGGACCAGCTATCGCTCGGACGAGCGGATCTTCGACACCGCGGTCCCGGTCGTCGGCGTGCTCCTGCTGGTCGGCGTGCTCGCGCTCGCGCCGCGGTTCGCCGGCACCTACTGGCTCGACGTACTGAACCGGATCGGCATCGCGATCATCGGGGCGCTGGGGCTCAACATCCTGGTCGGCTACACCGGGCAGATCTCGATCGGGCAGGCCGCGTTCCTGGCGGTCGGCGCCTACTCCACCGCCATTCTCGAGGCCAACGCGGGGCTGCCGTTCTACCTCGCCATTCCGCTGGCCGCGCTGATCGCGTCCGGAGTCGGTCTCGTGTTCGGCATTCCGTCCCTCCGGCTGAAGGGCCTCTATCTGGCCATCGCCACGCTCGCGGCCCACTTCATCACCACCTACGGCATCGTCCACTGGGAGAGCATGACGAAGGGCGTGCTGGGGCTGATGGTCCCCCCCGCCACCGTCTTCGGGATGCCGCTCGATTCGGACGCGCGGGTCTTCTACCTCATCTTCGCCCTGGTGATCCCGGCCACGTTCTTCGCCAAGAACCTGTTCCGGACCCGGGTCGGCCGGGCGTTCATCGCGATCCGAGATCGCGACGTGGCGGCCGGGGTCATGGGGATCAGCCTGTATCGGTACAAGCTGCTCGCCTTCGTGATCAGTTCGTTCTACGCGGGGGTGGCCGGGGGCCTGATGGCGCACCAGTCGCGCATCTTGTTCCCCGACGCGTTCACTCTGTTGGTCGCCATCGACTACCTGGCGATGATCATCATCGGGGGCCTCGGCAGCATCCTCGGCGCGATCTTCGGCGCCGTCTTCATGACCCTGCTGCCGGAGGTGCTCAAGCTCGGAGCGACGTCGCTGACCGGAGTGTACCCGAACGCGTTCGGCCTCATCGCCTCGACGCGAGACATCGTCTTCGGCTTCGCGGTCATCCTGTTCCTGATGTACGAGCCCCAGGGCTTGGCGCGCATCTGGCTTCGGGTCCGCATCTACTGGAAGCTCTGGCCGTATGCGTACTGAGCCGATATCCCCAACTCTCGGAAGGAGGGCGTTATGAGCTACGCGCGTGACCTGCTCGTCCGGTTCGTCCTGATCGGCCTGTTCGTGGTGGGACTCGGCGCGCCGACGAGCGAGGCGCAAGGGGTCATCAAGATCGGCAACCTCGTGGACCTCACCGGGCCGACCTCCGACCAGGGCAAGGACATCGCCCAGGGACGGATCGACGCGGTGCAGTACTTCAACGACCGCGGCGGCGTGAACGGCAAGAAGATCGAGCTGGTGAGCGTGGAGTACGGGTTCCAGCCGCCGCGGGCGGTGGCGGCCTACAAGCGGTTCGTCGAGGAGGACAAGGTGCTGCTCGTCCTGGGCTACGGGACGCCCGACACCGAGGCCCTGCGCCCGTACATCACCAAGGACAAGATCCCGTACATCTCCGGCTCCTACTCCGGGCACCTCACCGATCCGCGCCAGACCCCGTACAACTTCCCGGGCGGCATCGACTACACGAGCCAGATCCGAATTTTCCTGAACTACGTGAAGGCGACGTGGACCGACACGAGCCGCAAGCCTCGGGTCGCGTTCATCTACGCCGACAACGCCTACGGCCGAGCGCCCATCGAGTCCGGACGCCTCTACGCCAAGGACGTCGGGGTCGACCTGGTGGACGAGGAGATCATCCCCACCGTCCTGACCGACGCGACGTCGCAGCTGCTGACGATGAAGAAGAAGGATCCGGACTACGCCTACATCAACACGAACACCCAATGGGTCCCGGTGGTGCTGAAGGACTCGTACAAGCTCGGCCTCAAGACGAAGTACCTGGTCAACAACTACGGCATCGACGAGCGCACGCCGAAACTGGCCGGCGAGGCGGCCGAGGGCGTGATGGGCATCCAGGACGTGGCCTACTGGGGCGAGAACGTGCCGGGCATGAAGACCTTGATGGAGTTCAACCAGAAGCACCACGGCGGCGAGATCCACGCTTCCCCCTACATGCGCGGGTGGCTGTGCGTGATCCTGTCCGCCGAGGCGATCAAGCGGGCCGGTGACACTCTGACCGGGGAGTCGATCAAGAAGGCGCTGGAGAGCCTGAAGGACTTCGACACCTGGGGGATCACCCCCCCGTTCACCTACACCAACGAGGACCATCGCCCCACCAATCGGGCGCGGCTGGTGATGATCAAGGGCGGCAAGATCGTGCAGATGAAGGAGGTCTCGGTCGAGCGCGACATGAAGTGGATCGGGAAGTAGATGCTGCGTCTGAACAACATCCAGGTCATCTACAGCGAGGTCATTCTCGTCCTGAAGGGGCTGTCACTCGACGTGGAGGAGGGCAAGATCGTCGCCCTCCTGGGGGCCAACGGGGCGGGCAAGACCACGACGCTGAAGGCGATCTCGGGCCTGCTGAAGACCGAGGGCGGTGCGGTCACCGACGGCAGCATCGAGTTCATGGACCAGCGGATCGACGGGCGCGATCCCGAGGCGATCTGCCGCCTCGGGATCGTGCAGGTCATGGAAGGCCGCAAGGTGCTCGAGAGCATGACGGTGGAGGAGAACCTCCGGATCGGCGGCTACTCGCGGCGGGACCGGGACGGGGTGCGCCGCGATATGCAGATGATCTACGACTACTTCCCGCGGCTGGTCGAGCGGCGAGATCAGATCGCCGGCTACCTGTCGGGGGGCGAGCAGCAGATGCTGGTGATCGGACGCGCCCTGATGGCCAAGCCGCGGCTCCTGCTGCTGGACGAGCCGTCGCTCGGCCTGGCCCCGCTGCTCGTGAAGGAGATCTTCACGATCATCCAGAAGATCAACCGCGAGCGGGGCACCACGTTCCTGCTCGTCGAGCAGAATGCCCAGATCGCGCTCGGCATCGCGGACTACGGCTACATCATGGAGAACGGGCGGATCGTGCTCGACGGCCCGGCCGACAAGCTGCGCGGCAACGACGACGTCCGGGAGTTCTACCTCGGGCTCAGCGAGGCGGGCCGCCGGAAGAGCTTCCGGGAGATGAAGTTCTACAGGCGCCGCAAGCGGTGGGTGTTTTGAGTACGCGATCGCGATCCGCACAGGGGGGACTGGACATGAGGACACAGGTGTTCCGCGTTCTGGCCGGGGCCTTCGTGGGGGTTCTCGCGCTCGTCGGTGCGGCCCCCGCGCACCACCGGCCCAACAACGAGGTCCTGCTCGGAGGGGCGATCTCCCAGACCGGGCAGTACGCGGAGCCGGCCGGCCGGCAGGTCAACGCGATCAAGCTCTGGGTCGACGAGGTCAACGCCCGCGGCGGGCTCCTCGGGCACAAGGTGGTCCTGTCGCTGCTCGACGACAAGTCGGACGTGCAGACTGCCATCAAGCTCTACGAGAAGCTCATCACCGAGGACAAGGTCGACGTGCTGCTCGCCCCGTACTCGAGCGGGATCACCGAGGCGGTGGCCAACGTGAACGAGCGGTACAAGATGCCGTTCGTCGCCTACGGGGCGGCCTCGAGCCCGATCTGGGAGAAGGGACGGAAGTACATCTTCGACATCGTGGCCGTCGCGGAGGACTACCAGAAGGGCGCGATTTTCCTGGCCAAGCAGATCGGGGTGAAACGGCTCGCGATCATCGGCCAGGACAGCCTCTTTCCGCGGCAGGTGGGCAAGGGCGCCAAGGAGTGGGCCAAGAAGGCCGGCGTCGAGGTCGTACTCGACGAGAACTACCCCCCCAAGCAGACCGACTTCACCGCGCTGCTCCAGAAGATCAAGGCGGCCGGCGCGGAGGCGATCGTCTCCAACAGCTACTTCGCCGACTCGGTGGCGCAGCTCCGTCAGATGCGCGAGCTGAACCTCGACTTCAAGATGTACTCGAGCACGGTGGGCCCGGGCCTGCCGAACTTCGCGGAGCAGCTCGGCAACACCGCCGAGTACGTGCTCGGGTACAGCCAGTGGGAGCCGCTCCCGGCCGTCCTCAAGCACCCGGGCATGCAGGCCTTCATCGAAAACTACGAGAAGCGCTTCAACGAGAAGCCGAACTACCACGCGGGCGGTGCCTACGGCGCCCTCCAGGTCACCGAGGCCGCGATCAACAAGGCGGGCAGCTTCGACAACGAGAAGATCCGCGAGGCCCTGGCCACCATGGACGTCGAGACGGTCTTCGGTCGCTACAGGGTCGACGCCCGGGGCATGAACGAGCACGAGGGCCTGACCTTCCAGATCCTCAAGGGCAAGCGCCGGGTAGTCTGGCCGGAGAAGTGGGCCGAGACCAAGGCGGAGCTGCCGATGCCGGGGTGGAGCAAGCGGTAGCCGTCCCGGGGCCGGCCGGGATGAGGTGACGGATGGAGCGAAGCGACGTCCGGAGCCTCTACCGGCTGGCCGGCTTCCTCGTCTGCGCCTACGCGCTGCCCTTCGCGATCGGGGGCTGGTACGGCGCGGTCCACGCGAATCAGCGCTGGCTCGCCTACCTGGCCACCGTCGTCCTATCCGGCGTCCTGCAGGGCGGCGTCTACGCGATGTTCGCGGTCGGCCTCACCTTGATCTTCGGGGTGATGCGGATCATCAACGCGGCCCACGGGGAGATGGTGATGATGGGGGCCTATCTCACCTGGGTCTGCTTCTTCCGCCTCGGCCTCGACCCGCTGTTCGCGCTGGTCCTCACCCTGCCGGTCGCGTTTCTCTTCGGGGTCGCGCTCCAGAAGGTGCTGCTCCACGCGGTGGTCGGCCAGCCCGAGCTGACCGGCCTCCTGGTCACCTTCGGCCTGGGGCTCGTCATCGTCTACGTGACCGAGCTGATCTTCACCACCGACTTCCGCACGATCCCGTACGCGCCCGGTACCGTGCAGATCACCCGGACGATCGCGGTCGGCCAGAGCAAGGTGATCAGCTTCGTGATCGCGGTGGCCATCTCCACGGGGGTGTACCTGTTCCTCAAGCTGAGCCGCCTCGGCAAGGCCATCCGCGCCACCGCGCTGAACGCCGAGGTCGCCATGGTGTGCGGGATCCCGGTGCGGCGGGTCTATCTCGTCACGACCGGCCTCGCGGCCGCGCTGGCCGTCGCGGGGGGCGCGCTCGTGTCGATCCAGTTCGGTTTCAACCCCGAGACCGGCACCGTGTACACCCTGCAGGCCTTCACGATCATCGTCCTCGGCGGCCGGGGCCACTACGTGGGCGCCCTGATCGGCGGAGTGATGCTGGCGGTCCTGGAAGGTCTGGTCTCGCTCCTGGTTCCCAACGGCACCGCGATGGTGGAGCTGGCCGCCTACACCCTGATGATCTTCGTGCTCCTGATCCGGCCCGGCGGGCTCATGGGCGTGAAGGACGCCTGAGCCGGCCCCGTGACCCGCTCCGAGCATCTCCGGAACCTCATCGCGCTCGGCGTGCTCGGGCTCGTCCTGGCGCTGCTGCCCCCGGCCCTGAACGTCTACCTGCGCTCGTTCGCGCTGTTCACGATGATGTACGTCGTGCTCGCGCTCAGCTGGAATATCATCAGCGGCTTCACCGGCTACACCTCGTTCGGCCACGTGATCTTCTACGGGATCGGCGCCTACGCCTGCGCGATCCTGGTGGCCGACCACGGCTGGCACTGGCTGCCCACGCTGCTGGTCGCGGCCGGGGTGGCGGCGGCGGTCGGGGTGGCGCTCGGCTATCCGGTGCTGCGCCTGAGAGGGCCGTACTTCGCCATCGCCATGCTCGGGGCGGCCGAGGGCATGCGGGTCATCGCGACGGTGTGGGACGGCCTCACCCACGGGGGCCTCGGCATCAGCCTGCCGAGCGTCGAGAACTCGATCGCCACCTACCACGCGATGCTCGGCCTGATGCTGATCACGATCCTGGTGGCCTACGCGGTCGGGCACTCCCGGTTCGGGATCCGCCTCAACGCGATCCGGGAGGACGAGGTCGCCGCGGAGGCCCTCGGCATCAACGCCACCGCGTACAAGCTGGCCGCCTTCGCGCTCTCGGCGGTGTTCCCGGCGGTGGCGGGAGGGATTCAGGCCTACAAGGTCCTGTACATCGATCCCCCGTCGGTCTTCTTCGTCCAGATCACGATCGCGATGGCCCTCATGTCGATGCTGGGCGGCAAGGGCACCGTGATCGGGCCCATCGTGGGCGCGGTCCTGCTCTACACCGCTCAGGAGCTCACCTGGGTGAACTTCCCGACCGCCCACCTGATCGCGTACGGGCTCTTCATCGTGATCGTGGCGCGCTTCATGCCGCGGGGCCTCGTGGGCTTCGCGATCGACCGGGGATGGGCCCGAAAGGGGATGGTCCACTGACCGGCGGGGAGGTCGCTCTCGACGTGCGCGATCTCCACAAGGCCTTCGGCGGGGTCCGGGCCGTCGACGGCTGCTCCTTCGCGGTGCCGCGCGGGCAGATCTCTGGTCTCATCGGCCCGAACGGGTCCGGGAAGACGACCACCTTCGACCTGTTGACCGGCCTGGCCGCCCCGGACGCGGGTCAGGTGCTCCACCGGGGCGAGAACATCGCGGGCCGCAAGCCCTACGAGATCTTCCGCCGGGGCATCACCCGGACCTTCCAGATCACGCGCGTCTTCCGGGAGATGACGGTCTTCGAGAACATGCTCTCCGCGACCGGGTTGCGGGTGCCCGACCGGGTGGCGCGGGAGCGGGCGGAGGCGCTCATCGCCTTCGTCAATCTCGGGTCGCTGCGGGCCGAGTACGGGGGCCGGCTCTCCTACGGGCAGCAGAAGCTGCTCGAGTTCGCGCGGGCCCTGATGACCGACCCCGACCTGATCCTGCTCGACGAGCCGGCGGCCGGCGTCAACCGGACCCTGCTCCAGCAGCTGCTCGAGCACATCCACCACCTCCAGGAGCGGGGCAAGACGATCCTGATCGTGGAGCACGACATGAACGTGATCATGAATCACTGCGAGCGGATCTTCGTGCTGGACCACGGCGTGAAGATCGCCGAGGGGCCACCGGCGGACATCCGGAGCGACGAGCGGGTGATCGACGCCTACTTCGGCCGCCGCCGGCGCTAGCATGGCCCTTCTAGAGATCCGTTCGGTCCAGGCGGCCTACGGGTCCATCCAGATCCTCCACGGGGTGTCCCTCCACGTCGACGCCGGGGAGGTGGTCTCGGTGATCGGCCCCAACGGGGCGGGCAAGTCGACGACCTTCAAGGCGATCATGGGCCTCGTCGCGTTCCTTGGAGGCGAGATGGTGTTCGACGGCTCGAGCCTGGTCGGCCAGGAGCCGGACCGCATCCTGGCCCGCGGGCTCGCCTACGTGCCGCAGGGGCGGGTGGTGTTCGGCCAGATGACGGTGCGCGAGAACCTGGAGATGGGCGCCTACCTCGAGCGCGACCGGGCCAAGGTGCGCGCGTCCATGGACCACGTGTTCTCGATGTTCCCCCGGCTCGGGGAGCGGCGCCGCCAGCTCGCCGGCTCGATGAGCGGCGGCGAGCAGCAGATGCTCGCGATGGGCCGCGGGCTCATGATGCATCCGAAGATGATGATGCTCGACGAGCCCTCGCTCGGCCTGAGCCCCCGTCTCGTCGACGAGGTCTTCGACAAGATCACCGAGATGGCCCGGGGCGGGCTCACCACCATGCTGGTCGAGCAGAACGCGGCGCGCGCGCTCGAGGTCTCGGACCGGGCCTACGTGCTGGAGCTCGGGCGCAACCGGTTCGAGGGCTCCGGCCGCGACCTGCTCGCCGACCCGGAGGTGCGCCGGATGTACCTGGGCGGTGGCGCCGCGCCCTAGCCGGGGCTAGTCGAGCCAGTCTTCCTCTTTGAGCTTGCGGGGCAGGTAGGTCTTGGTCAGGTAGCGGAAGTCCTTGTTGGCCAGCGCGTCGAGCTCGTACTTGAGGCCGGAGGCGAGCATGCGCTTGATCTCTTCCTGCCAGGGCTTCTTGTCGAACCAGCGGTACTTCACCAGCTCC
>JBGQHJ010000148.1:0-12012 GCA_041497895.1 Methylomirabilia bacterium
CTCAGCGACGCGAGCGCGATCACGACCACCGGCAGCATCAGGAAGGCGAACACCAGGGCGACCCACGCCCGTAGAAGCCACCCGCGCACCCGGGACGCGTTCACGCGCGCGCTCCGGTGCGCCGGGCGAGGCGCCCGGAGAGGTAGACCAGCGCCAGCACCATCAGGGTGAGCAACAGCGCCTGGGCGGAGCCCGCCGGCCAGTTGAGGCGCTGGAGGAACTCGTCGTAGATGAGGGTGGCCATCACCTGGTAGGTCGGCCCGCCGAGCAGGCGCGGGGTCACGAGCGCGCTGATCGTGAGCACGAAGACCAGGATCGAGCCCGAGAGGATCCCGGGCGCCGAGAGCGGCAGCGTGATGCGGCAGAACGTGCTGGCCCAGGAAGCGCCCAGCACCCGCGCGGCGTCCTCGACGTCGCGCGGGATGTTCTGGATGGCCCCGATCAGCACCAGCACCATGAACGGCAGGAAGATGTGGGTCATCGCGATCAGGAGCCCGGCGAAGTTGAAGAGCAGCTTCACCGGCGAGTCCACCAGCCCGAGCGCGCGCAGGGCCTGGTTCACCAGCCCGTTCTGGGCGAGCAGGGCGATCCAGCCGAACGTGCGCACCACCAGGTTCAGCATGAGGGGAAAGACCACCAGGATGGTCAGCCAGCTCCGCCAGCGCGACGGGGTGCGCGCCAGGAAGAGAGCTACCGGGTAGCCGATGACCAGGGTGGAGAGCGTGACCGTGAAGCCGAGCGCCAGGGTCCGGCCGATGATCTCGAGGTAGTAGGAGTCGGTCAGGAGCTTCGTGTAATAGCGCACCGTGAAGCCGTCGGTGATGCCCACCAGCGGGACGTACGGCCGGAAGCTCATCGGCACCATCATCCCCACCGGCACCACGAAGGCGACCAGCAGGAGCAGGAGCGCCGGCGCCAGCAGCCACCAGCCGGATCGGGATCTCACCGCGGGCCTCGTATGCTCGGGTCGCCGCCGGGGAGGAGGGTCACGTCCTCGGGTCGCCACGCGACGAGCGTCCGGGCTCCGCGCGCGAGCGGCACCGCGGCGCCGGGGACGGCCACCTCCAGCTCGCGCCCGTCCGCGAGCTGGACGACATAGTGGTGCGCCTGCCCCGCGAAGGCGTGAAAGACGATGGTCGCCGCGAACCGGTTGGGGCCGCCGGAGCCGGCACCTTCACCAGATTCGAGGCGGATGCTCTCCTGGCGAATCACCGCGTGCACCGCCTGCCCCGCGACGAGACCCGGGCGAGATCCGGCCACGATCGAGAGCGCCCCGCCCTCGAGCGCGACGACGACACGGCCCGCCTCGCTCCCCGCGACGGTACCGGTCAGGAAGTTCGCGCGCCCGAGGAACCGCGCGACGAACGGCGTGGCCGGGCGGCGATAGACCTCCTCCGGCCGGCCGATCTGCTCCACCCGCCCGTGCTCCATCACCACCACGCGATCGGACAGGATGAGCGCCTCCGCCTGGTCGTGGGTCACGAAGATCATCGTGGTGCCGAGGCGCTCCTGGAGCCGCTTGAGCTCCACGCGCATCTCGTCGCGCAGGAGCGCGTCCAGGTTCGAGAGCGGCTCGTCGAGGAGCAGCACCCGGGGCTCGGTGACAAGCGCCCGCGCGAGGGCCACGCGCTGCTGCTGCCCGCCGGAGAGCTCGCGCGGGTACCGGGCCCCGAGCGGGCCCAGGCGCACCAGCTCCAGCATGCGCGCGACGCGCGGGCCCACCAGGGCCTCCCCCACCCCGCGGCGCCGGAGGCCGAACGCGACGTTCTCGAGCACGGTCATGTGCGGGAAGAGCGCGTACGACTGGAACACGAGGCCGAGATTGCGCCGATGGACCGCCACTCGCGTGATGTCCTCCCCCGCGAGGATCACCTGCCCGGCGTCGGGCTCCACGAGCCCGGCCACCATGCGGAGCAGCGTGCTCTTGCCGCAGCCCGAGGGCCCCAGCAGGGAGAGGAACTCGCCGGGGGCGGCGTCGAGCGACACCTCGTCGACCGCGACGACGGCACCGAACGCCTTGCGGAGCCGGCGCACGCTGAGCGCCGGCGCGGCACCGCTCACCGCCGGCGCCGCGCGCCCCGCCCGGAGGTCACCGCGCGATCTCGCGCCCCCAGCGCTCCGACCACTCCGGGAACTTCTTCGCCACGAGATCGGTGTCGGGGAAGAACATGCGCTGCACGAGCGGCCCGTAGGGCAGGAGCTTGGCCAGGTCGGCCGGAAGCTGGACCTTCTTGTTGGTGGGCCCGGCGAACTGCGACTGCGCGAAGCAGACCTGGCCCTCCGGCGAGAGGAGCACCGAGATGTACTTCTGCGCGAGCTCCCGCTTCTGGCTGCCCTTGGGCACCGACACCGTGGGCACGATGCCGATCGCGCCCTCGCTCGGGTAGGCCGCCGCCACCGGCACGCCCTTCAGCGCGGCCGCGCCGGTCCGGTCCGTGTACCACACCGCCAATGAGATGTCGCCGCGCTCGAAGAGCGGGATGATCTGGTCCGGCTGCGTGTACATCATCTGGATGTTGGGCTTGAGCTTCTTGATCGCCTCGAAGCCCGGCTCGATGTTCTCGACCGAGCCGCCGTTCAGGCGCGCCGCCGCCATCAGGAACTGCTGGCCCGAGGTGCCGGAGATGTCCGGGATGGCCAGCTTGCCCTTCCATTCCGGCTTCCAGAGGTCGGCCCACGAGGTGGGCGGCGTCTTCACGAGATTCGTGTTGTAGGTGATGATGGTGCCGGCGAACATCATCGAGACCCAGTACGCGTCCTTGTCCCGGGAGGCGTCGTAGAGGTCGTTCCAGTGCTCGATCCGGGCGGGCTCGAGCGGCTGCAGCAGCCCCTCCGCCTTCGCCTGCTTGACGATCTGGCTGTCCATGTACGCGACGTCGAACTCGGCCCGGGCCCCGGCCGCGCGCAGCTTGGCCGCGGTCTGCACCGAGCTGCCGAGCACGTACTTGACGGTGGCCCCGGTCGCCTTCTCGAACGGGGCGGCGTGGCACTTCTTCGAGTTGTCGACGAAGGTCCCGCCGAAGGTCGCCACCACCAGCTCCTCGGCGGAGGCGGGCCACACGAGGCCGACGGAGAGCAGGCACATCAGCACGGTCGCTCGGAGCATGGTCATGATCGCTGGTCCTCTCGGGGTACGGGGTGGCGCGATTATTCCCGAGGCGCGCCGGGCAGTCAACCCTTGACGCCTCCGCTCCCGCGGGCGAGTATGGCGCTCGGCAGCTCACCGACACCCGAGAGACCGGAGGGCGGCATGACCGACCGCACCGAGGATTCGATCCAGCTCCAGCTCGACCACACCCGGCGCACGTTCCTCGGAGCGGGAGCGCTCACGCTGCTGGGGCTCGCCGCGCCGACCGTGCGGCCCGCCGCGGCCCAGACCCCGAAGCGCGGCGGCACGCTGGTCGTCGCGGCGGACGTGAGCCCGCCCGGCCTCGACCCGCAGAAGTCCGCCGCGGCCCACAGCTGGATGATCGCGGAGCACGTCTACTCGACCCTGCTGCGCCGCGACCCGAAGATGAACATCGTCGGCGACCTCGCCGAGTCCTGGCAGGTGGTCAGCGACACCACGTTCGTGTTCAAGCTCCGGAAGGGCGTCGTGTGGCACCACGGGCGCGACCTGGTGGCCGACGACGTGAAGTACTCGTTCGAGCGGATGCTCGACGAGAAGACCGCGTCGCCCTGGCGCTCCAACTGGTCGATCATCGACCGCGTCGAGGCGCCGGACCGGTCCACCGTGCGCTTCGTCATCAAGCGGCCGTTCGCCCCCTTCTTCTCGTACCTGGCCACGCCCCACTACGGGGCCATCGTCCCGCGCGACATCGTGGAGAAGAACGGAGACCTCCAGAAGGTCGCCTCCGGGACCGGGCCCTTCGTGCTCGAGCGGTTCGTCCCGGACAACACCGTCGTCCTCAAGCGGAACCCGAGCTACTACGAGTCGGGGCTCCCCTACCTCGACGGGCTCGAGTACCGGAACATCCCGGACGAGGCGGCCCGCCTGGCCGCCCTGCGCGCGGGCACCGTCCACTACCTCTGGTCCGTCGACCCGCTCATCGACCGGCAGCTCCAGGGCGCGGCCGGCGTCGCGCTCCGCGAGCCGGACGGCTACTGCGCCCAGCACGGCATGGCCTTCAACCAGACCAAGGCGCCCTTCACCGACGTGCGCGTCCGGCGGGCGGTCAGCGTGGGCATCAACCGGGGCGAGATCATCGCGAGCGTCCTGCGCGGCCACGGGGCCATCACCACCAAGATCCCGCCGTGCGACGCGCCCTTCGGCTACAGCGGCGACGAGAAGGGCCTGCCGTACTACGCCCACGATGCCGCCCTGTCGAAGCGCCTGCTCGCCGAGGCGGGCTTCGCGGGCGGCCTCGACACCACGCTCGAGGTGTCGCCCCGCTTCCCCCAGACCGTGCGCACCGGTGAGGTCATGAAGGAGCAGCTCGCGGGAGCCGCCATCCGCGTGACCCTCAAGCAGGTCGAGTGGGGAGCGGCGATCAAGAACTTCGTCCGCACCGAGTACGACGGCATGAGCATGATCCCGCTGGTGTGGCAGCCCGACCCCGACGCCCACGTCTACGACATCTTCCACAGCGGGTCGGCCATCAACCTGGGCAAGTTCAAGGACGCGCAGGTCGACCAGCTCCTCGACCAGGGCCGCACCACCCTCGATCGCGACAAGCGGATCGCCATCTACCGGGAGCTGCAGCGGCACATGGCGGACCAGGCGTACCTGATCTTCCCCTACGCCTCCGGCGCGACCGAGGCCCTCCGCGACACGGTCAAGGGCTACGTCTCCATCCCCGGGGCGCAGCCGGGCAGCCGCAGCCGGCAGTTCTTCAAGCAGACGTGGCTCGGCTGACGCGCGGGCGCGTCCACGCGCCGGGGAGCGGATGACCGCCTACATCTCCAAGCGGCTGCTCCTGCTGATCCCGACGCTGCTCGGGGTGTCGGTGCTCACCTTCCTGCTGATCCACCTGATCCCGGGCGACCTCGTGACCATCCTGCTCGGGATCACCGCGAGCCAGAACGAGCAGACGCGGCAGGCGCTGGTCCACACGCTGCACCTGGACCGGCCGCTCGCGGTGCAGTACGTGCTGTGGCTCGGCGACGTGCTGCGGGGCGACCTCGGCCACTCCCTGGTCACCGGGTTCTCGGTGCGCGACGAGCTGGCCCGGAGCTACCCGGTGACGCTCCAGCTCGCGCTGATGGCGATGTCCATCGCGCTCGCGGTCGGCATCCCGCTCGGCGTCCTCGCGGCGACCCGGGCCGGGCGCGTCCTCGACGCCTCCACCCGGGTGTTCTCGCTGCTCTTCATCTCGGCGCCCGCGTTCTTCATCGGCACGGTGGTGATCATCGGGGGCGCGCGCTACGCGCCCTGGCTGCCCACCCTGGGCCACGTGCCGTTCACCGAGAGCCCGGCCCGGAGCGTGGGGACCATGCTGCCGGCGGCGGCCTCGCTGGGCCTCGCCATCTCCGCGATCATCGCGCGCTTCACGCGCAGCAGCATGCTCGAGGTGCTCGGCCAGGACTTCGTCCGCACCGCCCGCGCCAAGGGCGTGGCCGACCGCGCGGTCGTCTACAAGCACGCGCTCCGCAACGCCCTGATCCCGGTGGTGGCCATGGCCGGCACCCAGTTCGTCTACCTCATCGGCGGGGCGGTCATCATCGAGGAGGTCTTCGCGCTGCCCGGCATGGGACGCGTGGTCGTCAACGCGATCTATCAGCGGGACTACACGATGATCCAGGGCGCGGTCCTGCTGCTGACCTCCGCGGCGGTGCTCGTCAACCTGGCCCTCGATCTCGTGTATCGCCTGATCGATCGCCGGATCCTGTACACGTGAGCGGCGAGGCCGGCGCCGCGGTGCGCCCGCGGCGGGTGCCCCGGGCGCTGCGGAGCGGATCGTTCCTGTTCGGCGGGCTCATCGTCGCCGCCCTCCTGGTCGCGGCGCTGGCCGCGCCGTGGCTCGCCCCCTACGCGCCCACCGCGATCTTCCCGGGCGCGGAGATCCGGCCGCCGGACCTCCGCTTCTGGCTCGGCACGGACGAGGTGGGCCGCGACATCCTGAGCCGCGTCCTCTACGGCAGCCGTGTGTCGCTCGGAGTCGCGATCCCGTCGGTGGCGCTGGCGGTGCTCGCCGGGACCACCGTGGGGGTGGGCCTCGGCTACTGGGGCGGCGCGCCGGACCTGCTCGCCATGCGGGTCTTCGACGTGCTCTTCGCCTTCCCCCCGATCCTCCTCGCCATCGCCCTGGTCGCGGCGCTTGGCCCGAGCACGCTCAATCTCGTGCTCACGATCGCGGTGCTGACGCTCCCGCAGTTCGCGATGCTCACCCGGAGCGCGACCCTCGCGCTCAAGCCGCAGGACTTCGTCCAGGCCGCCCGCGCGCTCGGGGCCTCCCACGGGCGCATCCTCGGCGCCCACGTGCTGCCCAACATCACGCCCACTCTCGCGGTCCAGACGAGCTTGAGCCTCTCGATCGTCATCCTGGTCGAGGCGGCGCTCAGCTTCCTCGGGCTCGGCACCCAGCCGCCCGCGCCGAGCTGGGGCAGCATGCTGAGCCGCGGGCGCCAGTACATGACCATCGCCCCGTGGCTGGTGCTGGCCCCGGGCCTGGCCATCATGCTCGCGGTGCTCGGCTTCAACCTGCTCGGGGACGCCCAGCGCGATCTCCTGGATCCGCGCCGGGCGAGCGCGGGAGGAAGGAACCCATGAGACCAACCGTGCGGATCGCGGCCGTCCAGGCGCGGCCGGTGTCGGAGCTCTTCGAGGACATGTGGAACGCGGGCGACGTGGCCCACGCGGTCGACCTGCTCGAGACGGCGGCCCGGGGCGGCGCCGCCTGCGTCTGCTTCCCCGAGCTGTACCCGCGCGTGGGCGAGGCCGAGATCCGCGCGGCGGCGCGGCGCCTGGGCATCTTCGTGGTGGCCGGCCTGATCGAGGGCACCCGGGCGAGCTGGCACAACACCGCGACGGTGATCGGGCCCGACGGCGGCATCCTCGGCCGGCAGCCGAAGTGCTTCCCGACGCAGAACGAGATCGACAACGGGGTGGTGGCCGGCAAGGGCTACCGCGTGATCGAGACCGACATCGGCCGGCTGGGCATCGTGATCTGCGCCGACTTCGCCTTCTTCTCCGAGGGCATCGAGTCGCTCGTCGAGCAGGATGTGGACATCGTCTTCAACCCCTCGTGGTGGTTCGCCCTCGGCGAGGCGTATCCGGCCACCGTGATCGGCCGCCACATGCACTACGGCAAGCCGGTGATCGGCGTCGACATCGCCGCGTGCGCGCTCCGGCTCCGCGACGCCGACGGCCGCCTGGTGGAGCGGTTCCCCCGCGCCGGCGGCTATAGCACGGTGTGCGTGCCCCCGCCCATCGCGTCGCTGCCGGAGCTGGCGGGGTGGTTCCGGACCAAGGCCGGCGGCACCAACTCGGCGGAGGGCTTCATCCAGAGCCTGGGGGAGGACGAGGGCATCCTCTACGCCGACGTCGACCTCGCGGCCGTCCGGCGATTCCCCGGGTACTTCTACCGCAGCACGACGAGTGCCTGAGTCGGGTACGATCGCCCCTGTGGACGCCCAGCAGCTCCTCGACGAGCTGGTTCAGGCCGCGCGGCGGCTCGGCGTCGAGGTCCGGACGGAGCCCTTCGAGACGCCGGCCGTGATGGCCGGCGGGCTCTGCGTCGTGCGGGGCGCGCACCTCGTGCTGATCGACCAGCGCGCGCCCCTGGTCGATCGTCTCCGCGCCCTCGCGCGGGCCCTCGGCGACCTGGCGAGCGAGGCGGTCTACATGGCCCCCGAAGCCCGCGAGCTGATCGACCGCGCGCGCCCCGGGAGGCGCCTCACCCCGTCAGGGTGATTGCGGCGCGCCGGTCTGGACCGGAGTGGGCGCCGGGCCCGTGAGCGTCGGGCGGCACTCGTAGATCCGGTCGCCGACCGTGCGCTGCAGGGTGTCGTCCGCCCCGATCCGCCGCATGAGGTCGAGGGTTCGGGTCACCCACCGCTTCCGCGACTGGACGGCGGCCTCGCACGCGGCCTTCGAGGCGTACGCGCGGCTCGCCTCCTCCCACGTGAAGCCGTTGACGGCCGAGCTCCTCCATATGACGTACTCCTGCTCGTCCGTCGCGGCCATCACGATGATAACCACCACGATCGCCACCCGCCAGCAGCCAGCGACCACGCCCGTACCTCCCTGGGGGGGTAGTAACACACCGGGGGAGAGCCGTCCACGGGAATGCCGGCTCGAAGCGAAGGTGGACCACACCCGGCCCGAGTTATGATCCGGACCGGTCCCGGGCCCGGCAGCGCACTCTCGACGGATATCGGAGGAACCGACGATGACGAAGCATTCGACCCGTGGCATGGCAATGGCGCTCGCGCTCCTGGCGCTGACGGCGTGGAGCACGGAGGCCGCCGAGATCAAGGTGCTCAGCACGGTCGGCATGCAGCCGGCCACCACCGAGCTGTTCGCGCAGTTCGAGCGTGAGACCGGCCACAAGATCGCCGTGACCTACGGCATCGCCGCGGTGCTCAAGAACAAGTTCCTCGAGGGGGCGCCCGCGGACGTCCTCGTCCTGATCGGCCCGATCGTCGAGGACCTGGCGAAGCAGGGCAAGGTCGTGGCCGGTAGCAAGGTCGACGTCGCGCGGTCCGGTGTTGGTGTCGGGGTGAAGGCGGGCGCGCCGAAGCCCGACATCGGCACCCCGGAGGCCCTCAAGGCCGCGGTGCTGGCAGCGAAGTCGGTCGGCTACTCCAAGGTCGGCGCCTCGGGCGTGGCGTTCGCCCGGGTGCTCGAGCGCCTGGGCATCGCCGAGCAGGTCCAGGCCAAGTACAAGGACACCGGCGGGCAGGCCGGCGAGGCCCTGGTGGCGGGCGAGGTCGAGCTGGCCGCCGCGCAGATCCCCGAGCTGATGGCGGTGCCCGGCGTCGACGTGGTGGGTCCACTCCCGGCGGAGCTGCAGACCATCACGATCTTCTCCGTCGGCCTCGCCACCGAGGCGAAGGAGGCCGACGCGGCGAAGGCCCTCATCCAGTTCCTGGCCGGGCCGGCCGCGGCTTCTGTCTACAAGGCGAAGGGCCTCGGCGGCTGAGCGCGGCTAGAGATCCCGGATCCGCGGCATCACGTCGCGGCCGATGCGCTCGAACGAGCGCAGCATGAGCCGGTGATCGCCCACGATGTGCCGCACCATCACGAAGTCGAAGCCCATGTCGCGATAGCGGCGCAGGCCTTCGACGACGGTGGCCGCGCCGCCCACCAGCAGCTGGTCGAGGCCGGTGCCGCGGTAGCCCTCGGCGAGGATGGCGCCGACGACGGCGCGCGCCGCCTCGTCGGACTCGCCGACGTAGATGTCGCGGCGCAGGACCGGGCGCGCCGGGCGCCCGGCGCGCGCCGCCGCCTCGCGGTAGAGCTCGAGCTGGCGGCGGAGGTCCTCGTCCGTCGCGTTCTGGCCGGTCAGCCACGCGTCGCCCAGCCGCGCGGCGCGCTCGGCCGACGCGGCCACCGTGCCGCCGAGCCAGATCTCCACCGGGACCCGGGGCAGCGGGCTGATGGTGGCGCCCTCCAGCGTGAAGTAGCGGCCGCGCCGGGTGACGCGCTCGCCGGCAAGGAGGGCGCGCGTGACCGTCACCACCTCCTCGAGGCGGCCCACCCGGCTCTTCTCCTCCATGCCGAAGGCCTGGAACTGCGGCGGGCGGCCGCCCAGGACGAAGGTCACGATCAGCGGCCCGCCGGCGAACGCGGCGATCGTGCCGATCTGCTCGGCAAGCAGGACCGGGTGGTAGAACGGCGCGAGCAGGACCACCCCGATCGGCATGTCGCCGGTCACGCTCATCAGGCGGGCGACGGTGGGCAGCGGGGAGAAGGTCGCGGCGTAGCCCGGGTTGGCGCCGTGGCTGTCACCGGTCAGGAGGCCGTCCAGCCCGGCCGCGCGGGCCGCGGCGGCGACCTCCATCAGGTTGCGCGCCTGCTCCTCGGGCGTGTACGCGCCCATCGGCCGCTCGATGAACGCGCCCTTCGGCATCGACGCCACGAGGCCCCGGAACCGCTCGTGGGTGGCCGGCGACGTCGGGAACAGGAAGCGCACGGACGTGCCGAGCTTCATTGGCGGAGGATAGCATGGCCCCTTGACGCCGTGCCGCCGCGGGCACATCCTCTCCGGCATGCGCATCGTCGATATCGAGTCGATCCTCCTCGACGTGCCGCTGCGCGAGCCGGTCCACGGCGTGCACGGCGTCACCAGCGTCCAGCGCAGCGTGCTGGTGCGCGTCACGAGCGACGCCGGCGTCGAGGGCTGGGGCAACGTGGATCCCACGCCGGGCTACTCGGCCATGTCGGCCGCGGAGGTCCACGAGACCGTCCGGCGGCTCGGCCCGGCGCTCAACGGGGCCGATCCGTTCAACGTGCGCCGCGCCCTGGCCGTCATGGACCGCGAGGCGGCGGGACGCCACGAGGCCATCGCCGCGGTGGAGATGGCCCTCGTCGACCTGAAGGCGCGCGCCCTCGGCGTGGCCGTCCACTCGCTCCTGGGCGGCCGCGTGAAGGACGAGATCGCGTTCAACGCGTGGATCGGCACCGTGCCGCCCGCGCAGGCCGCGCGGGAGGCGGCGGCGTGGCTCGGGCGCGGCTTCCGCTCGGCCAAGATCAAGGTCTCGGGCGCCGGGCCCGAGGGCATCGCGCGCGTGGCCGCGGTGCGGGAGGCGGTCGGCGGGCGGATGGCGCTGCGGGTCGACTTCAACGAGAGCCTGCCGGCGGCGGAGGCGGTGGCGTTCATCCGGCGCCTCGAGCCCTACGACCTGACGCTGGTCGAGCAGCCCGTCCCGCGCGCGGAGATCGCCGGGCTCGCGGAGATCCGTCGCGGCATCGGCATCCCGCTCATGGCGGACGAGAGCGTGACCGGCCCCGCCTCGCTGGTCGAGATCATCCGGCGCGAGGCGGCCGACCTGGTCAAGGTGAAGGTCATGAAGCAGGGCGGCCTGCTCCGCACGCTGGCCATGGTGGAGCTGGCGGCCGCCGCCGGCCTGCGCGTGGTGATCGGGCACGGCTTCGGCCTGACGCTCTCGACCCTGGCGGAAGCCGCGGTGGCCGCCGTCACCGACGCGATCGTCGACGGCTGCGAGGCGGTGGGGCCGCTGAAGATGGCCGCCGACGTCGTCGTCGAGCCGGTGCGGCTCGACTCGGGCGCGATCCGGCTCGGGGATCAGCCGGGCTTGGGCGCGACGGTCGATCCGGACGCGCTCAAGCGCTACCGGGTGCAGGCGTAGGCGCGGAGCCCGCCGACCTCACCCGCTATCGAGCCTACCCGGTCTCGATCGGCAGGCTCGGGTCCTTCGCCCACTCGCCCATCGAGCTGTCGTACAGCGTGAGGTCGTCGAAGCCCAGCTGGTGCAGCAGGAAGAGGTCGATGGTCGCGGAGATGCCGCCCCCGCAGTAGGCGATCACGCGCCGGTCCTTGTTGATCCCCGCCGCGGCGAACCTGGCCATGGCGTCCGCCGGCGAGACGAAGCGCTTGGTCGCCGGATCGACCAGGCTCGCCGCCGGCACGTTGACCGAGCCCGGCACGCGGCCGGGCCGGCCGTAGCGAGACGGCTCGAGCCCCTTGTGGAACTGTGGGCCGAGCGCGTTCACGGTGACGGTTTGCGGGTCGCCGATCGCGGCCTTGACCGCGGTCCGGTCGACGAAGCGCCCCGGCCGCGGCCGCGGCGTGAAGGTCGCGGGCGGATAGCCTTTCGGGTCGCCGCTCTCCACCGCCCGGCCCTCGGCCTGCCACCGGTCGAAGCCGCCGTCCAGCACGGCCGCGCCGTCGAAGCCGAGCGAGCGGAGCATCCACCAGACCCGCGTGGCCCACATCATGGTCCCGATGCTGTAGAGGACGACGCGGGCCCCGTCGCCCGTGCCGTGCCGGCCGAAGGCGCGCGCCAGGTGCTCGGGCGACGGCATCGTGAACTTCAGCCGCGTGTCGAGCGCGGAGAGCTCGCCCTGCAGGTCGAGGAAGTCGGCCCCCGGGATATGTCCCTCGACGA
>JBGQHJ010000149.1:0-11903 GCA_041497895.1 Methylomirabilia bacterium
AAGCTCGCGCGCGCCCGGCTCGTGCACCCGCCACCACAGCTGCTTCGCGCACTGCAGCCCCGCCATGACCCGCGACTTGGAAAGGCCGGGCGGCGGCGCGGCCCCTACGGGAGGCGCCACGCTAGCCGGGGCTATTCATGAACGGGCAACGCGTGAGGCGGACGGGTCCTGTCGCTGCGCCATCCGTCCGGTCTCGGTCGAGCCCGTTCATGAATGGCTCGGGCTAGAGGGGGATGGCGAGCAGTGTGTCCACTCGGCTGCTATCGCACACCACCACCCGCTCGCGGAAGCGCAGGGCGCCGTCGGCGTCCACCATGGTGTCGATGTAGCGTCCGGTGGCGAAGAGATCCATGGTCCCGTCGCGCATCACGCGGACTACCAGGAACGGGGTCTCGGCGTGCACCGCGCCATTCGCCCCGGGGCGGATGGCGGGGAGGCCGACCAGGTGCCGGTAGGCCTGGCGCTCGTAGATGTTGGCCTCGCGCAGGGCGGCCACCCGGTCCTCCAGCATGCCGCGCGAGTCGGCGTAGATCAGGCCCGCCTCGAGGCCGCGGCGATGGTTGTCCGCCGAGGTGATCTTGTACAGGCACGGGTCGGTGAAGAACGCGGGCCACTGCTCGAGCCGGTCGTCGTCGATGGCCCGCGCGTACTCCGCGTTGAGCTGCGCGACGCGCTCGCCCAGCACGTCACTCGCCCATGCAGCGGCGATACGCCTTCCAGAACCCACGTACCGAGGCCTCGGTGGCGCGCGTCTCCTGCGACTCCGCGCCCTCGCCGCCCATGTTGACCACCGACACCTCGTCTCCCGCCGCGGCCACGCCACGCTGGACGAACCCTCCGACGCAGCCGTCCTCCATGGAGACGTAGCCCGCGGGGCCGACCAGGTTGGCCTGCTTGAGGCGCCGCCGCCGCATGTCCTCGGTGTCGTCCGCGAACCCGAAGTAGGTCCAGTGCAGCTCCATGCCCCCCGGGCCCTTCGGCACCACCTGCCGCACCGCCAGGCAGTTGTTGATCTGCTGGAGCACGAAGCCGGGGAACACGGTGAGGATCTGGAGCTGGATGCCGTCGCCCCACTCGTCCACCGCGTCGAGCAGGCTCGGGTCGGCCAGGCGGTAGCGCTCCTTCTCGGAGCGGATGCCCTGCTCCCGGTACGCGGTGCTGGTGCGGTCGTCGGGCCGGTCGATGGTGTAGCTCGCGTGGTGGCCGCCGTCCGGGCTCACCAGGATTCCACCGCCCTGGGTCAGGCGTGTGATCCGGAACGTCCCGAAGAAGGCGTGGAGCAGGCTCGCGTGGTAGGTGTCCTTCACGTTCTCCACGTAGAGCTTCCAGTTGTTGGGCAGGGCCTGGGTGAACCGGCCCATGACCCGCACCGGCCCGCGCAGCACGCGCCGGATGCGCCCGAGCACCTCCGCCCCGAGGTACTCCTCGATCGGCGGCGTCCCGGGCGAGAGGCTCGCGAACACGAGGCCGTGGAGCGTGGTGGTCCGCAGCTTGCGCGGCCCGTGGTCCGCCTTGCAGAAGGACTCCGGCATGCCGCCGCGGCCGTTGCTGCCCTTCTCGAAGGCGACGCCGACCAGGTTGCCCCGGAGGTCGTAGGTCCAGGCGTGGTAGACGCACTGAAAGTGGCTGCCCGCCGAGCCGCCGTCGTCCAGCGCGATCAGCGCCCCCCGGTGGGCGCAGCGGTTCTCGAAGGCGTGGATCTCACCCGCCGCGCCGCGCGCCACGATGATCGGCATCTCGCCGAGGAACGTCGTGCGGTAGTCCCCCGGGCGCTCGATGTCGGACTCGAGGCACACGTAGCTCCAGGTGGGGCCCTCGAAGATGCGGCGCAGCTCGGCCCGGTAGTTGTCCTCGTCCTGGTAGACCCAGTACGGCACGCGCGCGAGCGACGCACCCGGCCATTCGTGACGCGGACCCGGGGTCGGCATGGCGCTCCGCCCGCTACGCGAAGGCGGGCAGCACCTCGCGGGCGAAGAGCTCCATCGAGCGTAGCACCCGGGCCTGCTCGAGGTCGCCGAACCAGAAGCTGCAGTTGAAGTGGGTGATGCCCACGTCGCGCTGCAGGCGCTGGATCTGGCGGACGC
This sequence comes from Methylomirabilia bacterium, assembly GCA_041497895.1. Lineage (GTDB taxonomy): Bacteria > Methylomirabilota > Methylomirabilia > Rokubacteriales > CSP1-6 > CAMLFJ01. Next base: position 2,085 of record JBGQHJ010000149.1, read on the forward strand.
AGGTCTCGGGGGTGCCGATGACCAGGAAGCGGTCGAGCAGGTCGTCGACGTCGGGCTCCTTGGGGGCGGGCACCGCGATGGCCCGGCCGTTCTCCACCCGCTCGTAGTGGTTGCGGAGGCTCAGGGTCACGCGCATGTTCCAGCGGGCCTCCTCCGCGGCGGCGCGCGCGTCCGCCTCGCTCGTGGTCACGTAGACCGCGCGCTGCACGCCCACCGCGAGCGGCGTCGGAGGCTTGACCTCGGCCACCACCCGGTCGAAGAGCCGGCGGAACTCGGCCATGCGCTCGACCGGGACCCCGAAGCCGCCGGTGAGCACGTTGAAGCCGCGGCGCACCGCGCCCTCGACCGAGTCCGGGCTCTGGGCGGTGATCCAGATCGGGGGCCGCGCCTGCTCCATCTGCGGGAAGATCGTGGTCTCCGGGATCTTGTAGATCTTGCCCTCGTAGCTGAACGGTCCGCCCGCGAGCGCCTTCAGGATGACGTCGACCGACTCTTCCCACCGTGCCCGCCCGCTCTCCAGCTCGAGGCCGAAGCGCTCGAACTCGTAGTGCTGGTACCCGCGGCCGAGCCCGATGTCGAGCCGGTCCCCGGCGAGGATCGCGAGGGTCGCGATCTCCTCCGCCACCACCAGCGGGTGGTGGAGCGGCACCACGATGACCGCGGTGCCCACCCGGATGCGGGTGGTGCGGGCCGCGATGTAGGTGGCGAGCTGGACCGGGCGGGAGAGGTAGCCGTAGGTCGAGAAGTGGTGCTCGGCCAGCCAGATGTTGTTGAACCCGAGGCTCTCGGCGGACTGGGCCATCTCGACCGCCCGCGCGTAGATCTCCCGGGACGGCCGGGCCGACGGCGACTGCATCAGGAGGAAGGTCCCGAAGTTCATGGCGGGATATTGCGCTGGCCCGCGACCGGGGTCAAGCCGGGCCCAGGGCCAGGAACTCCCGCGCGTTGTCGACCAGGAGCCGCTGCCGCGTGGCCGCGTCCAGGGTGACGCCGCCGAGCGCCGCGATCGGGTCGTCCACCCCCATCTTGAACGGGTAGTCGCTGCCCAGCACGATGCGCTCGGGCCCGAACGTCTCGAGCGCGAAGGCGAGCACGCGGGGCGAGAGGGTGAGCGAGTCCACCCAGACGCGGCGGGCGTACGCACTCGGCGGCTCGGAGATGGCGGCGTGCGCGTCGGCGATCGCGGTCCAGCCCTGATCGAGGCGCGGCAGGATGTAGGCGAAGGCGCCCCCGCCGTGGGCGAAGCACCAGCGCAGCGTCGGCCACCGGTCGAGCACGCGGCCGAAGATCACCCGGGTCATCGCGAGCGCAGTCTCGAGCGGGAAGCCGGCGACCTGGGTGAGGTTGTCCTTGCGGAAGCGCGGGTCGCCGAGGATCGGCGCCTGCGGGTGAACGAAGACGGCCACGCCGAGGGCCGCCGCTGCGTCCCACACCGGGGCGAGGGCCGCGTCGTCCAGGTCGAGCCCGGCCACGTTGGCGCCGATCTCCACCGCCGGGAAGCGGAGCACCGACACCACGCGCTCCAGCTCCTTCACCGCGAGGTCGGGCGCCTGCAACGGCAGCCCGCCCGCACCGAGCAGCCGCGCCGGGTTCCGGCTCACCAGCTCCGCGATCGCGTCGTTCTGCATGCGGCACCACTCGGCCGCGGCCGGCCCCGGCGCCCAGTAGCAGAAGGTGGGCGGGGCCGGGGAGAGGAGCTGCCGACCGACGCCGGTGCGGTCCATGTCCTCGATGCGCCGGGCCGGGTCGAACGCGTGCGGCGTGAGGCTCCGGTTGAGCGTGCCGCCGAGGTAGAGCCGGCAGCCGGAGGCCGGATCGCCCTCGAGGCGCGGCCAGCGGTCGCCGCCGTAGCGGGCCGCGAAGTCGGGCCAGCCGCTCGCGAAGATGTGCGTGTGGACGTCGATCGATGGCGTCATGGGCCCTCCATGGCCCCCCAATGTATACTCCGCGGTGCCCATGGGCCCAGCCCTCCTCCGCGCGATGGCCATCGCCCTCCTGCTGTGGCCGGCCCTGGCCTACGCCCAGGGCGCGCGGCCGACCGGGCTCCGGTTCATGGACGACGTCGCGTATCAGTCCATCCCGCTCGCGGCCCCGCCGCTGCTCGGCCAGGTGCCGAGGACGGTGGATCTCTCGAGCCGCTTCCCGGATCCGGGCGACCAGGGCAAGCAGAACTCCTGCGTGGGCTGGGCGGTGGCCTACGCGCTCAAGTCCTACCAGGAAGGGCTCGAGCGGTCGTGGGGCACCGGCCCCACCCAGCATCGGTTCAGCCCCGCGTTCATCTACAACCAGCTCAACAAGGCGCCGGACTGCCAGGGCGGCACCACCTTCGTCGAGGCGCTCAACCTGCTGCGCCGTGACGGCGTGGCGACGCTCGCCGACTTTCCCTACCGCGACGACGACTGCGCGCGCCAGCCCGACCCGGCGGTGCGGATGGCGGCGCGGCCGTTCGCGATCGCGGACTGGCGGCGGGTGAACGTGCAGGACCCGACGGAGGTCAAGACCCACCTGGCCTCGGGCTTCCCGGTGCTGATCGGCATGATGGTCGACACCGCCTTCATGCGGCTGCGGGGCGACGTGGCGTACGCGCAGGCCTCCGGCAAGACCGAAGGGGGGCACGCCATGATCCTCGTCGGCTACGACGACGACCGGGGCGCCTTCAAGGTCATGAACTCCTGGGGCAAGCAGTGGGGCGACGGGGGCTTCGGCTGGATCAGCTACGGCGTGTTCAGCCAGACGGTTCGCGAGGCGTACGTGGCGCAGGACGTGGTGACGGTGGCTCCACCGCCCGTCGAGCCCGCGCCTACCCCGAGGCCGGTCCCGGCCCCGGGTCCGACCCCGGTCAAGCCCGCGCCGCTGCCGGCGCCCATCGCGCAGCTCGGGCGCCCGACCTACGTGCACGACGTCACGGTGCCTTCTCCTCGCGGGCCGGTGCCCGGCATGGAGATCTACGTGCCGGGCGAGATCCTGAACGCGCAGGGCCAGGTCGTGCACGTCGAGGTGAAGTTCAACTTCGCCAACGGGCCGCCGCTCTACGCGAACGCGAAGGAGAGCGTCTACCGCGACTTCACCGGTCTCGTGGCCACCGGCACCGGCGCGCGCATGGTGGGCACCGCCCGGGAGGCGCTCGGGGCGCAGGCGATCGTCATCCCGTACTACGCGCTGAACTTCCAGCCGACCGGCTATCAGCGCCACTACGATCTGACCTTCATCGCGCTGGTCTACCTGGGGAACCGGATGCTGGTGCAGTCGGTCCCGATCGACTTCGGGTTCCGGTGGTGACCGGCGCCGCCTTGACTATGCCCCGCGGAGGGGGCAGCATCGTGCCGGGCGAAGACGACCGCTGCCCCAAGGGAGACCTCCGGTGACGACCCAGACGACCGAGCCGCGGATGGAGCTGGAGCAGCACCTGCACATGTACCGGCAGATGGCCAAGATCCGCGCCTTCGAGGAGCAGGTGAACGAGCTCTACAAGGGCGCCAAGATGCCGGGCCTCGCGCACCTCTACGTGGGCGAGGAGGCGGTGGCGGTCGGCGTCTGCGAGGCGCTCAAGCGCGACGACTTCATCACCAGCACGCACCGCGGCCACGGGCACTGCCTGGCCAAGGGCGCCTCGGTCAGCCGCATGTTCGCGGAGCTGCTCGGCAAGGAGGCCGGCTACTGCCGCGGCAAGGGCGGCTCCATGCACATCGCGGACCCGGAGACCGGCAACCTGGGCGCCAATGCCATCGTGGGCGGCTCGGCGGGCATCGCCACCGGCGCCGCGCTCTCGGCCAAGATGCGCAAGAGCGGCCAGGTCGCGGTGTGCTTCTTCGGCGACGGCGCGCTCGGGCAGGGACTGCTCTACGAGGCCATGAACATGGCCTCGCTCTGGAAGCTGCCCGTCATCTACGTCTGCGAGAACAACCTCTACGGCGAGTACACCCCCGGCAGCGAGACGGTGGCGGGCGAGATCCTCTCGCGCCCCCGCGCGATGGGGATCCATGCCGAGAGCGTGGACGGCCAGGACGTGCAGGCGGTGCATGCCGCGATGAAGCGGCTGGTGGAGCGGGCGCGCCGCGGCGAGGGCCCCGCGTTCCTCGAGTGCAAGACCTACCGTTACTACGGCCACCACGTGGGCGACGTCAACCGCGAGTACCGCACGCGGGACGAGGAGCGGGACTGGATGACCAACCGCGACCCGCTGCTGACCCTGTCGGGCCGCCTCCTGCAGCAGCACCTCGCCGAGCAGTCGGTCTTCGACCGCATCCAGGCCGACGTGAAGGGCGAGATCGAGAAGGGGGTGCAGTTCGCTCTCGACGCGCCGTTCCCGAAGGCGGACCAGGTCGGCGAGGACGTCTACGCCTGACGCCCGACCTCGCCTGCGCTAGTCACGCGCGGCAACGCGTGAGGCGGACGGGTCCTGTCGCCGCGGGCGGCTCCCGTCCGGTCTCGGTCGAGCCGCTCATGAATAGCGGCGCCTAGATCGTCCCTAGATCGCGCCGTCCTTCGCTAGCTTGTCGATCTCGTCCGAGGAGTAGCCCAGCTCTCTCAGGATCTCGGCGCGGTGCTCGCCAAGTAGCGGCGAGGGCGTGATGGTAGTGGGTGACTCCGAGAGCTTGATCGGGTTGCCGACGGTGAGGAAGCGGCCGCGGACCGGATGATCGAGCTCGACGATCATGTCGCGCGCGAGCAGGTGGGGGTCGGTGAGCACCTCGCCGGTGTCGAGGCAGGCGCCGCAGGGCACGCCCGCGCCGGCCAGGAGCTCCATCGCCTCGTGCTTCGGACGCTTCGACGTCCAGTCCTCTACCAGACGGTTGACCTCACCCTTGTTGTTCCAGCGGGCCTCCGGGGTCTCGTAGCGGGTGTCGCCGACCAGGTCCTCGCGCCCGATGGCGCGGAGCAGTGGGTGCCACATCTGCTGCTGGACGAAGATGAAGACGTAGTCGTTGGGCCCGCCCGGGTGGCAGCGATACGTGGTGCCCGGCACGCCGGCACCGAGCTGGTTGCCCGCGCGCTCCATGACCCTGCCGTAGCGCTGGTGGTCGCGCAGGCTGACCCGGATCAGGTTGACCACCGCGTCCTGCATGGACACCTCGACCTGCTGGCCCTGGCCGCTGGCGTGTCGCTGCATGAGCGCGGCGAGGATGCCGATCACGCAGTGCATCCCCGTGCCGGAGTCGCCGATCGACGGCCAGGTGAAGGTCGGCGGCCCGTCCGGGAAGCCGGTGACGCTCATGGCCCCGCCCATCGCCTGCGCGATCGGCTCGTAGCTCTTGTAGTCACGATAGGGCCCGTACGAGCCGAAGCCCTTGATCGACGCGTAGACGAGCCGTGGGTTGATCTCGCGCACCGCCGGGTAGCCGAAGCCGAGCCGCTCGATGACGCCGGGGCCGAAGTTCTCCAGCAGCACGTCGGCGGTCTTCAAGAGTGCGCGGAAGACCTCCTGGCCGCCCGGGTGCTTGAGGTTGAGCGTGAGGCTCCGCTTGTTGGCGTTGAAGGCGAGGAAGAAGAGCGCGTCGGCGCCCGGCCGATCCTGCTGGGAGTAGCGCGCCACGTCGCCGCGGCCCGGCTCCTCGACCTTGATCACGTCCGCGCCCAGCCACGCCAGCATCTGGCCGCACGAGGGTCCCGCCTGGTTGTTCGTGAGATCGACGACACGGATGCCGGTCAGGGCCTGGGTCATAGGTCACCATGCCTACCACAGCCGGCCCCGCCGGGTCGAGGCCGGCCGGTGGCCCCTCTTGACTAGCGATGGACGGGCGGCGCACTCTCCCGGCATGGCGACGACTCGAACGGCCGGCGCGGTGAGCTTCCGCCAGGTGGGGCCCTGCCTGGCGGCCGAGGTCGAGGGCATCGACCTGACCCAGCCCCTCTCCCCGGAGGAGGTGGCAGCGGTGCACGCGGGCATGGACCGGTACGCGGTGCTCGTCTTCCACGACCAGCCGCTCACCGACGACCAGCAGCTCGCCTTCACCCGCAGCCTGGGCGACATCGAGCACGCCATCGGCACCGGCCTGCGCCAGGAGTACCGGTTGCCCACCACGTTCGCGGACGTGTCGAACCTGGACGTGAACAACCAGGTGTTCGCGCGCGACAGCCGCACGCGGCTCTTCTCGCTCGGCAACCGGCTCTGGCACTCCGACAGCTCGTTCAAGGTCGTGCCCGCGAAGTACTCGCTGCTGCACGCCCGCGCGATCCCGTCGAAGGGCGGCAACACCGAGTTCGCGGACATGCGCGCGGGCTACGACGCGCTCGACCAGGAGACGAAGGACCTGGTGGCGGACCTGATCTGCGAGCACTCCCAGCTCTACTCCCGCTCGCTGCTCGGCTTCACCGACTTCACCGACGAGGAGCGCGAGCGCTTCAAGCCGGTGCGTCAGGTCCTGGTGCGCACCCATCCGGGCCACGGGCGCAAGTCGCTCTACCTGTCCTCCCACGCGGGCGGCATCGTGGGCTGGCCGGTGCCGGAGGCGCGCGCGTTCCTGCGCGACCTCAACGAGATCGCGACCCAGCGCCAGTTCGTGTACTCGCACCGGTGGCGGGTCGGGGACCTGGTCATGTGGGACAACCGCCAGACCATGCACCGCGCCCGGCCCTTCCCGGAGCACGAGCCGCGCGACGTGCGGCGCACGACGCTGATGGGTGCGGGGCCGACCACGGATCAGGTCGCCTCTTAGTGAAGTTCGGCCTGTTCTTCCAGGCTCCGGAGGCCCCGGGGCAGACGCACGCCCAGCGCTACGGCGAGATGATCGATCTCATCGCCCTCGCCGACTCGCTCGGCTTCGACGTGGCGTGGCTGGCCGAGCTGCACTTCGGGGGCGCCTTCTCGCTCCTGTCGAACCCCCTCATGGCGGTGCCGGTGATCGCCCAGCGCGCCCCGCGCATCCGTATCGGCACCGCGGTGACCCTGCTCCCGCTCCACCACCCGCTCGCGTGCGCCGAGCAGGCCGCCACCGCCGACGTCCTGTCCGGCGGGCGGCTCGAGTTCGGGGTGGGGCGCGGCTCGATCCCGAGCCAGTTCCACGGCTTCCGGGTGCCGGTGTCCGAGAACCGCGGCCGCTTCGGGGAGGCGCTCGACATCATACGGCTGGCCTGGACGCGCGAGCGCTTCAGCTACGACGGCACGTACTACCAGGTGGAGGACGTCTCGGTGGTGCCGCGACCGATGCAGCGGCCGCATCCGCCGATCCGGGTGGCGGTGCACTCCGCGGAGAGCTTCGCCCACATCGGCGGGCTGGGGCTGCCGATCTACTCGGGGACGACCACCACCCCGCTGCCGCAGCTCCGCGAGTTCATGGCCCTCTACCGCACGCGGCTCGCCGAGGCCGGGCACGCCTGGCAGCCCGACCAGATGGCGCTGATGCTCCCGGTGCACATCGGCGAGAGCGCCGCCGCCGCGCGGGAGGCGATGCGGCCCGGGGTGCGCAAGTACTACGAGAACCTCCGCGCGATCTTCTCCGCGGTGCCCGAGTCGTACGCCGAGCACCTGCCGCGCCTCAAGATCATCGAGGACACGCTGGCCAACCTGCCCTACGAGAAGTTCTTCCGGGACCAGGCGGTGTTCGGCGACGTGCCGGAGGTGATCGATCGGCTCCAGGCCGCGGTCGAGGAGTTCGACCTCTCGCAGGTCATCTGCTGGTTCGACCAGGGCTCGATGCTGTCGCGCCCGGAGGTCGAGCGCACGATGCGGCGCTTCGCCGAGCAGGTGATGCCGAAGCTCTGATGGACTTCGGGATCAACCTGGCGACCTCCGCGGACTCGTGGAAGGTCGTCAAGCGCGCCGAGGAGCTGGGCTACACGCGCGCCTGGTTCTATGACACCCAGCTCCTCAACGCCGACATGTTCGTGGCGATGGGCGCGGCGGCGGTGCAGACCACGCGGATCCGGCTCGCCACCGGGGTGCTGATCCCCTCCAACCGCATCGCGCCGGTGGCGGCGAGCGCGCTGGCCTCGCTCAATGCGCTCGCTCCCGGCCGCGTCGACTTCGGCATCTCCACCGGGTTCACCGCGCGCCGCACCATGGGGCTCGGGCCGGTGACGCTCGAGGCCATGCGCGAGTACATCCGCGTGGTGCAGGGGCTGATCGCGGGCGAGACGATCGAGTGGGCCTTCGAGGGCAAGCGGCGGAAGATCCGCTTCCTCAACCCCGAGATCGGCGCGGTCAACGTGGCCGATCCGATCCCGCTTCACATCTCGGCGCTCGGGCCGCGCGGCCGCCGGCTCACCGCCGAGCTGCGCGCGGGCTGGCTCTACGCGACCGGCCACATGGGCGCGGCGCGGGCCGCGGCCGCGGACATGCGGGAGGCCTGGCGCGCCGCGGGGGTCGACCCCGGCGGGCAGGTGGCCACCGCGTTCACCGGCGGGTGCGTCCTCGCCGACGGCGAGGCCTTCGACAGCCCGCGGGCGCGCGCGCAGGCCGGCCCGCACGCCACCATCGCGCTCCACAACCTGGTCGAGGTCGAGGAGTTCGGCAACATGGGCCGCACGGTGCCGCCGGCCCTGGCCCCGCTGCTCGAGCGCTACCGCGAGATCTACAAGGCCTACGAGCCGGTGGACGCGCGCTACCTCGCCAACCACCGCGGCCACCTCATGTTCCTCCGGCCGGAGGAGCACGAGGTGTGCACCGCCGATCTCATCCGCACCATGACCTTCACCGGCACGGGGCCCGCGCTCCAGGACCGTCTTCGCGAGCTGCGCGAGGCCGGCTACAATCACTTCGCGATCAGCATTCGCCACGGCCACCCGGGAATGCTGGAGGACTGGGCGGACGTCTTCGCGGGCGTCTAGGAGGGCCAGGCGATGAGGACCGGCAGCGAGTATCGCGACGCCCTGCACGACGGCCGTCGGGTCTGGGTCGTGGGCGAAGGCCTGATCGAGGACGTCACCCTCCACCCGGCCACCCGGCCGATGGTCGACGAGTACGCCGCGTGGTACGACCGGCACCACGATCCGGCGTGGCAGCACGTCCTCCTGACCCCGCCCGACGAGCGGGGCGCGCGCCGGCCGTGGGCCTTCGCCCTGCCGCGGACCCCGGCCGACCTGCGCGCGATGGGGCGGAGCTACGCCGCGACCATCTTCCTGACCGCGGGCAACATGACCCACACGCCCGGCTACGGCAACCTCATCGCGCTCGGCCTCCACGACGTGGTCCGCCAGCGCAAGGTCTCGGCCGAGCAGGGCGCGACCGCCGCGGCCTATCGCGACACGATCGCGCGCACCGGGCGCTTCCTCACGTTCTCGGCGGGCGCGGCCACCATCGGCTACCGGCTCCGCGAGGATCCCAATGAACGGGCGGCGCTTCGCATAATCCGCGAGACCGGCGCCGGCCTGGTCCTCCACGGGAAGGTCGGCATGCACACGAGCCCGGTCTACGCGGAGGACGTGTACATCGGGGCGCACTCGGGCGTGGACCGCGACGGCCACCGGGCGACCTTCATCGTGCCGGTGAACGCGCCCGGCGTCACAGTGCTGTGCCGGAAGATCTCGGCCCGCCACCCGAATCCGTTCCTCGCGCCGCTCAGCAGCCGCTTCGACGAGCTGGACGGCCAGCTCTGGCTCCAGGACGTGCTGGTCCCGTGGGAGCGCGTGTTCCTCACCGAGGCGTCGCCCGACCCCATCGCGGCGTGGTGCTTCTGGCATCAGCTCTACGCCTGGCTCGCGAAGGCCGAGTTCACCCTGGGGCTCGCGCTCGCGTGCGCGCACGCGATGGGCCTCGAGGCTCACGAGCCCACCATCGAGTACCTGATCGACCTGGTCGTCGACGTGCAGACGGTCCGGAGCTGCCAGACCGCGGCCGAGCTCGATCCCGACGTCTCGGAGGAGGGCTACTGCATGCCGGGC
>JBGQHJ010000150.1:0-11835 GCA_041497895.1 Methylomirabilia bacterium
CTGCGGGTCGTCGAAGCCACGAACGCTCATCTCGTGACTCGATCGAGACGGCGGAGGCAGGTTGCGAGTCAGCGGGTCCGGGGAGCCCGCCCCCCGCGCCGCTCCCCTCCCGCCGCCCGCCGGTGAGTCGCTAGCTCTTCACCGAGCCGGCAGTCAGCCCGGCGACATAGTAGTCGACGAAGAACGAGTAGATGACCGCGACCGGTATGGAGCCGAGCAGCGCCGCCGCCATGAGCTGGCCCCAGTAGAAGACGTCGCCCCGGATCAGCTCGGTGATGGCCCCCACCGGCACCGTGCGCACCTCGCTCTTGGACAGGAAGATCAGCGCGTAGAGGAACTCGTTCTGGGCCAGGGTGAAGGCGAAGATCCCGGCGGAGAGGAGCCCCGGGGTGGTCAGCGGCAGCACCACGCGCCACATCGCCTGGAAGCGGCTGGCCCCGTCGATGCGGGCCGCCTCCTCGAGCTCGCGCGGCACGCTCTTGAAGTAGCCCATCAGGAGCCACGCGCAGAACGGGATCAGGAGCGTGGGGTAGGTGAGCATCACTGCGCTGAGCGTGTTTCCCAGCTCGAGCTTGTTGATGATGTCGGCCATCGGGATGAAGAGCAGCGGCTGGGGCACCAGGTAGGTGGCGGCGACTCCGATCGCGACAACGGCGGCCCCCGGGAAGTTCATGCGGGCGAGGGGATAGGCTATCATCGTGCCCAGGACGAGCGAGACCGCGGTAGTCACGACCGCCACCAGCATCGTGTTGTAGGTCCAGGTGAGGAAGTTCGTCTGGGTGAGGAGATCGACGTAGTGCTTGAACGTCGGGTGGTAGACCACCAGCGGCATGATCCGCGCGTTGTACAGCTCCGCGTTCGGCTTGATCGACGTGATCAGCATCCAGTAGAACGGGAACAGCATCGCGACCAGGCAGACCGCGAGCGGCAGGTAGAGCCGGAGCATCCGGGAGACGATCCCGCGTCCCTCGATCATGCGTCGCGCCGTATGTAGAGGGTGAGGGCCACGATCACGACCGCGAGGGCAGGCAGCATGGCCAGCGCCGCCGCCGCCCCCATGCCGAGCTGGCCGCCCGACATCCCGAGGTCGAACGCGTAGGTGACGAAGACCTGGGTGGCGTTGGCGGGCCCCCCGTGCGTGAGGGCATAGACGATCTGGAAGTCGGAGAAGGTGAAGATCACCGAGAACATGGTCACGATGATCAGAATCGGCTTGATGATCGGCAGGGTCACGTGGAGGAAGCGCTGCTGGATGGTGGCTCCGTCGATGGCGGCCGCCTCGTAGAGGTCGGGCGAGATGGTCTGGAGCCCGGCCAGGATCGTGATGCCGTAGAACGGGATGCCCCGCCAGGTGTTCACGATGATGATCGACACCATGGAGAGGCTCGCGTTGCCGAGCCACGAGAACCCGCTGCTGATCACCCCGGTATGGACCAGCACCCAGTTGATGACGCTGAACGTCGGGTCGAAGATCCACATCCAGGCCACCACGCTGAGGATGGTGGGAACGATGAACGGCAGGAGGAGGAAGGCGCGGACGAGGCTGCGCCCGCGGAAGGCCTGATTGATCACGAGGGCCATCGCGAGGCCGCCCAGGAGCTTCAGGACCGTGGTGGCCGCGGTGTAGACGAAGGTGTTGCGGGTGACCTGCCAGAAGACCGCGTCGTGGGCCAGGGTGATGAAGTTGCCGAGCCCGACGAAGACGCCCGCCCGGGCGACCGGCCGATCTTGCAGGCTAAGCCAGATGCCGTAGAAGAACGGGTACGCGACGAACGCGAGCAGGAAGAGGACGCCCGGCGCCAGCATCAGCCAGCTGAACGCCCCTTCCCGCTCGAGCACGCCGCGGAGGGACAGGACCCGCAGCGCGGCCGGGGCCGGTCGGGCGATCGGCTCCGGCCGGACCGCCATGGCCTAGCCCGCCTTGTAGATCTGCTTGAGCTGGGACGCCGCGGTGGCGATGACGTCCTTGGTCGCGTCGCCCCGGCAGGCCTTGGCGAACATGTCGACCAGCACGTACTTCGCCACGCTCTCCGACAGCGCGTGCCCGGCGGGGCCGGGCCACCCGTGCAGGTGCGAGGTCTTCAGCGACTCCTTGAACGGCATGTAGCGCGGGTCCGCGTTCCACATCGGGTGGTTGTCGTAGCCGTGGAGGTACGGCGCGTAGTACGCCTCGCCCGCAACCAGCCAGCGCGAGAGCTGTTTGTCGTCGTAGAGCCAGCGCAGGAAGGCCTTGGCCGCCGCCGGATCGGGGGCGTGCGAGGCGATCGCGTGCGACTGCGGGTTGTAGAGGTGGTAGCGGCCCTTGGGTCCCTGGGGATTGAGCCCGTGGTCGGTGACCTTGGCGATGTCCGGGAAGTCCCGCTTCGCCACGATCAGGATGGACATCGCGTTGTTGGTGCAGGAGATCTGCTCGGCCAGGAACGCCTTGTTGTTGTTGACGTCGGTCCAGCCCAGCACGTCCTCGAGCATCGTCTCCTGGTAGAACTTCCGGCAGAAGTCCACCGCCTTCGCGGTCTCGGCCGAATCGATCACGACGGTCTTGCCGTCCTTGTCCACCTCGCGGCCGCCGTAGGACCACAGCAGCGGGTACATCCAGCCGTGGTTGTCGCCGAAGCCGTGCCCGATCTCGAAGCCGAAGGGGTGCCCCTTCTTCTTGAGCATGCGGCCGACGGTGAGGAGGTCCTCCCACGTGTCCGGGAACTTGGTGACGCCGACCTCCTTGAACCAGTCGGTCCGGTAGACCTCGAGCTGCCCGATGTTGCCCCACGGCAGCGCCTTCCACTTCTTGTTGACCACCACCGCGTCGAAGATGTTGTCGTGCCAGGGGCCGATCTTCTTGCCGATCTCGGCCGCGACGTCGCTCACGTCCAGGAGGCCCTGATCGAACAGGTGGGGCCAGTTGACGCCGGTCGCAACGATCTCGGGGCCGGACTTGGTCTCGACGATCGTGGTGAGGCGGGTGAGCATGCTCCCCACGCTCACCGGCTCGTAGCCGACCTTGATGCCGGTCAGCTTCTCGTACTCGGGCGAGAGGGTCTTCACGAAGAAGTCGTCGAAGCCCTTGATGAACGAGCTCTCGTGGACGACGGTCATCGACTTGACCGCGGCGCTCGCGCGCCGGGGAGCCACCGCGGCGGCCGCGCCGCCGACCAGGGTCGTGGTCAGGAACTCTCGTCGAGTGCTCATGAGGCCTCCTCCGCGGGTCGCGGACGGGATGAGGGGCGGTTCACTGCTCGCGAGGCAAGATGCGGGGGACGCGCGCGGCGTGCAGCGCACGGACAGGACGGTTCGAGATCGGGCACTAGCCGCATCCGTGCCTCCGAGACGCCAACCGGTCTGACGTGTGCGGCACTCTAGGGCCACCCGCTCGTCCTGTCAAGGCATCCGGCCCCGTTTTCGGGTTGACCGGGGTCCGTCCCGGCGCTAGGGTCGGGCCGCCCGACCGCCCCGGGGCGGCCGGCGCGTGGCCCTGGGCCCGCTTCCGTTTTCCCGAGGAGGATCAGCGATGTCCGATCAGAGTCGGGTCTCCTACCTTCGTATCGTGCTGGTGGTGGTCGGCCTCATCTTCGTGCTCGGGATCTACCCACTGGGCAAGATCTGGGCATCGGGCTGGACGTGGGGGACCGGGCACTCGCACTACCTGATGATGATCATCGGGATCTACGCGACGCTCGGCGTGTTCCTCCTGATCGCCTCCCGCGACCCCCTGATGCACCGGAGCCTGATCTGGTTCACGGTCTGGTCGAGCGTCGTGCACGCCGGCATCATGGCGGTGCAGGCCTTCGGCGACCCCGCGGAGCGCGGCCACCTGTGGGGCGATGTGCCGGCCCTCCTGGTGGTGGCGGTCGTGCTGGCCGCGCTCACCCCGCGCGGGCGCGCGAGCGCCTGAGGCCAGCCTACCCGGCCGGGGGACCGGCCGGGGGGTTCACCGCTTCCATGAGGGCCCCGAGCCCGCGATGGAAGGTCGGCGCCCCGCCCGGGACCACGCAGGCCTCCAGGACCTCGAAGAGCTCGGCGGGGGTCGCCCCGAACTGCATCGCCCGCCGCATGTGCGCCACCAGCCCCGCCCGCTCCGATCCCCGGAAGCAGAGGAGCGCGATGGCCACGAACTCCCGCACCTTGGCGGAGACGTGGTGGCCCTCGCCCAGGGAGAGCTCGTAGAGCCGGTTGTAGGCGGCGACGAACTCGGGGTCCTGCCGCGCCGCGAACTCCCACTCCGGGTACATGTAGCCCCGCGCCGCCTTCATCTTCGCGATCAGCGCTTCGGCCTGCTGCTCTCGTTTCTCGTCGGCCATGGTCTAGTCCTTTGGTAGGCCCAGCACGCGCTCGCCGATGATGTTGCGCTGGATCTCGCTGGTGCCGCCCGCGATCGTGTACTGCCGCGCGCTCAGCACCCGGTTGTACCAGCGCGGGCCGTCGGGAACCTGCTCGCTCGCCCGGTTGAGGAGCGCGTGCGGCCCCAGCAGCTCGCCCGCGAAGTCCGCGATGCGGACGCCGAGCTCGGAGCCGAAGAGCTTCAGGATCGAGCCCTCGGGGCCGGGGGGCTCACCGCGGAGCTGGCGGGTGAGGTTGCGCATCCGGGTGTAGCGCTGGCAGGTGGCCTCGACCATCAGCTGGGCGAAGCGCTGGCGGATCACCGGATGCTCCCACGCGGGCCGTCCGTCGAGCTGCACCCGGGTGGCGAGGACGCGCAGCCGCGCGAGCTGCTCCTCGTGGCCGCGCCCGCCGCCCCCCTTGCGCTCGTACATCAGCGTGGTCATCGCGGGCTTCCACCCCTCGTTCTGCCGGCCGATGAGATTGGCCTTGGGGACGACCACGTCGACGAAGAACACTTCGTTGAAGTGGCGGTGGCCGTTGAGCAGCACGAGCGGGCGCACCGTGATGCCCGCGGTGCGCATGTCGACGAGCAGGTAGCTGATCCCGCGGTGCTTGGGCGCGCTCGGGTCGGTGCGCACGAGGAGGTAGATCCAGTCCGCGAACTGCGCCCCCGAGGTCCACACCTTCTGCCCGTTCACCACGAAGTGGTCGCCGCGGTCCTCGGCCCGGGTGCGGAGGCCCGCGAGGTCGGACCCGGCGCCCGGCTCGGAATAGCCCTGGCACCAGATGTCGTCGCCGCCGAGGATGCGCGGCAGGAAGCGGCGCTTCTGCTCCTCGGTGCCCCACTCGATGATGGTCGGCCCCGCCATCCCGATGCCGGAGTAGCCGGGGAGCACCGGGGCGCGCGCCCGGAAGCACTCCTCGTCGTAGATGACCTGCTCCATCAGGGTCGCCCCGCGTCCGCCGTACGCCTTCGGCCAGGAGATCCCCACCCAGCCCGCGGCGTACATGCGCTTCTGCCACTCCCGGCGCCGCTCGAACGTCTCGCGGTCCGGGGCCACGCGCTCGTCCGTCGGATCCTCGATGCGCAGGTCGTCGCTGAGATTCGCGGCGAGCCACCGGCGTAGCTCGGCGCGGAAGGTCTCCTGCTCCTCGGTGTAGGTGAAGTCCATGGGCCCTCTTCTAGCACCGGTGCGCGTCCGACTCAAGGCATGCTACGATGCCCGTACTTCAGCGCGTCATTCCTGGCCACGGAGGCGGCATTGGCTCACAAGGGCATGAAGTTCGGCATCTTCCTGGCGCCGTTCCACAAGGTCGGCGAGAACCCCACGCTCGCGATGGGCCGCGACATGGAGCTGATCGAGTGGATGGACTACCTCGGCTACGACGAGGTATGGATCGGCGAGCACCACTCGGCGGGCTGGGAGCTGATCGCCTCCCCCGAGGTCTTCATCGCCGCCGCCGCCGAGCGCACCCGCCACATCATGCTGGGCTCGGGGGTCACGAGCCTGCCGTATCACCATCCGCTCATGGTGGCCAATCGCTTCGTGCAGCTCGACCACATGACCCGCGGCCGGTCCATGCTGGGCATCGGGCCGGGCGCGCTGGTGTCCGACGCCTACATGATGGGCATCGAGCCGGTGACCCAGCGCCCGCGCATGGAGGAATCGCTCGACGCGATCATGCAGCTCCTCCGCTGCGAGGAGCCGGTGACGCTCAAGACCGACTGGTTCGAGCTGCGACAGGCCCGCCTGCACCTCGCGCCGTACAGCGACCCGCACTTCCCCATCGCGGTGGCCAGCACCATCACCCCGGCCGGGGTGATCGCGGCGGGCAAGCACGGGCTCGGGGTGCTCTCGCTCGGGGCGGGCCTGCCCGGCGGGCCCGAGGCCCTCGGCAACCAGTGGAAGATCGCGGAGGACACCGCGGCCAAGAACGGCAAGACCATGGACCGCAAGAACTGGCGGCTCGTGGTCAACGTGCACGTGGCCGACGACGACGAGCTGGCGCTGCGCGAGGTGAGTCGGGCGGAGCGGCACGAGACCGTCACCTACTTCGAGGACACCCTCGGGCGGCCGCCCGGCCGCGCCGACGATCCGTTGCGCGAAGGGGTGAAGATGGGCACCACCCTGGTGGGCGCGCCCGAGACCATCATCCGCGGCATCGAGCGGCTGCAGGGCCTGAGCGGCGGCGGCTTCGGCGGCCTGCTCTTCCGAGCCCACGAGTGGGCCACCCGCGAGCAGACGCTCCGTAGCTACGAGCTGTTCGCGCGCTACGTGATGCCCCGCTTCCAGGGCTCGCTCACCACGATCCGGGAGTCCAACGAGTGGGCCCGGAGCAACCGCAAGACCATCTTCAGCCCGAACGTGGAGGCGGTGCGTCGCGCCTACCTCGACGCGGGGCGCGAGGTTCCCGCCGAGTACCGCAGCCGCACCGCGGGAGCGCGGGACCTCGACGAGTCGGAGCCGCCCCGCTAGGGGCGGGCGCGGTCGGCCGGAGGGCCGGTGGGCCTCGAGCTGCGCGACGCGCGGCGCTCGGCGGCCGACCGGGAGTGGCTGACCAACGTCTATCCGTTCTACCTGCACGACCTCTCCGAGTTCGACCTCACGTACTACACGCTGGACGATCGCGGCGTCTGGATGCCGGATCATCGGGCGAGCTGGCTCGAGGACGACGGCGACCACCCGCTGATCATCACCGAGGCCGGCCGCCGCGTCGGCTTCGCGCTCGTCAACCAGGCGCCGTCCCCCCACATGCGGCCGGGCATGGACTACCGTATGTCGGAATTCTTCGTGCTCCGCTCGCACCGCGGGCGGGGCATCGGCCGCCGCGCGGTCTTCTCCCTCTTCGATCGGTTCCGCGGCAAGTGGGAGGTCTTCGAGCTGGCCCGCAACGCGGTCGCGATCAGCTTCTGGCGCCGCGTGATCGGCGAGTACGGCGGGGGTCGCCACCAGGAGACGACGGACGCGGCCGGAGTGTGGCAGGTCATCGATACTACCGGGTAGTTCGTTCTGCTCTTGGTCGCGCCGCCCGCGCTCGCGGGCGGAAAGCCGGAGTCCCGCGGCGGTTGAGACCCGGGCATGGAAGTTGCTCCCTCCTCGCTGAAACAGCGCCGAAGAAAGGAACGTCCCATGCTACGACCGGTCAAGAACATCCTGAGCTACAAGATCCTCGCCACCGACGGCGAGATCGGGGCTCTCCACCGCCTGGATCAGCCGCGTGGCCCCGGAGCGCGAGACGGTGGTGATGAACATCGAGAAGAAGCGGATCCGAGAAGCCCCGGAGTATCGCCCGGACGCTGACTTCACCCGCGAGTACGAGACGCGGCTGCACGACTACTATCGGTTCCCGTACTACTGGCGGTAAGACCACCCCTCACCCTGCCCTCTCCCCTGAGGGGAGAGGGGGGATCTACCAGGTCCGGGTCTCGCCGGGCTCGAGGATCCAGGCCGTCGCGGGGTCGAGGTGGCGCCGCTCGACCTCGGCGGCGAGGCGGCGCGGCGGCTCGTCGTACGGCTCGCGGGCCAGCGCGAACGTCCCCCAGTGCACGCCCAGGATGTGGGTGGCGCGCAGGTCGAGCCCGGCCTGCACCGCCTCCTCGGGAGAGATGTGCACCGGGCGCGCGATCTCCCGCGGCGTGTAGGATCCGATCGGCAGCGCGGCGAGGTCGAAGGGGCCGAGCGCGTCGCCCGCCTCCTTGAAGTGGCGGTAGTAGCCGGTGTCGCCCGCGAAGTAGAAGCGCTTCGACCCCAGCACCGCCCACGCCGACCAGAGCCGCCGCCCCTGGTCGAGCGCGGTGCGCCCGCTGCCGTGCTGGGCCGGCATGCACACCACGTTCAGGCCGTGGACGGTCACCGACTCGCCCCAGTCGAGCTCGATCACCCGGGTGATCCCGCGGTCGGCGAGCCACGCCTTGATGCCCATCGGCACGATGAACAGCGGGTCGAACCTCCGGGCGAGCCGGCGCACGGTGGGCTCGTCGAGGTGATCGTAGTGATCGTGGGAGATCAGGACGAAGTCGACGCGCGGCAGCTCGTCGAACGGGATCCCGGGCGGCGTGTAGCGGCGGACGCCGATCCGCCCGCTGAACGGCCCGCTTCGGCGCGCCCAGGTCGGGTCGGTGAGAAACGTCACCCCGTCGAGCTGGACAAGGACGGAGGAGTGACCGATCCAGGTGACGGTGGTGCCGCGGTGCGCGCCGCGGCTCAGCGCGGTGAGGTCGGGGATGGCCAGGGGCAGCGGCGCCACCCGATGCTCGGTGAAGAGCCCGGTGCCGCCGATGACCAGCGAGTGCAACCGCGCCCAGTAGGACGCGCGCCGGTACTCGGGATCGACGTTCTTGTAGGCCGCCCCCGCGTGCTCGGCGGGCCGGAAGCCCGCCACCGCGTGGCTGACCCGGAGCTGGAGATCGGGCGGCGCGGCCGTCGCGGCCCGGGAGTAGCCGTCGCCGCTGCCGAGGAGGAGGAGCGCGGCAACGAGGAGCGTGGCCCGGCGGCTCATGATCCAAGCGTACCGTTCGGGTCAATCAGAGCTGGTCTCGCACCGGCACCGCGAGGATCTCGAGCACCCGGCTCAGGAGCCCGCGATTGTTCCACCCCGCGTAGGTGACGGGGCGGGAATGGGCGAGATCCTTCTCGAACACCTGCTCGAGGCGCCGAGCGACCGTGGCGTCGTAGATCACAAGGTTCAGCTCCTCGTTCAGCGCGAACGACCGCCGGTCAAGGTTGGTGCTGCCGACCGTGGCCCACATGGAGTCGATCACCATGGTCTTGGCGTGCAGCAACGCGGGCCGGTACTCGTGGATCTCCACGCCCTCCTTGAGCAGGCGGCCGAGCTCGCCGCGGCTGGCCTGCCGCACGATGTTGTGATCGATCGCACCCGGCAGCAGCAGGACGACACGCACCCCGCGCCGCCGGGCCTGCAGGAGGGTCAGCACCATCTTCTCGTCCGGCACGAAGTAGGGATTGGTGATGTGGATGGAGCGGTGCGCGGAGGCCATGGCGAGGAGGAACATGGTGTACATCGCGACGCTGCCGCCGGCGGGCGAGCTGCGCACGACCTGGGCGTCGACGCCCCCCTTGATCTCGCTCGGGCGAGGGAAGTAGGCGGCGCCGCCCAGCGCCACCCCGGTGGCCTCGAGCCAGTTCTCCGCGAAGGCGCCCTGCAGCTGCTCGACGACCGGGCCCTCGACGCGCACGTCGGTGTCGCGCCAGAAGCCGTCCTCCTTGCCGTTTCCGGTCCACTTGCCGCTGGTGCCGGAGCCGCCGGTGAAGCCGACCGTCCCGTCCACCACCAGGATGCGGCGATGGTTGCGCTCGTTCACCCGATCGATGACCCACGGGCTGAGGGGACGGAAGCTGGCCACCTCGCAGCCGGCCTCGGTCATCCAGTCCCGGTACTGCGACGGCATCGCGAGGGCCCCGACCGCGTCGAGCAGGACGTGGACCGACACCCCGGCCCGACAGCGCTCGGCGAGGGCCTGCGCGGTGTCGGCGGCGGGCGCGCCGTCCTCGAAGACGTACTGGGCGTAGGTGATGCTCTTGCGCGCGGCGCGGATGGCCGCGATCTTGGCCGGGAAGATCTGGTCGCCGTTGAGCAGCAGATCGACGCGATTGCCGGGGACCACCGCGTTGCCGGTGTAGGCCACGAGGGTCGAGCGGAACACGGGCTCCCCCATCTGCAGCGCGGGGAGCTCGAGGTGAGGCTGGACGTGACCGCACCCGCTGACGGTCAGGAGCGGGACGAGGAGCGCGCCGGCGGCGACCCGGAGCCGGCGCCTCACAGTCGGCGCAGCTCTTGGATACGATCGCCCGTCGCGGGATGGGTGCTGAAGAAGCCGCCGCCCTCGCCTCCCGATCCATCCGAGTCCATCAGCCAGGTCAGGGTGTTGATCATCACGTCCTTCGAGCGGCCCATCCGCTCGAGCAGCTCGATGCCGTGGCGGTCGGCCGCGTACTCCTCGTTGCGGTTGTACTTGCGCGAGATCAGCGCGCCCGCGATCGGCGCCACCCGCCCCGCCCCCGGGATGATCTGGTCGAGGATGACCGCGCCGATGCCGAGCCCGGTGCCGAGGGCCTGGGCCTTGGCCACGTGCCCGAGGTCCTCGTGGGCCACCTCGTGCGCGAGCACGGCCAGGAGCTGATCGTCGTTGGCCTTCTGCAGGAGCCCGGTGGTCACGTAGAACTCGCCGTTGCCCGCGTTGGCCGCGTTGATCTGCGGGTTGTCCATGATGCCGACCTTGACCTGGCTCGGCGGTCGCGGCTTGTCCATCACCTGGAGCAGGGGAATCATCGCCTTCTTCAGGCGCTCGACCTGAGCGGGGTCGACCGACTTCTGACTGGCCGCCGGAGGCGGCGTCTCGGCCCGGCGGGCCGCGGACGGCGGCGAGGTGGTCGCGAGCGCGCAGCCGGTCAGCAGGAGAGCTGCGATCAGAGCTCCCCCCACGGCCGCCCGCGGGGTCATCGCCGATCCCGGGCCGTCGGGCGGGCGGGACGCAGGACGTCCTGCCCCGCCTGGAGCGTCGACGTCACCTGGTCCTTGGCGCTGTCGAAGATCTCCTCGGCGGTGGACTGCACGGAGCGGAGACCGTCCGCGGCGGCGAGCCGCGCGGTGCGGCCCTTGGTATTGGCGAAGCGTCGCAGCTCCTCACCCCACACGTAGACCGCGATGGCTCCCACGATCGCTCCCAGCACGAATCGGCTCATGGTGGATCCCTCCCCGCTACGCGGCACGACTACGCCGCCTTCCGGATTGGCCACTCGACCCCGGCGCTCCGCTGGAGCACGTGGCCGCACGGCGCGAGCTCGATCACCAGGGCCTCGCCCCGCTCGCGCCAGTCCTCGATCGCCCGAAACGCTCCGCACGACCGGCAGAACAGCGTCGGTGTTCCGTTCATGACTCCCTTCCTTTCAGCGCCTCGCTGGTGCGGGCGCAGTCGGGGCAGACCTCGAGATCGGTGTCGTAGGCGATGCCGTGGATCGGGCAGCGCACGACCGGGACCGCGGCGGACCGGCGGCCGGAGAGCCAGAGCAAGCCCAGCCCCAGCCCCGCCACCGCGAGGACCGCCGCGGCGGCGACTCGGCCCGCCGGCGCCCCGGCGCTCATCAGAGCCGGCCCGAGAGGAGCAGGACGATGAGGACCAGCAGCACGAGCCCGGCCCCGCCGCTCGGGTAGAAGCCCCACCCCGAGCTGTACGGCCACGTCGGCAACGACCCCACCAGGATCAACACCAGCAAAATGATCAGAATGAGTGACACGGTGCGTCCTCCCCTTCCATGATCGTTTCCGTTGCCACGTCCATGCGCCGCGCCCGTACGGCGGACGGCGGGATGACCCGCCGCCCGCCCTCGTGCCGGTGACTACTGCTTGCGCTCGCCCTGTCCGGGCTGCGGATTGCGGCCCGGCTCCTGCTGTTGCTGGCCCTGACGGCCCTTGTCGCGACCCTGCCCCGGCTGGCCCTGACCGGGCTGACCCTGCCCCGGCTGACCCTGCCCCGGCTGGCCCTGCCCCGGCTGGCCC
>JBGQHJ010000151.1:0-11792 GCA_041497895.1 Methylomirabilia bacterium
CTCCGACTACACGGGCGCGATCGACCTCAAGTACGTCCCGCTCTCCGAGCGGTAGCCGGGCCGCGGCCGTCTCCCTGGCGGTGGCCGCCGGCTCCGCGCTCGTGAGCGGGCCGGCGCGGTAGGCCGATGGCCACGAGCCCGATCGGCACGAGCCCAATCACCACTTCTGTGGTCCTGGTCGTCTACAACCAGCTTGCCCTCACCCGCGCCTGCCTCGAGAGTCTCGCGCCCGCCACCCGCCCGTTCGAGCTGTGCGTGGTGGACAATGCATCTTCCGACGGTACCGAGGGCTTCTTCCGGGAGTGGGCCGGCCGCGCGTCGCTCCGCTACCATCGCAACCCCGAGAACGTCGGGCTCATCCGCGCCCTCAACCAGGGCGCCCGGCTCGCCGGCGGCGACCGGCTCTGCTTCCTCCACAACGACACCGTCATGCGCGAGCCGCGCTGGCTCGAGCGCCTGGAGGCGGCGGTGGACGGACCCGGGCGTATCGGCCTGGCCGGGCTCTACGGGGCTCGGCGCCTGCGCCGCGACGGGCGCTACGTGGGCCGGACCATCGTCCACGCCCTCGACGGGCAGGCGACGCTGCGCGCCCCGGTCACCGAGGTGGCCGCGGTGGACGGGGTGTGCCTGTTCCTCCCCCGCGCGATCCTCGAGGCGGTGGGCGGCTTCGACGAGGGCTACGGCTTCTTCCACGGCTACGACCGCGATCTCTCGTTCGCGGTGCGCGAGGCGGGCTGGCGCTGCGCGGTGGTGGACGCGCCGTTCCTGCACCGGGGCGGGGGCACGCGCACCGGGGAGGGCGCGCCGGTGGCCGCGCCCGAGGACCTGGCCCAGCGGCGGGCCGCGCTGGCGCGCTTCGCCGGGAAGTGGCGCCACCGGCTGCCGTGCGACGTCCGCCGCCTGCCCGAGCGCCTGCGCGATTGGCTCGCGGGAGCACGGGCGGTATCATGGCGCGCATGATTCCCTTCGCGAAGGGGCACGGGCTCGGCAACGACTACATCGTCATCGACTCGGCCGATCTGCCGGCGGCGCTCACCGCCGCGCAGGTGACGCGCATCTGCGACCGCAACTGGGGCGTGGGCTCGGACGGCATCCTGCTGCTCACGCCGCCGTGGGGCGGGGCGGACTTCGGGCTGCGCATCCTGAACCCGGACGGGAGCGAGGCCGAGAAATCGGGCAACGGGCTCCGGATCTTCGCCAAGTACCTCCACGACCACGGGCACGCCAAGAAGCCGAGCTTCACCGTCGCGACCAAGGGGGGCCGGGTCGAGTGCACGTGCCACGTGGTCGACGGGCGCATGAACCTGGTCACGGTGGAGATGGGGCGCTGCACCTTCGTGGCGCCCGAGATCCCCATGAACGGGCCCGAGCGCGAGGTGGTGAAGGTACCGCTGCAGGTGGACGGAGAGACCTTGCTGATCACCGCGGTGTCGGTGGGCAACCCCCACTGCGTGATCTTCACCGACCGGCTGGACGAGGCGCTCGTCCGCCGGCTCGGCCCCAAGGTCGAGCACCATCCCGCGTTCCCCAACCGCATCAACGTGCAGTGGGCGCGGGTGGCCTCGCGCTCCATGGTCGACATCCTGATCTGGGAGCGCGGGGCCGGGTGGACGCTCGCGTCGGGCTCGTCGTCGAGTGCGGTCGCGTGCGCCGCGGTCCGCAACGGGCTCTGCGACCACGGGCTCGTCACGGTACGGATGCCCGGGGGCGAGCTGTCGATCGACGTGCGCCCGGACTGGTCGATCCGACTCCAGGGCGCGGTGGAGGAGGTCTACACCGGCGCGCTCACCCGCGACTTCATGGTCACGCTCGGAATGTAGGAATGTAAGACCCGACCCCGATGGCCGGCGGCGCGGGCCGTCGGCCATCGGGGCGGGACTCTACTTGGTGGGGGGGGCCGGGGCCGGAGCCGCTGCGGGAGCGGCGGACGGGGGCTTCACGCCCACGACCTTGACGTCGAAGAACAGGGTCTTGCCGGCGAGCGGGTGG
Organism: Methylomirabilia bacterium; assembly: GCA_041497895.1. Classification (GTDB taxonomy): domain Bacteria; phylum Methylomirabilota; class Methylomirabilia; order Rokubacteriales; family CSP1-6; genus CAMLFJ01. Next base: position 1,990 of record JBGQHJ010000151.1, read on the forward strand.
TTGAGGTCGAGCACGACCGTGGTCTCCTTGATCTCCTTCACCACCACCGGCCGGGTCTCGCCCGAGCCGCTGCGGGCCATCAGGGCGGTGCCGACCTTGAGCCCTTCCTTGGGCACCGCGTCCTTGGGCACCTCGGTCTGCGCGTTCGGAACGACCGGGCCGTAGGCGTCCTCGGGCTTCACCACGACCTTCTTCTCGTCGCCGGGGTGCATGCCGATCAGCTCCCGCTCGAGGCCGGGGATGATCTGCTGCTGGCCCTGGGTGAACGTGAGCGGGTCCTTGCCCTTGTTGGTGTCGAGGACCTGGCCGCCCTCGTCCTTCAGGGTGTACTCGATGCTCACGTTGGAGCCGTTCTGCACGGTGCCCGCGCCCGGCGCGGTGGCCGGCGTCTGCGCGAACGCGGTCGACGCGAGGAGTGCCACGATCGCGGCCGCGAGCTGTCCGATACGAGTCATCGTCTCCTCCGAGCGCGCACATGAGCAGCAGAAAGCGCGTGATTCGACTCTACACCCGCCCTCCGGCGGGACGCAACGCAACCGGCCGGCCGGGGGACCGTGGTATCATCCCCGCGACCTTGAGAGCCTTCTGCGCCTGGTGCCAGCGAGACGGCGGGCCGTCTTTTCTCGGCGAGCGAGAGCCGTTCGATGACGACAGCGAGACTCACGGGGTCTGCCGGCGCCACCTCCAGTACATCCTGGCCGCGCTGCCCTCGCACTCCTTCCCCGACGTCACCTACCTGGTCGTGGTGCGGCCCGGTGAGGATGCGCTGCACGACTACCTCGAGCGGGCCTTCCTGGGGGTGCGGGGGGTGAAGGTGATCATGGACCGGCGCGAGCGCGAGCGCCGACGATCCCAGCGCCACGGGACCGACGACCGCCGGCAGGTGGAGCGCCGGCAGCCGCGGGGCATCTGCTACGCGCTCGGCTACACCACGGTGCGCTTCAGCGCGGGCACCGAGGGTGCGAGCGCGGGGCCCCTGATCGACTGAGGCGCGGCCCGGCCTACGGAACCCGCGGCGCCTGCGGCGGGGGCGCCGCGTCCGGCGCGAGCAGGCCGGGCTTGCCCAGGCGATGCAGCGCGAGGGTCGCCAGGCGGGTGACGTGCTCGGCGAAGACCTTGAAGGTGTCGGCGACCTCGAGGCGCTCGGCCCGGAGCAGGTCGAGCTCCTGCCGCATGGCCGAGTTGTCCTCCCGTAGCCGCCGGTTCTCCTCGACCAGCGCCTCGGCCTTCGATCCGAGCGCGGCCGCGCCCTGCAGGCTCTCCAGCGTGAGCCGGAAGAGGTGCTCGCCTTCCTTCACCCAGCGTACGAGGTCGGAGGCCGGATCTGCGGTCATGGGCGGCTATCTTATCTCAAGCATCATGCGCGGTCAGCCGGGCCTGTGCGATGATACGCCGCGCACCGGGAAGGGCGATCGATGAGACGAGACGTGCGAAGCACCGTCGGGGCCATCGGGGTGGCGCTTCTGCTGGCGATCGGATTCACCCCGCTCCCGAACGTGGTCAGCTACTGGATGGCTCCCGCCCGCGAGCTCGCGCCCGCCGGGGCCATCGTGATCCTGGGCCGCGGCGGGGTGAGCGAGCGGGGCGAGCTCGTCGGGGGCTCGCTGCTCGGGCTCATGGAGGGCATCGATCTCTATCGTCGCGGACTGGCCCCCCTGCTCGTGCTCTCCGGCTCCCCCGTCGGGAGCCGGTGGACGGAGGCGGGGCGGCGGGCGGACGTGGCGCGGGAGTGCGGAATATCCGGGCAGGCGATCATCACCATGTCGTCCGCGAGGACGACACGCGACGAAGCGCTCGAGGCCCGGTCGCTGCTGGCCCCTCGGGGCATCAGACGGATCATCCTCGTCACGGACGGGCAGGCGATGGGCCGGGCGATGCTGCTCTTCGAGCGAGCGGGATTCGAGGTCATCCCGTCGTACGGGGCCCCGGTCCTCGAGTGGGGCGGAACCCCCGAGGCGCGCCTGGGAGTGATGCGGCAGGTCATGATCGAGACGGTGGCCCGGCTGTACTACCGGCTCGCCGGCTACCTGTAGGCGTGCCCGCCGATGAAGCAGACGCTGCTTCTTCTCGCCGTGACCGGGCTCACCTCGGCGGGGGCCTGCGCGATCGGGGTACGCCGGCTGGGCCTGCCCGGCGACCGGCTGGGCCAGGCGATCCTAGGGATGTGCCGGTTCGCGGGAACCGCGATCGTGTTCCTCGCGCTGAACGTGGCGATCGGCCTCGCGGGGGTGCTCCTGGCCCGCGGCATCCTGGGCGTCTTCGTCTCGGTCTACCTCCTCAACGACGCGTTCCTGCCCGTCCTCTCGGTGCTCCAGGCGGTCATCTTCGAGTGCTGGCGCGGCCAGCGCGCGGCCCGGTGACGAGCGCTTGACACGGGCCGCGGACGCGCAGAGCGCCCTGCGCAACGCCGGATTCCTGGTGATGCAGCGCGGCGGCCTCCTGGCCGCCGGCGTGCTGTTCGTGATCCTGGTGCCCCGCCTCATGGGGCCGGCGACCTACGGGCGCTTCGCGCTGGTCTCGTCGCTCAGCACCATGTTCGTGATGTGCAGCACCCTCGGCTTCACCGAGGTGGCCGGCCGCTTCCTGGGGGCGCTCTCTCGCAAGCCGGAGTCGCGGGAGCTCCACCGGCTGATGGGCGGCCTGCTGACGGTCCGGCTCGCCGGCGGCGCGGTGGTGGCGGCCGCCTTCCTGCTCGTCACGACCCGGTGGCTCCCCGAGCTCGACACCCCGGCGCTCGCCGCGGTCGCCGCCGCGGTCTTCGTGAGGGCGGTCTCCCACCTCCTGTTCGCGTTCTTCCTGGGGCTGAACCAGGCGGCGCGCTGGGGAGCGGGGGAGCTCCTGAGTCGCGGGATGCTCCTCGTGCTCGTCGTCCCGGGATTCACCCTCGGAGGTTTTCGCGGAGCCTGCGCGAGCCTGCTCCTCGCCGAGCTGGCGACCCTGGGCGTCGCGCTGTGGTGGACTCGCTCGATGCTGTCGCTTCGCTGGCTGCGCGTCGACGCGGGCCACCTCGCGCCGTATCTGCGGGTCGGGCTCGTCTTCTTCGGGGGCAACCTGCTCTCGATCGCATTCCAGGCGAGCGGGGAGTCGCTCGTGCGGGTGTTCTCTCGTGACTATGCGGAGGTCAGCTATTTCGGGATCGCCAACGGCGTCCATCTCTCGGCGGCCGCGGCCGTGCAACAGCTGAGCCTGGCGTTCGCCGCCGTGCTCACGACGCTCCGCGAGCAGAAGGCGCACGCGGCACTGGGGGAGGGCCTGCGGAGCCTGGTGAGCTGGATGGCGGCGGCCAGCGTGGCCGCGGTCTTCGGGGTCCTGCTCCTGGGGCCGGACGTGATCCCGCACGCGGTCGGCCGGTCGTTCGAGCCGGTGGTGAGCACGCTCGTCCCGATGACCCTGGCGCTGCTGCCGATGTCACTGGCGAGCGTGGCCAGCGTGGTGGCCCTGACCCACGATCGGCCGAGCGTGCTGCTGGTCGGCGCGGGCATTCGGCTTGCCGTGTTCTGGAGCCTCGGCCCACCGCTGGTGATCCATTCGGGTAGCCGGGGCGCCTGCCTGGCGGTGCTGCTCGCCTCGGGTCTGCAGGCCGCGTACATGGGCTGGAGGACGCGGGCGGTCATGGCGCGCGCTCTCGGGGCCTGGGGCGTGTCGGTGGTCGTCGGTGCCGTGTTCCTGCCCCTCGTGTGGCTCCGGTCGTCGCTGCTGGTCGACGCGGCGCTCTACGTGGCCTTCCTGGGGGGCTTTCTCGGGCTGCTGCTGCTCACGCGCGTCCTCACGCTCGGCCAGCTTGCCGAGACGTGGCGCGCGATCGGTCAATCCGGGCGAGGCCGGCCGGAGTCGCGGCGAGAGTCCTGAGCGGAGGCCCCGCCCGTCGACTCAGCGCCGGGCGGGCTCGCCCGGCTCCCCGCGTCGATAGACGCGCACCGCCTCCGGCTGGCCGATCGTGTGGCGGCCGGGCTCGTCGTCCTCGTACTCGGGCGACACGAACAGGTGGTAGGTCGCGGCGAGCTGATACCCGTGCGCGGGCCGGGTCTCGTCCGCGTGAAAGGCAAAGGCAACCACGAGGACCTCGGGGTCGTCCGGGGGCCAGGTCTTGCTCAGCACGGTCCGGTAGGGCAGGGCGTTGCCGTTGAAGAGCCCTTCCCCGCTCGAGGTGGCGATCAGCCCGGTGGCTCCGGCGAGCGAGCGGCCAAGGTCCCGGGAGGCCTGTCGAATCGAGTAGTGAGGCGTCACGTACGACGGCGCGATCCGTGAGACCGCCACCGCCGAGTAGGCAAGCACGGCCGCGGTGGCCAGGGCCATCCATCGATCGGAGGTCCACCGCTTGCCGCCGATGACCAGCAACCCGGCGAGCATCCCGGTGGCGGGCGCGCCGACGGACCACCACGCCAGGCGGCCGCCGCCGGCGACGGGCCAGAATGAGCCTCCGTCGAGCCCGGCCCGCAGGCAGAGCATCCACCCGACGACCCCGGCCAGGGGGAAGGCCCACAGGAAGCGCGGCGGCTCTCCCACCCGGGCCGCCCGCCGGCCGAGCCATCCGGTCAGGCCGAGCGCGAGCCCGATGCAGGCGAGACGCAAGCGCAAGCGCCCGGGATCGGCGCCCGCCTGCATGGCGAGGCCGGCCAGCGTGGGCGCCCACAGCGCCGCGGTGGGCAGGGTGAGCAGCCCCAGGATCACGGCTCTCCGACCGGGCGTGACCGGCCACCGGGCCGCCGGTATCAAGCCGAGACCGGCGGTCACGTTGATCGCCAGCGGGACCAGGACGTGCGCCTTGTAGCGATCCGGGAAGTAGTCGAGGCTCAGCATGAGCGGCGTGTAGAGGCCGTACCAGACCGCGGAGGCCACGAAGTGGCGGCGCACCGCGAGATCGCCGCCGCCCTGGGTGAGCGCGTAGACCGCGAGCGAGAAGCAGGCTCCCACCGCCCAGATGTTGAAGGTGGGAGCGAACGGAGCATCCAGGAAGAAGTTCGTGATGGTGAACGGCCGCGCGGGCAGCAGGAAGTGCCCCAGGACCTCGAGGTTGGCCGCCAGGCCTCCCAGCCGGCCCGGGCGGGCCACCATCCCGACCAGGGCCACGAAGAGGATGGGCGCCAGGAAACCCGCCCAGAGCATCGCCAGGCCTCGCCGTCGGGTGGGAGCCTCCGGAGGCGGGAGCGGCTGGACGAGAACCACCGCGGAGAAGATGACGAGCGCGGGCAGGCTCGTCGCCTTGACGGCGACGGCGCCGACTAACACCAGGCCGGCGGCGAGCATGCGCCGCGGGGACGCCCGGCCAGTCACGACGAGAACGTACGCCAGGAGCTCGGCCAGCATGGCCGCCATCTCGGGAACCGCCACCCGGCTCAGCTGCACGAGATCGACGTCGAAGGCGAGGAGGGCCAGGCCGACGAGCAGGGCCAGATTCCCCACGGTACGCCGGAACAGCAGCCAGAAGGTCAGGAGCAGCAGGCAGCCGGCCAGGGCGGTGGGCAGGCGCGCCGCCCAGATGCTCACCCCGAAGAGCTCGAACGCGACGTACGCGGCCGCCTGGAACAGGGGGGCGAGGATGAGGTGGAGCAGCCAGTCGGCGTGGACGATGTGGCCGAAGAGCGCCATCTCCCGGGCGTGGGCGACCCAGCGGCCCTCGTCCGTGATGTAGCCCGCCCACGCGTAGTAGTCCGGATCCGCGTCCAGGAAGGCGAGACGGAGGCCCACGCCGAGCAGCAGCACGGCCGGCACGAGGAGGCGGGCCAGGCGGGCGCGCGATGGCATGGAGCGAGGCGCGAGGGAATCGGCGCTCGAGGTCCGCGCCCGCGGCGCGGGCTCAGTCAGGAGCGAGTGCCGACACGCGACTCCCGTAGACCCGCGATCCGGTTGTACACCGTCGTCACGAAGAATCCGACGAGGAATCCGGTCGCGAACCCGTAGCCGAGGCCGATGAAGCTGCCCGCCAGCGTGACGCGGTAGCCGATGAAGAACTGCCCGAGCAGCCCCAGGTGGGGGCCCACGACCGCGCCCCCCTTGATCACCAGCCACAGGGTGGCGACGAACAACGTCAACCCCACGACGAGGCCCAGCACGATGCCGTGCACGGCCGCGTTGAGTCGCACCATCCGGGCGACCAGGAGATTCTCGATCGTTCGCGGGTCGGCCATCTCGATCTCCATGCGCGGCGGACCTACACGAACTCGAGGAAGCGCCGGAGCAGGCCGCGCTCGACCCGGCGGCGGGCCATCGCCACGTAGCACAGGAGCGTCGCATTCCGGAGGAACGCAAAGCCCCAGCCGAGCAGCCAGCCCACCACGAAGCCGTACAGGAGACCCACCAGCGACCCGACCGGAGTCACAGTGTAGCCGGGGAAATACTGGCCGAGCAAGCGAAGGGTGGGCCCGACCACCGCCCCGCCCTTCAGCACGAGCACGGCGGTGGCGAGAAAGAGCATCAGCCCGGTGGTGGCGCCGACCGCGCATCCGAGCGCGACCCGGTCGAGGCGCGGGAAGAACTCCGCGATCCTCGGTTCCAGGATCTTCTCGGTGACCTCCTCGTGGTACTCGGCCTCGGTGTTGACCTCCCAGAGGTCGTGGGTCTCCTGCAGGATCAGATTCCGGACCGCCAGCATGCCGGTGAGCATGGCGTGATCCTGGTTGTTGTACCGGTGCAGGCCGTTGCGCCCGATGGTCTGGAAGTTCTCGAGGCCGTCCACGAACCCGCGGACCTTCGCCATGTGGTCTCGATAGGTGGCGTCGTAGATCGGGTAGGCCTTCGGCACGCGGAACACGCATCCGTCCTGGATCTCGGCCCGGGTGGCCAGGCCGATCGCCTCGAGCTCCCGCCCGGCCAGCGCGATGAGCTCGGCGTCCGGGGTATTCCACAGCTCGTCGCCCTCGGTGCAGAAGTACTCGAGGCCCAGGCTGCTCCGGGTCGGATCCGGCACCATGTCCGGGCTCCAGTTGGCGAAGTTCTGGATGCGTCCGACCCGCACGTCGGAGGAGTGCACGTAGATCCAGTTGTCGGGGAAGAGGTCGCGCTTCTTGACGATCAGGCAGACGGTCAGGAAGTCGCGATAGCCGAGGCGGTGCGCCGCCTCGACCACGTCCGGGGGCGCGGGCGGGGAGAGCTTCAGCACGAGCTCGGACACCGGCATGCTGGAAATGAAGCTGGAGCCCGCGAGCGTCTCCTCCTTTCCCTCGGCGGCCACCACCACCGCATCGATGCGGCTCCCGGTCCGCTCGATCCGGACGACGTCACGCTGGAGACGCACCGATCCGCCCTTCTCCTCGACCTCGGCGGCCACCGCCTCCCACATCATGCCCGGGCCCAGACGGGGGTAGTCGAACTCCTCGATCAGGGTCTTGATGGTGTGCTTGGGCTTCACGAACATCGTCATGAGCACGGTCTTGAGCGACAGGTCCTTGATGCGCTGCGCCGCCCACTCGGCCCGGAGCTCGGAGCAGGGGATGCCCCAGACCTTTTCGGTGTACGTCTTGAAGAAGATGCTGAAGAGCCGCTTGCCGAAGCGGTTGGTGACCCACTGCTCGAAGGTGTCCTCGTGCCGGTGCGGGAAGAGCTGCCAGCGCAGGTAGCTCAGCACCACGAGCACCGCCTGCCAGAGGCCCAGGCCGAGCAGGGCGTTGAGCGGCTTCAGCGGGTAGTAGAAGAAGCGCCCGTTGTAGAAGATGCGCGAGAGCCGGGGGCGGCGCAGGAACTCGCCCCCCAGCACCTCCTGCCACATCTTCTTCACCTCGTCCACCTTGGTGAAGAAGCGGTGGCCGCCCATGTCGAAGCGGTAGCCCTTGTAGTTCGCGGTGCAGGCCAGCCCGCCGACGATCGCACTCTTCTCGACGACCACCGGCTGCCGGCCGAACTTGGTGAGCTCCCGGGCTGCGGTGAGCCCGGCCGGGCCGGCTCCGATGATCACGACACGCGAGACTCGCTCGTCTACCGATGGCATCTGGGTTCCTTTGGACGACATGATGTTGGACCGGATCATGCGACACCCTCGAACAGATCTCCCTCGAGACGGGCCGCGTCCGAGGCGGGACAGGCCCGCAGGTACAGCTCGGTCCTTCCGAGCAGGCGGGACACCGGCCCGATCAGCCGTCGGGTCAGGCTCGATGGCCCGATCTGGCTCGCGTGGCACAGGGCGGCGGCGTGCTTGCGCGCGAGCGCTTGTCGGGATAGGCGGATCCGGGCGTGGATCGGGAAGCGCATGCGGGCCACGCTGGCCAGGTCCACGTCGCCGTTCAGCCCGGTCCGGCTCGGATCGCGGCCCAGGGCCCGGAGCAGGCCGACGCGAAGCCTCAGGACGCCGCGGGGAGGGATCCAGAAGTAGAGCTTCTGCGGCGCGAAGGGCGTGCCGACGCCGGGGAACTGGTCGGGGTCTCCGGCCATGTGGAAGGCGCGGACGGTCGCGTGGTGGATCGCGATGTGGTCGGGGTGGTGGTAGCCCCCGATCGGGTCGAACGTGATGAGGACCTGGGGCCGCTCGGTGCGGATCACCGCGACCACCTCGCGGGTCACGTCTTCCAGGGGCGCCGCCATCAGGGCACGCGGGTGCCGGTTCTCGGGCCAGCCGGGCATGCCCGAGTCCCGGTAGCCGAGGAACTTCACCGCGTCCAGCCTCAACGCCTTGGCCGCGGACATGAGCTCGGCCCAGCGTTGGCCGCCGAGCTCCTCCGGCTCGGGCGAGCCGGCCTCGCCGCGGGTGGCGCAGGCGTACACGACGCGGACGCCCTCGGCGGCGTACCGCGCGAGGGTTCCCCCCGGGCCGAAGGTCTCGTCGTCGGGGTGGGCCCCGACGAACACGAGGACGCGCCGGCTCATGCCGGCTGCCTGCGATACACGGCCAGGGTCTGACGCGCGACGTCGCTCCAGTCGTGCTCGCGGCCGATGCGACGCGAGGCCCGCCGGCCCATCTCGGCGAGGGCGTGGGGATCGGCGAGGGCCTGCCGGATCGCCGCGGCCAGCGCGTCGGGGGAGCGCGGCGGCACGACGAAGCCACACCGGTCCGGCTCGACGAACTCGGGGAGCCCGCCCACGCGCGTCACCACCGCGGCACGGCCGAACGCCTGGGCCTGGGCCACCACCCCGCTGGCCGCGATGTCGACGTAGGGCGCGATCAGCGCGTCGGCCGCCGCGAAGTAGAGCGGGACCTCGTCCTGGGGAATGAACGAATCGCGCAGGCGCACGGAGTCGTGGAGGCCGAGGCGCTCGATCCGCTCGCGGATCGGGCGCATCGGCATGAGCGGCTCGCCCGCGATCAGGAGGACCGCCCGGGGAAAGGCCGCGAGGACGCCGGGCATCGCCTCGAGCAGGAACTCGAGCCCCTTGTACGGCTTGATCATCCCGAAGAAGAGCAGCACCGGACGGTCGGGCTCGAGGTCGAGGTGGGCGCGTGCCCGAGCCCGGTCGGCCTCCGTGGGCGGCGGGACGGCCGAGCCGCCGTGAGGGACGACGTGGACGCGCGCGCCCACGGTCGGGTACGCGCCGACCAGCTGCCGTCCGAGGTGGGGCGTGTGCACGATCGCGGCGTCGACGTGGGAGAGCAGCCACTCGTACTGGGCATGGGCCACGCGGCGGCGGGAGTCCGGGAGCGGATCGTGGACGGTGTAGACGATGCGCCAGCCGCGGCCCCGGAGGCCACGCAGCAACATGCCGTCGAGCCACGGCAGGAGTGCCCAGTGCAGATGGAACACGCCGGGTGGGCGGCTCCGCAGCGTCCGCCACGTGCGCCAGAGGCCCGCCGGGTAGCCGAGGGCCTTGATCGCCTGGCGCAGGCGCGTGCGGCCGCGCGTGAGCCGCGCGAGGGGCCCGCTCATCAGCCGGAAGAA
>JBGQHJ010000152.1:0-11700 GCA_041497895.1 Methylomirabilia bacterium
CCACCAGCTCGAGCGTGGCGATGGCGGCGGCGGCGCACACCGGGTTGGAGTTGAACGTGCCGTTCTGGGCCACGCGCTGGCTCCGGTCGAAAACCGGCTCGCCGCGGTGGGCCATCATCGACATGAGCTCCTTCTTGCCCACGACCGCGGCGCCGGGCAGGCCGCCGGCCACGATCTTGGCCAGCGTGGTCATGTCGGGAGTGACGCCGAAGTAGGCCTGAGCGCCACCCGGTGAATAGCGGAAGCCGGTGATCACCTCGTCGAAGATCAGCACCACCTTGTGGCGCGTGGTCAGGCTGCGCAGCTCCTGGAGGTAGCCCGGGATCGTGGGCGTGGTGCCGGACTGGCCGCCCGCCGGCTCCAGGATGACCGCGGCCACGTCGCCGCGCTCGAGCAGGGTCTCGACCGCCTTGATGTCGTTGGGGGGGCACACCAGCAGCTGGTCGAGCACCGAGGTCGGCACGCCGGCCGACATCGGCACGTCGTAGGGCGGGTTCACCGCCGCGACCACGCCGTCGTGCCAGCCGTGGAAGTGGCCCTGGAACTTCACCACCTTGTTCCGGCCGGTGAAGGCGCGCGCGATGCGCAGCGCGAGATGCGTGGCCTCGGTGCCGGACATGGCGAAGCGCACCATCGCAGCCGACGGGATCAGCTTGGCGATCAGCTCGGCCCAGCGCACCTCGAGCTCGTGGCTGGCCCCGAAGTGGGTGCCGCGCGCGGCCTGCTCCTGGATCGCCTTCACCACCGCGGGATGGCAGTGGCCCAGGAAGAGCGCGCCGTGGCCCATCCAGTAGTCGATGTACTCGTGCCCGTCCACGTCCCACTTGTGCGACCCGAGCGCCCGCTCCACGTAGACCGGGAATGGCTTCATGTGCCGGCCGTCGTGGGTGACGCCGCCCGGGATGATGGCCCGCGCGCGCTCGTAGAGCGCGGCCGACCTGGGGTGCATGGTCTTGTAGGTCTCGATCACGCTGTGGGCAGCACTCATTCGCTCGGGCCTCCGGTTCGACGGGGTGATTCCAGCACTCGCAGCAGCTCAAGCATGCCGATGTGGGCGGGCAAAGGCAAGCCGTCCACGGTGACCTCCGGGCGGAAGGTCAGGCCGTCGACCGCCCCCGCGTCCACGCAGGCCTGCACCATCGCCTGTTCTTCCTCGCCGGTGTGGAGCAACGGCCGGCCGGTCAGGCGGCCCAGCTCGGCCACGATGCCGTAGGCGCCCCAGTTGGATACGCCGGCCACCACCAGGTGCCTCACCTTCACCACCGAGGCGATCCGGGGGAACAAGCCACCGGCGCGGGCCACCCGGGCGCGCACCGTGCCCATCCCGATCTCGTTGCCGCCGTCGCCCACGCCGACGGTCACGGTACGGGCAGGCGCGACGAGGAACAGCTCGTCGAGCGCGCCGTTCCACTCGGTGAGCGAGCGGCCGCGCGCGGATCGATACTCGCCGTCGCGGGAGCGGCCGGGGCGCTCGATGGAGACCATGTGGGTCGGCCGGTGCTCGGCCAGCAGCCGCCGGGCCGTCTCGCGCGCCCCGCGCGCCGCGGGGCCGCCGCCCGCGCCGTGCGTCACGTGGAAGGTCTCGACGGCCGACGCCTCGCCCAGCACCTTGAGCGCGGCCTGGAGCGGCGGCACCGCCACCGCATCGGTGACGTAGACCACCTCGGCGCCCAGCATCCGCAGCGCGCGGCCAAGGCACGCGGTGCCCGGCGGGCCGTCGGTCTCGGGCAGGCCGGGGCCCACCGCGAAGCCGGTGGTCAGCAGCACGCGGCGGCTCCGTCGCAGGGCCCGGGCTGCGGCGGTGGCGCCGCCGCGCACGAAGAACGCGGCGATGCCGCGGCCGCCGGGGTCGAGCGCCATCAGGTGATCGATCATCGGAGCGCGGGCGCGGGGTCAGCGCTTCGGCGCCGCGGGCGCCGGGGTGCCAGGCTGGGGCAGCGTGAAGGTCAGCAGCGCGGCCTCGTCGCCCCCCTGGTCGAAGTTCACGAGCAGACCGGACTTGTAGAAGAAGACGTCCATCTCGTTGTGCTTGGTGATCGCGTCGGGCACGCCCCAGGCCTGGATCACCGTGTTCCGGCCGAAGATCTTCGGCTTGGGCTCGAGCCGGAGCACCCGCACCACCGTGGGCTTGTAGCCCTGGGGGGTGAGCAGCCCGTAGTCGATCGTCATCCTCTCCAGGCCGCCCGGGGCCCGCGCACCCTCGTATACCCACCGGACCGTGTCATAGCCGTCCGCCTTGGCGCTGGTCTCCTTGCTGGGCGCGCCGTACCGCGCGCGGACCTGGTCAGTGGTGGTCACGCCGGGATCGATCGCGCCCCATTCTTCGGCCGCGACGGGTCCTCGGCCGACGAGCAGCGCGGCCATCATCACCCCCGCGAGCAGTGCGCGCCGCACGGCGGTCAGAACCCGATCGCGGCGCCGTCGCCGCGCGGGTCGGCGCCGCCCCGCAGGGTGCCGTCGGTCAGGGTGATGCCGTGGGCGTGGCCCATGCGCATGAAGAAGTCGGAGACCGGGACGACGTGGTGGCCCTTGCGCTCGAGCGCCTCGCGGGTGGCGACGGGCACGCGGCTCTCGATGCGCACCTGGTCCTGCACGTCGCCCGGATCGATGGGCCCCGCCACGAAGCGCGGCCGCTCGATGGCCTCCTGGATCTCCATGCCGTAGTCGAGCGCGTTGGTCAGCGACTGGGCGTGGAACATGGCCTGCCCGTCGCCGCCCATGTTGGAGTAGCCCAGCACCGGCCGGTCGCCGCGCGTGACCACGCAGGCGATCAGGGTGTGGAAGGGCCGCTTGCCCGGGGCGAAGTGGTTCGGGTGCGCGGGATCGGTGTTGAAGTAGGCGCCCCGGTTCTGGAGCACCACCCCGGTGTCGGGCGCTACCACCCCGGAGCCGAACGACTTGTAGAGGCTCTGGATGACGCTCATGACGTTGCCCTGCGCGTCCGCCACCACGAAGCCGGTGGTGTCGCCGTCGAGCTCGCCCCACTTGTGCCACTGCGCCTTCTCCGCATCGAAGGTCCGGCGCCGGCGCTCCGCATAGCTCTTGCCGAGCAGGGCCTCCACCGGCACGCACTCGCGCGTCGGGTCGGCCACCCAGCGGTCGCGGTCGGCGTAGGCCAGCTTGGTCATCTCGATCAGCAGGTGGAGGTGCTCGGGCGACTGCGGCTCGTAGCGTGCGAGGTCGAAGCCCTCGAGCAGGTTCAGGCTCAGCAGCGCGGCCAGGCCCTGGGTGGGCGGCGGCGTCTCGTACACCGTGTAGCCGCGGTAGGTGGACGAGATGGGCTCGCCCCACTCGCCCTCGTGCGCAGCCAGGTCCTCCGCGGTGAGGAAGCCGTCGCGGCTCATGCGCAGGGCGATCGACCGGGCCACGCGGCCCTTGTAGAACAGCTCCGGCTCCTGCCCCAGCTCGCCGAGGGTGCGGGCCAGGTCGGGCTGCCGGAAGCAGGCGCCGGTGCGGGGAAACACGCCGCCGGGCGCGAAGACGCGATGCCACTCCGGGTCGACGACCGTCGGCGCCTTCTCGCGGATGGCCTGCGCGACGACGTCGCTGAGTGGGAAGCCCTCCCCCGCGTAGTAGGCCGCGGGCTCGAGCAGCGAGGCCAGCGGCCGGGTGCCGAAGCGGTCGAGCAGCATGCGCCAGCCGCGGGTGACCCCGGGGACGGAGACCGATCCCGCGCCGGTGCCCGGCACCGCCTTGAGCCCACGCCGGCCGAGCTCGTCGAGCGTGGCCCGCGAGCCGGAGCGGCCCGCCCCGTTCAGGAAGTGCACGCGCCGGGTGGCCGCCTCGTGATAGAGCACGAAGATGTCGCCGCCCACGCCGCAGAAGTTCGGCTGGGTGACCGCGAGCACCGCGTTGGTGGCGATGGCCGCGTCCACCACGTTGCCGCCCGATCGCAGCACGTCCACGCCGGCCAGCGAGGCCAGCGGATGACAGGAAGCCACCATGCCGCGGCGGCCCATGGGCGCCTGGCGGTGCGCGTAACCGATCTGGGGCATCCTAGCCCTCCGAGAAGATGCGGGTGATCTCGTCCTGCGGGAACGTCGGCATGGGGCGCGCGTGGCCCCCGGTCACCAGGCTCACGCCCTGCGAGGCGTCCGTGACCCGGCCGATGGGCGCGCAGTCGATGCCGGCGCCGCGGCAGGCCGCGATCACGCCAGGGGCGTCGCCCGGATCCACCGCGAGCAGCAGCGACCCCGACGCGATCGTGCCGAGCGGGTCGAGACCGAAGGCTTCGCAGAGCACCCGGCCCTCGCGCAGCACCGGGATGCGCTCGCGGTCCACGCGCACGCCCACGTCACCGGCCTGGGCCAGCTCCCAGCAGGCGGTGGCCACCCCGCCCTCGGTGGGGTCGTGCATCGCGTGCACGCGCGCCGCGCCGCACGCGGCCCGCGCCTCCGGCACCACGCTGATGCCGGGCCGCCGCAGGAACTCCCCCGCACGCTTCACCACGTCGGCGGGCACGCCCCGTCGGAGCGCCTCGGCCGCCCGCTCGCGCGCCACGATGGCCGCGCCCTCGAGCGGCACGCCCTTGGTGAGCAGCAGCGTGTCGCCCGGCCGCGCGCCGCCGGTGGTCACCAGCCGGTCCTTCGCGACCTCACCCAGCATGCAGCCGGACACGATGGCCCGCGGCAGCCCCGCGGTCACCTCGGTGTGGCCGCCGATCAGCGCCACCCCCAGCTCGGCGCACGCCTCGCCGAGGTCGGCGAAGAGCCGCTCGACCCCGCCTTCCGTGGCCTCGCCCTCGGGCAGCAGCACGGTGGCCAGAAACCAGAGCGGGCGCGCGCCGCGCACCGCGACGTCGTTGGCGTTGACGTGCAGGGCATACCAGCCGGCCTCGTCGGTGGCGAAGGTGACGGGATCGGTGGTGGCGATCAGGTAGCGGTCCCCCATGTCGACGACGGCCGCGTCCTCGCCGAGCCGCGGACCGATCACCACGCGGGGATCGGCCGGCGCGACCTTGCCGAGCAGGCGCTCGAGGAGCTGGGGCGGAAGCTTGCCGACGGGCAGGGCGGGCATGGCCCCCGTAGTATAGCCTAGTAATTTCGCTATGATGGGTGCCCAACAGTCGACGAATGTGGCGAGCATCTTGTGGCCTTGGCCGGCAGCCTGCGTGGGCCGAAGGGGAAGTGAACTCGTGAGCTCTTCTGGGGTGCTGCGGCTACGTCTCAGCGGAGCATTCTGTTGCCCGGTCCGAGGTGGCTACTCTGGAGCGAGGAGACCGTGATGGTGGCGGAGACCCCCCATCTGCGCGTGCCGTGGACCCTCCTCCAGGCGGAAAACACCGAGGAGATGTGCGAGGAGGCGAGATCGGGAGCTCGTTTTCCCGTACCCGACTCGCATGGTGCGTTACCTATGCGTGCCCGAGGGCACGTGGGTGCTGTGGAGGCAGACCGGACTGGCTTGATCCCGGGAGTCAGCGAGTAAGGAGGCCCCGAGAATGAGGCATTTATGGTGGCTCATCCCCGTCGTCGCTGCCCTGGCGATGATCCGTATCTGGTGGGCAGGACTCGCGGACATCCCGGTTCTGGTGACTCTCGCATGTGGACTCGCTGGACTCGTCTATCTCGCCATGCGCAATCGGGCGCCAGTGCCGCCTCTACGGGGCGAACAGGAACGAGACAGGCGCGACGTCCAGCGAGACATACCCCCACCACCAGGCTGACCCACTACCGAGTCGAGCACTCCCGACGACGGCGCTGAACCCCGCCCTCGGGCCGCGCCTCTAGAACAGCGGGCCGACGGCGCGCAGGGCGGCGACGACCAGCGGCTTCGGGTAGATCCCCATGACCACCACGCCCATCACGCAGAGGAAGATGCAGAACTGAAGGAGTGGCGCCACCGGGATCGGCTCGCGCCGCTCGGGCGGGTCGATGTACATGCGCTTGGCGACCAGCAGGTAGTAGAACAGCGCCACCACGGTCAGCACCGCGCCCACCAGCACCAGCCAGTAGAGCCCCTGCTCGGCGGCGGCCCAAAACACGAAGAGCTTGGCCCAGAAGCCGGCCACGAACGGGATGCCGCCCAGCGAGAGCAGGAAGAGCAGCATGCAGAGCGCGAGGATGGGCGAGCGCTGGGCGAGGCCGCGAAAGGCGGCGATGGCGTCCGAGCCCTCGGCCTGCGCCACCGCCTCGACCACCAGGAAGGCCCCCATGTTCCCGAAGAGGTAGGCGACCAGGTAGAAGAGCATCATCGCGGTGCCGTTGGCGGAGACCGCGGCGAAACCCACCAGCATGTAGCCGATGTGGGCGACACCCGAGTAGGCGAGCAGTCGCTTGATGTTCTGCTGCGGGATCGCCATCAGGTTGCCGCCGATGATGGTCACGGTGGCGAGCGCCGCCGCGGCGGGCACCCAGTAGACCACCCGGTCGCCCATGCCCTCGAGGTAGAGGCGGAAGATCACCACGAAGCCCGCCGCCTTGGGCGCCACCGAGAGCCACGCCACGAAGGGGGTGCTCGCCGCCTCGTAGGTGTCGGGCACCCACATGTGGAACGGGAACGCGGCGATCTTGAAACCGAGGCCGCCCAGCGCCAGCAGCATGCCGAGCAGCATCATGGGATGGCCGGTCTCGAGCGCGCGCGCGACGCCGCGCACGTCGGTGGTGCCCGCGACCCCGTACATGAACGAGAGGCCGTAGGCGAGCACCGCGGAGGAGACGGTGCCGATCAGGAAGAACTTCAGCGCCGCCTCCACCGCCTCCGGCTCCCGCTTGAGGAAGCCGGCCAGGTAGTAGAGCGGGATCGACATCAGCTCGAAGGCCACGAACAGCAGCACCAGGTCGCGCGCCGAGCTCAGCACCAGCATGCCGAGCAGCGAGGCCAGGATCGCCATGTAGTACTCGGTCGCCCGCCGGGCGAAGGCGGCCGCGCGCAGCGGCAGCGAGGCGAGCACCCCGATCAGGGTGGCCAGGAGGAAGAGCCGCTTGGCGAACAGCGCGAGCTCGTCCTGCACGAAGGTGCCGTGGAACAGCTCCGCCCCCGCCTCGCTACGCCAGGAGAAGCCGAAGAGGATCACGAGCCCGATCGCGGTGAGCACGCCGACCCGCCGCTTGTCGTCCCCGGACATGAACAGGCCCACGACGAACACCAGCAGCATGAGCAGCGCGAGGCCGACCTCCAGCACCAGCGGGCTGCCCACCTCGGGCCCGTTCACTGGAGCACCCACAGGCGGTTCAGGAGCGGGATGGTGGCGGTGTCCACCGGCCCCAGGGCCAGCGACGGCCACACCCCGAACAGCACGATCACCGCCACCAGGATCCACAGCGCGACCCACTCCGGCCCGCGCGCGTCGGGCAGGTGCTGGAAGTGCGGGTCGGTCGAGGCCGGGCCCCAGAAGATCTGCTTGGTGACGCGCAGCACGTAGACCGCGGTGAGATAGGCGCCGCCCACCGCGGGGAAGAGCCACCACGCGTGCGACGACTGCCAGGCGCCCAGGAAGGTGAGGAACTCGGCCACGAAGCCCGCGGTGGCGGGCAGCCCCAGCGACGAGAGGCCGGCGATGGTGAACGCGGTCGCGATGCCGGGCATCATGCGGGCGAAGCCGCCCATCTTGAAGATCTCGCGCGAGTGGGCCTTCTCGTAGACGAGGCCGACGAGGGCGAAGAAGAGGCCGGTCATGATCCCGTGGGCGAACATCTGGTAGACCGAGCCGTTCAGCCCGACCTCGGTGAGGGTGGCCGCCCCCAGCATGACCACCCCCATGTGCGAGACCGACGAGTAGGCGATCACGTACTTGAGGTCGGTCTGGGCCATCGCGCTGAGCGCCCCGTAGACGATGTTGACGCACGCGATCGTTCCCACGAGCCACGACCACTGCAGCGTGCCGTCCGGCAGCAGGCCCATGCCGAGGCGCACCACCCCGTAGGCCCCGAGCTTCATCAGCACGCCCGCGTGGAGCATGGACACCGCGGTGGGCGCGGACGCGTGGCCGTCGGGCGACCAGGTGTGGAGCGGCCAGATGCCGGCCAGGATGCCGAAGCCCACGTAGAAGGCGAGGAAGACCCACGACTGCAGCTTCGGGTCGAACTGGGTCAGCTCCATCTCGAGGAACGAGAAGGACGACGAGTCCCCCGCCACGTAGAGGGCCAGGATGCCGACCAGGATGAAGGCCGACCCGAAGAGCAGGTACAGGGTCAGCTTCATCGCGGCGTATTCCTTGGTCCCGACTCCGGTGCGGCCGAAGGCCCAGCCGAAGACGCCCTGCGGCCGCACCTCGCCGGTCGAGCCCCAGATGCCGATCAGCAGGTACATCGGCAGCACCGCGATCTCGTAGAACAGGAAGAGCACGAAGAGGTCGAGCGAGACGAAGACCCCGTACACCCCGGTGACCAGGAGGAGCAGGAGGGCGTAGAACTCCTGGCTGCGCACCTTCACCGTCCACGAGGCCCACGCCCCCGCGAAGATGATGATCGACGTGAGCAGGACCATCAGCAGGCTGAGCCCGTCGATCCCGAGCTGGTAGTTGATGCCGAGCGCGGGCACGAGCGGCACGTCCTCGAAGAACTGGAAGCCCGCCGCCTCGCGATCGTAGGCCACGTAGACCGCGATCGAGAGCACCAGGGGCACCGCGGTCGCGGCCACCGCCAGGCCCCGCACGAGCAGGGCGCTGCGCCGGGCCAGGAACATGATCAGCAGCGCGCCCACGAAGGGCGACCAGGTGATGATCGAGAGCACCGGCAGCGAGGAGAGGGTCATCAGGCGCTCACTGGGGGGGCGCTCACCGGGGCCACCGCATCCAGACCATGAGGAGGAGCACGCCGAGCGCGATGCCGTAGACGTAATCCTGGGCCTGGCCGGACTGGATCCGCCGCAGCCGGTCGCCCAGGGTGAGCGTCCACGCGCTCAGCACGTTGAGGACACCGTCGACGATGTAGCGGTCCACCCAGCCCACGATCCGGGCCACGCCCAGGATGCCGCCGCGGTAGACCAGCGCGAAGAAGTCGTCGAGCCAGAAGCGCTCCATCGCGGCCTCGCCGACCAGGGCGAAGCGGCGGAAGAGCCACTCGGGGCTGATCCAGCCGAGCGCGTAGACGACCGCGGCGAGGACGATGCCGCTCACCGCCACGCCGACCGCGAGCGGGGTCAGCCAGCCCGGGGCCACGAACTCCGCCTCCGGGTGCGAGAACACGAAGCCGACGCCGATGACGAGCGCGAGCAGGGCCAGGACCCAGAGCGCCAGCGTCATGACGGCGGGGGCGTCGTGGGCGTGGTCCAGATCCCGGCTTCCGTGGGGGCTTCCGTGGGCGCTCCCGTGGCCGGCGGATGCGGTCGCCCCGGCGGGCGCGCCCAGGAACGCGATGAAGACGACGCGGAACATGTAGAAGGCGGTGAGGAAGGCGGCCGCCACCAGCATCGCGAACGGCACCGTGAGCCCACCCTCCCACGCCGCGCCCAGGATCTCCTCCTTGGAGAAGAAGCCCGCGAAGAACGGGATGCCGGCGAGCGAGAGGGTGCCGATCAGGAAGACCACGAAGGTCTGGGGCATGCGCCGCGCGAGCCCGCCCATCGCGAAGATGTCGTTGGTGCCGACCGCGTGGATGACCGCGCCCGCGGCCAGGAAGAGCAGCGCCTTGAACACGCCGTGGGTCAGCAGGTGCAGGAAGCCCGCGCCCGCGAAGCCGGCGCCGATCGCGGCCATCATGTAGCCGAGCTGGGAGACGGTGGAGTAGGCGAGCACGCGCTTGATGTCGCGCTGCACGCAGGCCAGCGTGGCCGCGAGCAGGGCGGTGAAGGCTCCGATCCAGCCCACCGCGGCGAGCACCTCGGGCGCCTGCTCGAAGAGGAACGCGGTGCGGAAGAGCAGGTACACGCCGGCGGTCACCATGGTCGCGGCATGGATCAGGGCCGAGACCGGGGTCGGGCCTTCCATCGCGTCGGGCAGCCAGACGTGGAACGGGAACTGGGCCGACTTGCCGGCGGCGCCCAGATAGATGCAGAACATGACGAGGCCGAGGCCGGTGAGGGCCTCGCTGC
The DNA here is from genome assembly GCA_041497895.1 of Methylomirabilia bacterium. Taxonomy (GTDB): domain Bacteria; phylum Methylomirabilota; class Methylomirabilia; order Rokubacteriales; family CSP1-6; genus CAMLFJ01. The sequence goes on from JBGQHJ010000152.1 coordinate 9,970, forward strand.
CCCCCTGGGCCATCTCGAACAGCTCGGAGAAGTCGAAGGTGCCGGTGCGGCTCCACAGCATGACGATGCCGATGAGGAACCCCACGTCGCCGGCCTTGGTGACCCAGAAGGCCTTCACCGCCGCGCGCGCCGCCTCCGGCCGCGTGTACCAGTAGCCGATCAGGAGGTAGGAGCAGAGCCCCACCAGCTCCCAGCAGATGAAGAGCTGGACGAAGTTGGGAGCCAGCACCAGCCCCATCATCGAGAAGGCGAAGAGCGACTGGTACGCGTAGTACCGCCCGAGCGAGGCGGGAGGCTCGTCGGACAGGTAGCCGAGCGAGTAGACCTGCACCAGGAAGGAGACCAGGGCCACCAGGATCAGCATCAGGGTGGAATCGGCATCGGCGAGCACGCCCACCGACGTCAGCACGCCGTCCTCCACCGGGATCCACTCCCACAGGATGCGCCGGGCCATGTCCGGCACCGCGGAGCGCCAGGCGGAGACGGCGGCGGCCAGCGCCCCCGCCGAGAGCACGATCGAGAGCCACGCCGCCGGCTTGCCGGAGCGGCGCAGCGGCACGATCAGGCTCAGGAGCAGGAAGGAGACCGCCGGCGCCAGCCAGGCCCAGAGCGCGAAGTTGCCGGAAGCGGCCATGGTGGGCGCTATCCCTTGAGGAGGTCCAGGTGGTCCGCCACCGCGGTGCGGCGGATGCGGTAGATGAGGATGACGAGGGCCAGGCCCAGCGCCACCTCCGCCACCGTGATGCAGATCGTGAACACGGTGAAGACCATCCCCGAGACGTCGCCCAGGAAGCGGGCGAAGGCCACCAGGTTGATGTTGACCGCGTTGAGCATCAGCTCGATGCCGAGGAGGATGCCGATCGTGTTCCGTCGCGTCATGACGCCGAAGAGCCCGATGCAGAACAGCATGGCCGCGAGCGTGAGGTAGGCCTGGAGCGTCATGGGCTAGTCGTCCGGCCGCGCGAAGTAGAGCGCGCCCACCAGGGCGGCCAGGAACAGCACCGCCAGGAGCTCGAAGGGCAGCACATAGGTGGTGAGCAGGCTCTGCCCGATCGCGCGGGTGAGGTCGCCCGAGACCGCGGGCCGCGGCACCGTGAGCGGCGACCGGCGGAAGATCGCCAGGATCGCCACCAGCAGGGCCCCCGCGATGCCGAAGCCGGCCGCGAGCTGCCGGCTGGTCTGGGTGATGCGGTCGCCCACCAGCCGCTCCGTGACCACGATGGCGAAGACCACGATGGTCACCACCCCGCCCGCGTAGAGCAGGAGCTGGATGGCGGCGAGGAACTCCGCGTCGAGGGACAGGAACACCCCGGCGGTCGCGGTGAGGGCCAGCGCCAGGTAGAGCACCGAGTGGAAGAGGGTCCGGGTCAGCACCACCGCGAGGCCCGAGGCCAGCAGCACCACCGCGAGCACCCAGAAGGCGATCGGCTCGAGGCTCACTCGGGGGCGCCTCCCGTTTTCGCAGCCTTGGGCGGCGTCTGCATGTCGCGCAGCAGGTTGCCGGTCGCCCACGAGGGCTCGAACCGCAGCCCGATCTGGTGCAGCCGGTCCTTGTCGAGCAGGAGCTCCCGCCGGTCCGCCGTCGGCATGTCGAACGACTTCATCATGATGATGGCGTCGGTGGGGCACACCTGCACGCACAGCTCGCAGAACTCGCAGGCGTAGAGCTCGAGGGTGAAGGTCTTGGCGAAGTTGCGGCCTGGAGCCTTGAGCATCTCCACCTTGATGACC
>JBGQHJ010000153.1:0-11596 GCA_041497895.1 Methylomirabilia bacterium
AGGAAGCCGAAGGCCACGAGGCCGAAGGCGAACACCGCCGGTGCCGCCATCAGGGCGCCGAGACCGAGCGTGCTCACGCCGTAGGCGATGCTCATCAGGAGCACCATCGTCAGGCCGAGCCAGTAGGCGCTGAAGTTACCCGCCACCAGGCCGGAGAGGATGCCGAGCGAGGCTCCGCCCTCGCGCGCGGAGGTGACGACCTCGCGCACGTGGGCCGAGCTGGTGGAGGTGAACACCTTGACGAACTCGGGAATGATCGCGCCGGCCAGGGTGCCGCAGGTGATGACCGTCGAGAGCTTCCACCAGAGGCTGCCGTCGCCGAGCTCGGGGATCATCACCCGGGAGGCGGCGTAGGTCAGGACCACCGACACGATCGAGGTGACCCACACCAGGCTGGTCAGCGGGGCCTCGAAGCTCATCTTGGCCGCCGAGGCGTACCGGGCCCGGGCGAAGGCCTCGTTCACGAGGTACGAGGCGCCGCTGGCCACGATCATGATGACGCGCATCACGAAGATCCACACCAGCAGCTGCACCTGCACCAGCTCCTTGGGCACCGCGAGCAGGATGAAGGTGATCAGCGCCACCCCGGTGACCCCGTAGGTCTCGAACCCGTCCGCGGTGGGGCCGACCGAGTCGCCCGCGTTGTCGCCGGTGCAGTCCGCGATGACGCCCGGGTTGCGCGCGTCGTCCTCCTTGATGTTGAACACGATCTTCATCAGGTCGGAGCCGATGTCGGCGATCTTGGTGAAGATGCCGCCCGCGATGCGGAGGGCGGCCGCCCCGAGCGACTCGCCGATGGCGAAGCCGATGAAGCAGGGCCCCGCGTAGTCGCGCGGGATGTAGAGCAAGATGCAGAGCATGATGAACAGCTCGACGCTGACCAGCAGCATGCCGATGCTCATGCCCGCCTTGATCGGGATCGCGTAGACCGGGAAGGGCTTGCCCGCGAGGCTCGCGAAGGCGGTGCGGGAGTTGGCGAACGTGTTGATGCGGATCCCGAACCACGCCACCCCGTAGGAGCCCAGGATGCCGATCACGCTGAAGAGCAGGATGACGAAGACCTTGACCGCATCGAAGTGCTGCAGGAAGCCGAAGTAGAAGACGATGATCACCGCGATGAAGACCTCCAGGATCGCCAGGAACTTGCCCTGGGTGATCAGGTAGGTCTTGCAGGTCTCGTAGATCAGCTCCGAGATGTCCTTCATCGACTGATGCACCGGCAGGTTCTTCAGCTGCGAGTAGATCACCAGGCCGAAGCCCAGGCCCAGCAGGCAGACCAGCAGCCCCCACTGGAGCATGCTGCGCCCGGTCATGCCCACGAAGGTCGCCTGGGACAGGTCGGGGAGCTTGAGCGACGCCTCGCCTCCGCCCTGGTGCGGGGCCGCCACGGCGGCCGCGGGCGTGGTGGAGGTCTGAGCCAGCGCGACCGGGACCAGCCCCAGCGCGCACACGCTCACGACGAGCAGCACCCAGGCGAGCGGGATGAGCGCGCGTCGGGGCAAGGGCCAGATGGCGTCCATAGTCCGAATCTCCTCGTTGAGCCAGTGTCGAAGGGTGGGTCACGGCGGCGCGGCTGGCCGCCGGCCCAACGCGTGTTTATACCGCAGGCGCCCGTCCTCGTCAACGCGACGCGTTGACGGCGCGCGCCGGGCCGCCTAGTCGCGCAGGAGGGTCTCGATCTCCTCGCGATGGGCGCCGAAGCCGTCGAACAAGCGGTCGCCGAGCACCACGGTGGGCACGCCCAGGCGTCCCGAGCGGGCGAACAGGTCGAGGCTCGCCTGTGGGTCCTTCCCGACGTCGCGCACGTCGACCGCCACGCCGCGCGCCTGGAAGAACGCGAGCGCGGCCTCGCCGTCCGCGTTGCCTTCCATCGTGAAGACCAGCGCCTTTTTCACCGGGCTCACGATATCACCTCGACCTTGACGCTCCAACGTCCCGTTTGCTAGCATCCGCGTCCGTTCAGCCGTCATGAGCCGAATCGACCTCGTCACCACGATGGCCGCCGCCAGCGGCTGGACCAAAGCGGGCGCCGATCGCGCCCTGCGTGCGTTCCTCGCCTCGGTGCGCGGCTCGCTCAAGCGCGGCCAGCCGGTCACGCTGGTGGGCTTCGGCACCTTCTCGGTGAGCCGACGCAAGCCGCGGAAGGGCAAGAATCCGCGCACCGGGCAGCCCATGCACGTGGCGGGCGGACGCACGCCGCGCTTCAAGCCGTCGAAGGAGCTCAAGCGCGCGGTGCGCTAGGGATTTTCTCTGCCCGGCAAATTCCGGCCACGGGTAAGATAGGGGCAGTGCGCGTCTTCCCGGTCCTCACCGTCAGCGTGGCCCTCTGGCTCATCGCAGCGCCGGCCCTAGCTCAGAACAGCAGTCAGAACACCCGGCCGCCCGTGCTGAGCGCGGAGGCCGTTCTCCTTCTCGACACGCAGGGCCGCGCCGTCTTCGCCAAGAACCCCGCCGAGCCGCACGCGCCGGCCAGCCTCGTCAAGCTCATGACGCTCTACCTGGCCTGCGAGGCGCTCGAGGCGGGCCGGGCCCAGTGGGAGGAGCCGGTGGTGGTGAGCCACCGCGTGGTCCTGACGCCGCGCTATCGCATGGGCCTCCGGACCGGCGAGGCGGTCCCCTTGCGCACGCTGCTCGAGGGCGTGGCCATCGCCTCCGCCAACGACGCGGCCGCCGCGGTGGCCGAGCACCTGGGCGGCACCGAGGAGGCCTTCGTGGCCGCGATGAACGCCAAGGCCGAGGAGCTCGGGCTGACTCACACCCACTACGCCAATCCGCACGGCCTGCCCGACCCCAACCAGCACACCACCGCCGAGGATCTGGCCAAGCTCATCGGCCGCCTGCTCGAGGACTATCCCGCGTCGCGCCCGCTCCTGGGCGGCGCCACGTTCGTGTATCGCGGGCGCGTCTACAGCCGGAACATCCCGCTCTTCCGGGACCCCGGGGGCGTGCAGGCGCTCAAGACCGGCTTCACGCGCGAGGCGGGCTACAACCTCGCCATCTCCGCCTGGAAGTCGGGCCAGCAGTTCGTCCTCATCGTGCTCGGCTCGCACACCCGCAGTCTCTCCTTCCGCGACGCGAAGGCGGTTCTCCAGTACGGCTTCTACGAGACGGGCCTCGCGGCCGCGCCCCCGCCGTCGGCGCCGCCCCGGCGCCCGTCGCGGCCGACGCCCCCTCGGCGCCAGCGCGGCTCGCGGGCGGCGGTCCCCGTGCCGAACCTCGGCTGAGATGGCCGCGCCCCGCGCCTTCGTCTTCGACGCGTACGGGACCCTGTTCGACGTCCACTCGGTGGTGGAGGCGGCGCGCGCGATCACCCTGGACCCGCAGGCCCTGTCCCTGCTCTGGCGGCAGAAGCAGCTCGAATATACGTGGCTGCGCTCGCTGATGGGGCGCTACGAGGACTTCTGGCTCGTGACCGGTCAGGCCCTGCGCTTCGCGCTGCGGCGGCTCGGCGTCGCGGCGGGGGAAGCCCAGATCGAGGCGCTCATGAGCGCCTACCTGACCCTGCGCCCGTTCCCCGAGGTGCCGGACGCCCTGCGCGCGCTGCGGGGCGTGCCGCGGGCCATCCTCTCGAACGGCTCCCCGCACATGCTGGAGAGTGCGGTGCGATCGAGCGGGCTCGCGGGGGCGTTCGACCACGTCCTCTCGGTGGACGCGGTCGGCATCTACAAGCCGTCGCCGCGGGTCTACGAGCTGGCCCCCCGCGCGCTCGGGCTGACCCCCGGGGAGATCGTCTTCGTGTCCTCGAACGGGTGGGACGTGGCGGGGGCCGCCGCCTACGGCTTCACGACCTGCTGGTGCAACCGCGCCAACGCCCCCGCCGAGGAGCTGGACATGACGCCCGACCACGAGGTGGACCGGCTGGACGCCATCCCCGGCAAGCTGGGGCTCTAGCAACCCGCGCGGCTGGATCTCGAGCGGCGGAGCGTCCTGGGGCGCCGGGCGGGGTCAGGACGGTCCGCGCGCTGCGAACGGGTTTTACTTCTTGGCCAGGCGCTTCCGCTTCACGTACGCCCAGATCTTCTTGGTCATCTCCGAGGGGCCGATGGGCTTGGAGCCCATGACCGACTCCAGCGTGTCGTCGCAACCCTTGAAGTTGATCGCGTAACCGCCAAACGCCAGCTTCTTCTTGGCCATCCGTCATTCCTCCCTCGTTGGGTTATTGGGGGTCCTGCCCGGCGCCCCCCGAAACGGCCAGGGGTATTATGGACAAACTCCGAGGGAGAGAAAAGGGGAAAATACAATCCCTAGGGGGTGTCCACGAGGGAGAGACTACCCGGTGGGGGTATACCCCCCGGGGGGTCCCCCGCCCCTCAGCCCCGCCCGGCGAAGGCGGGCATCACGTCCCGCGCGAACCAGCGGAGCTGCTCCTTGAACTCCGCGGGGGGAATGCCCTCGGCCCAGTGGATCATGCACTGCTCCAGGCCCGGGTAACGCGCCTCGATCTCGTGGATGGTCTCGATCACCTCGGCGGGGCGCCCGACCAGCCACGCCTTCTGCTCGACGCCCTCGCGCAGGGTCGGCACGCGGGCGGGGGCGCCCGGCATGCCCCACGAGCGGCCCTCCTCGTCGGCGTAGCGGACGAAGCCGAAGGGCGCGAACCACTTGTAGCGCTCGTCGTGGGCCGGCTCCAAACGGCGGATCGCCTCCTCGCGCGAGTCGGCGAGGTACAGGCCCACGCCCCAGCAGAGATCCTCGCCCAGCTCCTTGGGCCGCCCGTGGCGCACGCACGCGTCGCGGTAGGCGCGCGCGACCTGGTCGAGCACCTTCTCCCCGTTGAGGGTTACCATCGCCTTGAGCCCCATGCGGGCCATGTAGTCGATGGTCTTGCCGCTCGCGATCGGCATCCAGATATCCACCGGACGGTGGATCGGGCGCGGGACGCAGGTGACCTCGCGGAGGCGGTAGCCACGGTAGTCCACGTCGGGCGGGATCACGTAGTGCTTGCCCCGGTGGCTCCACGACTCCTCGTTGAAGCACTTGAGCAGCACGTCCATCTGCTCCTCGAACAGCTCGCGATTGGCCGCCGCGTCCAGCAGCGGCGCGCCGAACGACTCGACCTCGCGGGTGTGGTAGCCGCGGCCGACCCCCATGATGACCCGCCCGTCGGTGACGATGTCGGCCATGGCGTAGTCCTCGGCCAGGCGGACCGGGTGCCACATCGGCAGGATGTTGAACGCGCAGCCGAGCTTGAGCCGGCGGGTCTGGGTCGCGAGCCACGTGGAGAGCAGCACGAGGTTCGGCAGCACCTCGTAGCCTTCCTTCTGGAAGTGGTGCTCGGCCGTCCACAGGCAGTAGTAGCCCAGCTCGTCCATGAGCTGGGCGACCTCCTTCGCGGTCTGGAAGGCCTCGACCAGGCGCTCGTTCGGATAGGCGCGCTGCTCGGTCGGGGTGCCGTTGAGCCCGACGTTCTCCAGCTCGATCTGCCCCACGTAGAGGACCGAGAATTTCTTGATCACTTGGCTCTCCAGCCTCCGTCGACGACCAGTGTGTGTCCGGTGATGTAGCCCGCCTCGTCCGAGGCCAGGAAGCAGACCGCGGAGGCGATCTCCTCCACCGTCCCGCGCCGGCCCGCGGGCGCGATCGCCCGCACCGCCGCGTCGTCCACCGCCACGCCCCGGCCGCTCATGTCCGGGACGCCGGGGCCGAGGATCTCCTGGGAGTGGGCGCGGAGGCTGGTCAGGATCGGGCCGGGGGCGACCGCGTTGATCGTGATACCGCGGGCCGAGTAGGTCACCGCCATCTGGCGGGTCAGCCCGACCACGCCGTGCTTGGACGCCACGTAGGCCGCACCGCCGCCGGTGCCGTTGAGCCCGGCCACCGAGGCCATGTTGATGATCCGGCCGCGGCCGCGGGGCAGCATCTCCTTGAGCGCCCGCTTGCAGCCGTAGAACACGCCGGTCAGGTTGATCCCGAGCACCCGGGCCCACACCGCGTCGTCCGTCTCGTCCACGTTGAAGTAGCCGTCGAGGATGCCCGCGTTGTTGACCATGACGTCGAGCGGCCCGAGCTGGCTCACCGCGGTCGACACCGCCCGATCGACGTCGGCGGCGCGGCTCGTGTCCGCCTGCACGCCCAGGCCCTTGCCGCCCGCGCCCATGAGCAGGCGCGCGGTCTCGTCCGCGCTCTTGCCGTCGAGGTCCACCGCGGCGACGCGCGCGCCGCGGGCCGCCATCGCCAGCGCGATGCCCCGCCCGATCCCGGAGCCCGCGCCGGTCACCACCGCCACCTTGTCTTGAAGGTCCACCGTCGTCTCCCTTGCCCCTCACCCTGCCCTCTCCCCTGAGGGGAGAGGGGTATTTGGATGGCGTCTCTGAGGCGCCGGCTCTAGATGGCCAGGGCGTAGCCGTCGCGGCGGGGATCGGCGCCCGCCATGAGGGCGCCCGATTCCGGGTCGCGGGCGATCCCCTGCCCGCCGCCCACCACCCACGACCAGTCGTCGATCACGTTCACCTGGTGCCCGCGCCGTCCCAGCTCCGCGCGCGTCGCCTCGCCGATACGCGACTCGGCGTCGACCAGCCGGTCGCGGTACACCCGCACCCGCGGCGCCTCGATGGCCTCCTGCAGGTTCAGGCCGAACTCGAGGAAGTTCAGCAGCATCTGCGGCTGCGTCTGGAGGATGCCGTACGAGCCGGGCGTGCCGATCGAGAGCGCGAAGGCGCCGTCCTGAAAGACCTGGGTCGGCGACATCATGGTGCCGGACTTGCGGCCGGGCTTGAGCACGTTGGGCGACTCCGGATCCCGATCCGACCACTTGAGGATGTTGTTGAGCACGAGCCCGGTGCCGGGCACCGCGAAGCCGGACCCGAAGGCCATCCCGAGCGTCTGGGTGACCGAGACCACGGTGCCCTCCGCGTCGGCGCACGCGAAGTGCGTCGTCTGCTCGTTGACGAACTGCGCCGGGTGCCCCTCGGCGATCTGGCCGGCCAGGCGCTCGCGACTGTGGCGCTCGCCCTCGCTCACCGCGGCCCGGGCCGGGTCGATGCGCGCCCGCTGCGAGGCCGCGTAGGCCTTGGACACCAGGCCCGCGATGGGGGGCGCGCCCGAGTAGGCGAAGGCCAGCCGGTCCGCCGAGCCGAGCTTGATCGCCTCGATCAGGTGATGCAGGTAGTCGGGGGAGTTGTGCCCCCATCCCGCCAGGTCGAAGCCCTCCAGGATGTTGAGGGTCTCGAGCATCTGGTACGCGGAGAACGGCGGCGGCACCGAGCAGACCTCCCGGCCCCGGTACGGGATGGCGAGCGGCTCCCGCCACTCGGGCTTGAACGCGGCCAGGTCCTCGAGGGCGAGCCAGCCCCCGGCCTCCTGCACCGCGCGGGTGATGGCGGTGGCGATCGGGCCCCGGTAGAACGCCTCCGCGCCCCCCTCGGCCACCTGGCGAAGCGTCCCGGCCAGCTCCTTGTACGTGACGACCTTCCCGGGACGCGGGCCGCCGTTGCCCAGGAAGAGGCGCTCCGCCTCGGCCGAGCGGGCCAGCTGGGCGCGCGACTGCTCGAAGAACTTCACGTTCGCGAATGTGAGCGGCACCCCGTTCTCGGCCAGATCGATGGCCGGCGCCAGCACCTTCTGCCGCGGCATCGACCCGAAGCGCTCGAGCGCGGCGAGCCAGCCGCCCAGGTTGCCGGGCGTGGCGCACGACTTCGGCCCGCCCGCCAGCTCGTCCTCGGTGCAGCGCGCCGGGTCGACGCCCCGGGGCGCGGGCCCGATGAAGTCGAGCACGTGCCGCTCGCGGGTGCGCGCGCGGGAGATGAGCATGAGCCCGATCCCGGCCGCGCCCGACATGAACGGCTCGACGACGTTCAGCGTGGAGCCGACCGCCACCGCGGCGTCGACCGAGTTGCCGCCCTCGAGCAGCACGCGGATGCCGGACATCGACGCGAGTGGATGCGCCGAGGCCACGGCGCCGCGGGTTCCCATGATCGTCGGACGGTAGGCATGGCGATGCGGGGGCATGGGCTCTCCTCCGGAGGTCAGGGCTGTCTGGGATTCACCGGGCAATGGTAGGCTCTAGCCATCATGGACGCAACAATCCCCTCGCCCGAGCTCGCCCCCGCGCTCGCGCGGGCGCGGTACATGTACGTGACGACCTATAGCCGGGCGGGCAAGCCGGGCACCGTGCCGACCTGGCTCTGGCCGCACGAGGGCCTCGTGTACTTCACGACCAAGCGCGACAGCCTCAAGGCGCGCCGGATCCGCAACGACGGGCGGGTGACGGTGCACGTGGGGACGAAGGACGGGCCGGCCTTCGAGGGCCGGGCCGAGTGGGTCGAGGGCCGCGCGGATCTCGAGACCGCGCTGCTGGCGGACTACCGCCGCAAGTACTGGCTGCTGGTCCCGCTGTTCATGGGCCGCTACATCCGGAAGGCGCTCGATACCCAGCGGAGCGTCCTGATCCGGATCACTCCCCAGGTCACTCAGAAGCCGGCCCCAGCGCCGCGTTGACCGCGGCCGCCAGCTTCGTCATGTCGAACGGCTTCTTGATCACCGCGTCGACTCGGCCCACGCCCGCCTCCACCGCGTCCGCCCAGCCGGTCAGCAGCAGCACCGGGAGCTCCTGCCGCCCGCTCTTGACCGCCCGCGCCACGTCCCAGCCGTTGACGTCCGGCATCCCGAGATCGGTGATCACGAGGTCGAACGGGTCGCGCTCGAGATAGGCCAGCGCCTCCTGCCCGCCGCCGGCCAGCGTGACGATGTGCCCCTGGGACGCGAGCACGTCGGCCAGCACCTCGCGCACGTCGGCCTCGTCGTCGACCACCAGGATGCGGCCGTGGCGCTCTCCGTCCGACGCGCCCCTCGCCGGCGCCCCGGCCTCGGTCGCCGCCGCGGCGGGAAGCCAGAAGGTGACGATGGTGCCCCGCCCCTCGCCGCTCTCGAGCCCGATGTCACCTCCGTGGCTGCTGACGAGGCCGTAGGCGACGGCGAGGCCGAGCCCGAGGCGCCGCACCCCCTTGGTGGTGAAGAAGGGCTCGAAGGCGCGGCCGCGGGTCTCCTCGGGCATGCCGGGTCCGGAGTCCGCGACCGAGACGACGGCCCGGCCCGGCTCGCTCCAGGTCCGGATGGTGAGGCGCCCTCCGCGCGGCAGCGCGTCCACCGCGTTCAGGATCAGGTTGGTGAGCACCTCGCGCAGCTCGGCGTTGCGACCCGAGACCGGCGGCAGCGCGCCGGGCTCGAACGTCATCTCGATCCGCGCCCCCCGCACCTGGGCCTCGTGCTCCCAGCGGGCGCGCGTGAGGTCGATGCTCTCCCGCACCGTCTCGTTGAGATCGACCGGGGCCGCGCTGGCCCCGTGTCCGGCCCGGCTGAACACCTGGATACGCCGGACCGTGTCGGCCGCGTCGAGGGCGGCCCGCTCGATGGTGCGCAGCGCCGCGCCCATCTCGGGATCGCGGTTGCGGTAGAGCAGCAGCTGGCTCCGCCCGAGCACGACCGCCATGAGGTTGTTGAGGTGGTGCGCGGCGCCCGCGGCCAGCTCCCCGACCGCGCGGAGGGTGGCCCCGCGCACGAGCGTGTCCTGCGCGGCCTGCAGCTCCTCGAGGGTGCGGCGGAGGTCGCCGACCAGGCGCGCGTTGTCCATCGCGAGGGCGGCCTGCCGGGCCAGGGCGATGAGCGTCGCCTCGTCGCGCCCGGTGAACGGGCGCGGGCTGCGATTGAAGGCCCAGAGCAGCGCGATGGGCTCGCCCGCCGCGTCCGCGACCGGGACCGCGACCATGCTGACGACGCCCTCGGCGCGCGCCCACTCCGCGATGGCGGGCGGGCGCTCGAAGCGGGGGTCGGCGAAGTAGTCGTCGGTGCGCTGCGGTCGCTTCTCGCGCAGGGCCAGGCCGGCCAGCCCGTGGCCCGGCTCGAGGCGCAGCGGGTTGGACACCCGCACGCGCGTGCCCGCGGTGGTGACCGTCTCGAGCGCCCCGGTGCGCGCGTCCACCCGCGAGCAGGCCGCGCCGTCGGAACGGAGCAGGGTCGGGATCTCGCGCACCACCGCGCCCAGGGCGGTGACGACGTCCGGCGAGGAGAGCGTGTCGGAGGCCACGCGCTGGAAGGCCTCGATCTCGGCGAGCCGCCGGACGGTCTCCGAGTGCAGGCGCGCGTTGCGGACCGCCACCGCCGCGGAGGCGGTCAGGGCCTCCGCGAGGGCCACCTCGGCAGACCGGAACTCGCGGCGCTCCCGCGTCATGCACGCGAGGATCCCGATCACCTCATCGTCGAGCAGGATCGGCACGCAGAGGAGCGAGGCGAAGCCCTCCGCCTTGAACCAGGCGCGCTTCTCGAGCCGCCGGTCCTGCTGCACGTCGGCCAGGACGAGGGGCTTGCGGTTGGTGAGCACCCAGCCCACCAGCGACGAGCGCGTGGCCACCTGCTCGGTGGCGGGCAGCGGGGAGCGGATGCGGCCCTGGTGGGCGGCGAGCCGCAGCACCTCGCCCGCCTCGTCGAGCAGCCAGATGCGCGCCACCTCGGTCTCCAGGCGGGTGCGGGCGAGCGCGGCGAGGCGATCGAGGACCTCGGCGAGATCGAGGGTCGAGGTGAGCAGCCGAGTCGCCTCGGCGAGGACCTCCAGCTCCTGCGGGCTCGGATCGCTCATTGCATCGGCGGACGGGGCCGCACTATAGCGCAGGCCCTCGCGGCGCGCCACCACGCGACGCGCGGCCGGGACCGGCCTTGACCCCCCCTTCCTTTGGACGTAGCATGCACCCATTCCCACGCGGGAGCTCGGAGGTCCGGGCTGAGAGGGCAGCGGGGACGCTGCCGACCGCTACAAACCTGACCTGGGTAATGCCAGCGAAGGGAGGCCCTGCATGAAAATCTATCTCTCCGCATCCAACCCCTCGGTTCGTGTCCCGTTCCGCGAGGTCACGCTCTCCAATCACGAGCAGATTCGCCTCTACGACACGAGCGGGCCCTACACCGATCCCGAGTACACCCCGGACGTCAAGCAGGGCCTGCCCCCGCTGCGACGTCACTGGATTCTCTCCCGCAACGACGTCGAGCCCGGCGCGGGCGGCCGCTGGGGCCTGCGCGCCAGGCCCGGTCAGCGCGTCACCCAGATGCACTACGCGCGCCGCGGCGAGATCACGCCCGAGATGGAGTTTGTGGCCCTGCGCGAGGGCATGAGCCCCGAGATCGTGCGCGACGAGATCGCGCGGGGGCGCGCCATCATCCCGGCCAACATCAACCACCCGGAGACCGAGCCGATGATCATCGGCCGGCGCTTCCTGGTGAAGATCAACGCCAACATCGGCAACTCCGCGGTCTCCTCCTCGATCGAGGAGGAGGTCGAGAAGATGACGTGGGCTACCCGCTGGGGCGGCGACACCATCATGGATCTCTCCACCGGCAAGAACATCCACGAGACGCGCGAGTGGATCCTGCGCAACTCGCCGGTGCCGGTGGGCACGGTGCCGATCTACCAGGCGCTCGAGAAGGTCAACGGCAAGGCCGAGGACCTCACCTGGGAGGTCTACCGCGACACCCTGATCGAGCAGGCGGAGCAGGGTGTAGACTACTTTACGGTCCATGCGGGCGTGCTGCTGCGCTATGTGCCGATGACGGCCAAGAGGCTGACCGGAATCGTCTCGCGTGGCGGCTCGATTATGGCGAAGTGGTGCCT
>JBGQHJ010000154.1:0-11590 GCA_041497895.1 Methylomirabilia bacterium
ATCACCGCGCTCACCTGCGGGCCCAGCGTGCTGGGCGGCATGACCTGCCGGGCGCGCTACCTGGTGAACGGTCAGACCACGGGGCTCGACGCGACCGACCACTACTTCCGGATCGGGTTCTCGCTCCTGGCGGGCTGGAAGACGGACGGCGTGGTGGAGACGTCGGGACTGCGCTACTCGCTCACGCCCGGCCGCTGCTCGCTGACCATCGACGGACGGTAGCGGTGCAGGTCGTCGGCCGGCCGGCCGCGCCGGTGGCCGCGCCCCGCGCTCCGACCCGTCATCCAGGCCCCCGGCTTACGGTCTGGCTCGACGCGCGCGTCGTGTGATCCCAGAACCGGAAAGATCTCCCGCACGAGCCCCTCGTACTCCTCCACCGTCCTCCGGTAGATGTCGAGGCCCGGCACCAGGTGCAGATCGAGCGTGACCGGCGTCAGGCCCGCGGGTAGTGTGGAGACGTGAACCGCCTGGAAGCAGGAACGGCCGGACTGGGGCTGGTCGGTCACGATGATCTCGTACAGCTCCGGCCACTGCCGGGCCACCTCGGCCGAGCGTGAGGGCGAGTCCCGCCGCAGATAATCCTCCAGGTCCGCGCGGTACTTCACCTCGACGGCGAGCAGGCGGTAGGAATGATGACCGAGGCCCGGCTCGTCGAGGGCCCGCCACACCACGAAGTCCGGCATGAACTCGGAGCGGCCGGTCCGCACGAGCGCCGGTATCGGGGTCTCGCGAACGACCCGGGCCACCGTGTACTTCGCCCGCTTGAAGACCGCCTCGATCAGCGCCTCGGCCATGCGCCCTTTCAGCAGGCCGATCGGGTCCATGGTCATCGCTGGGCGTCCGAGATCTTGACGGACAGTTCGCGGAGCCGCTCCAGCGTCTCCGGGCGGAGCATCGCCGCGAAGCCGGCCGGATCCGACTTGGCTCGATCGAGCGCTTCGCTCATGGCCCGGGGGTCGCCGTTCGAGTTCCGGGTCAGGTCGGCGAACACGTCGGCCGCGAGCCCGTAGACCTCCTGGACGAGAGCCGAGGATCCCGCCATCCCCTGCACCTGCCGGTCGACCTCCGCGGCGGTGGGATCGCTGGCGATGATCTTGCCCCGCAAGGCCGGGTCGGCCAGCATGCGCAGCGTGGTCGCCAGGGCGTCCGCGGAGGCGGGGTCGAGGGCCTGGGAGTGGGTCGGCGTGGCGGAGCAGGTCACGACGAGCAGGGCGGCGAGCGCGGCGGTGGCGAGTCGGGTGATCATAGCGTCCAGGGTCAGCAAGAGTCGGACCAGCCGCGAGACCATGAAATCAGCGGGAATCTGCGCCGGCGCCGGCCGTCCGTGGCGGTCGGCTGACAGACGATGTCAGACCATCGGCCATCGGCGGTCACGGCTTGACCGGCCGCGCCGGGCGGAGAATAATCGCCGCGCGACACGCCCCGCTCACCCCCCACACGAGGAGGAGATTTCGATGCCCACGACCGCTCACCGGGAAGAGATCTGGGTTCCGGGCATGCCCGAGCCGATCAGCCACTTCGTCCACGTGGTTCGCGCCGGCCGGCTCGTCTTCGTGTCCGGCTGCGTGGCCAGCGACGACCACGGGCGCACGGTGGGCGGCAGCGACATCACCGCGCAGACCCGGCAGGTTCACGAGAACATCAAGCGCTGCCTGGCCGCCGCGGGGGCGACCTTCGCCGACGTCTGCAAGGTGACGGTGTACCTCAAGAACGTCGGCGACCGGGAGAAGGTCAACGCGGTGCGGAAAGAGTACTTCGGGGCGAGCCGACCGGCGAGCACGCTCATCGAGATCTCCCAGTTCGTGCGTCCGGACCTGCTCATCGAGGTCGAGGCGGTGGCGGTGCTGCCCGAGCGGCGCGCCGGCAAGCCGGCCCGCCGGAAGCCCGCTCGCCGCGCCGCGCCCCGGAAGGCACGCCGCCGCTGAGCCGCGCCGGCCGAGCGAAGCGTCGATTCTCACGTCTCAAGACGAGCCGGCACGAGCCTGCTCGCGCAGGGCGCGCTTGACGATCTTGCCCGAGCCGGTCTTCGGCAGCGTGGGCACGAACCGCACCGCGCGTGGCGCCTTGTAGACCGCCATCTCGGCGCGACACCACTCGACGAGCTCGCGCTCGCTCGCGGTCGCTCCCGGCCGGCGCACCACGAAGGCCAGCACGTCCTCGCCGCGGTACGGGTCGGGCACGCCCACCACGCCGACCTCGGCCACTGCCGGGTGCCGGTACATGATGGCCTCGACCTCCGCCGGGAAGACGCTGTAGCCGGAGGCCTTGATCAGGTCCTTCTTGCGCTCCTCGATCGTGAAGTAGCCTTCCTCGTCCACCCGCCCGATGTCGCCGGTCCGGAGCCAGCCGTCCGGGATCGCCTCCGCGGTCGCCTCCGGCCGGCGCCAGTAGCCCTTGGTGACCATCGGCCCGCGGATCGCGATCTCGCCGGATTCGCCCGGCGCCACCTCGGTCATCCCGTCTTCCAGGCTCACGATCCGCACCCCGGTGTACGGTAGCGGCACGCCGACGGTCCCGTAGCGCGGGCGGTGGGGCGGGTTCGAGTGGCTGGGCGCGGTGGTCTCGGTGAGCCCGTAGCCCTCCACCAGGCGATGCCCGGTGGTCGCCTCCCACCGGCGCGCGATCTCCGCGGGCACCGGCGCCCCGCCGGAGGCGCAGAGCCGGAGCGAGGTGAGGTCGTAGGTCGGCGTCGCCTCGTGGTTGAGGATGGCCACGTTGATGGTCGCGATCAGGGTGGTCACCGTGCACCGGTAGCGCTGGATGGCGCGCAGCGCGGTCTCCACCTCGAAGCGATGGAGCGCCACCAGGGTGGCCCCGGTGTAGGCCATCAGGTTGAGCTGCACCTCCATCCCGGTGATGTGGAACCACGGAACGACGCCCAGGAGCACGTCGGCCGCGGTGATGCCGAAGAAGGCGCGAATCAGCTCGCAGTTGGCGGTGACGTTGCCGTGGGTCAGCTCCGCGCCCTTGGGGGCGCCGGTGGTGCCCGAGGTGTACTGGATCAGCGCGGTGTCGTGGCGCGTCCGCGGCTCGGGCGTGCGGAGCGTGCCGCCGCGCGCGACGATCACGCCGAAGTCCTCCCAGCCGACCGCCCGCCGCGGCCCCTCCTCCCGCAGCGACGGAGGCAGGGGCAGCGTGGGCTCCACCGGCAGGTAGTCCCGGTACGAGACGAGCACCGCGGCGTCGAGCGCGGTCCGATCGCGGACGCTCTCCACCACCTCGCGGCCCGCGTCGGCCGCCACGATGACCCGCGCCCCCGAGTCCTCGAGCTCGTGCCCCAGCTCGTGAGCCTTGTGCATGGGGTTGAGCGCGACCGTGATGGCCCCGACCTTGAGCGCGCCGAAGTGAGCCACCGCGAACTGGGGGCAGTTCTCGAGGTAGAGCGCGACCCGGTCGCCCGGGCCGACGCCGCGGCCGCGCAACCAGCCCGCGAAGCGATCGCTCGCCTCGTCCAGCTCGGCGAACGAGATCTCGCGCCCGTAGAAGACCAGCGCCGCCTTGCGGGGAACGCGCGCCGCGGTGGCTTTGAGCCGCGTCGAGAGCGGCTCGTCGGGCAGGAGGATGCGCGTCTCGTCGACGCCGGGGGGCCAGTGCGCCTGCCAGATCCGATCCACGGCCCGGATACTATCACCGCGGTGACACGCCTCGCGTTGACACTCCAGGAATCGGCGCGTAGCATCCTGGCCCACGATGACGCGCCGGGGCCTCGTCGTCCTGCTCCTCCTGGTCGCGACCTCACCGGTGCCCGCCCACGCGCAGGAGGCGGAGCGTCTCGAGCCGGTGGTGGTCACCGCGACCCGCACCGAGCAGCCGATCGGCGAGGCGCCGGCCAGCGTGACCGTCCTCTCGCGCGACGACATCCGGCAGGGCGCGGGGCAGAGCCTCGACGACCTGCTGCGCCAGGTCCCCGGCTTCAGCCTCTTCCGCCGCTCCTCGAGCCTCGTGTCCCACCCCACCACCCAGGGCGTGTCGCTACGCGGCATCGGCCCGAGCGGGGCGAGTCGTGCGCTCGTCCTGCTCGACGGAGTGCCGGTCAACGACCCGTTCGGCGGGTGGGTGTACTGGGACCGCATCCCGCTGCAGAGCGTGGAGCAGGTGGAGGTGGTGCGGGGCGGGGGCGCGAGCCTCTGGGGCAACTACGCGCTCGGCGGGGTGATCAACATCGTCACCCGCCGGCCCACCGAGCGCGCCGCCTACTTCGAGGGCAGCTACGGCACCAACGACACCCACAACGTCGACCTGCTCCTCGCCGACGCCCTCGGGCCCTTCCGCCTGAGCCTCGAGGGCAGCCACTTCGCCACCGACGGCTACCCGGTCGTGAGCTCCGCGCGCCGCGGGACCATCGACGTCGACGCGGGCTCGGCGCACACCACCTTCAACGGGCGCGTCGAGCTGCAGGCCTCGCCGGATCTCTCGGTGTTCGTGCGCGGCAACTACTACGAGGAGAGCCGTGAGAACGGCACCCGGCTGCAATTCAACAACACCGACGCGGGATCGTTCGCGACGGGCGCGCGGGCGAGGACCGGCGACGGCAGCGAGTGGACCGCTACCATATTCACCGACTTCCAGGGCTTCCACAGCACCTTCTCGACCCAGGCCGCCGACCGCAACTCGGAGACCCTCGCCCTGGATCAGCGGGTGCCGACCACCTCGGTGGGCGCCGCGGCAACCTGGAGCCGCGTCTTCGGGGCCCACCGGATCCTGGCCGGCACCGACTTCCGCTGGATCGAGGGAGAGACCGACGAGCGGGTGTACGTGGCCGGGGCCTTCTCGCGCACCCGGGTGGCGGGCGGCCAGCAGCAGCTCTACGGCCTCTTCCTCCAGGACGTCTACACCCCGATCCCGCAGCTCGAGATCGTGGGCGGCATCCGGGGCGACTACTGGCGCGCCTACGACGCCTTCCGACGCGATACCCCGCCCCCCGCGGGCGTCCCCGCGCGCCAGACCTTCTCCGACATCGACCGCATGGGCGCGAGCCCACGGCTGGCGCTGCTCTATCACGCCACGCCCTCCACCGACCTGCGCGCCTCCGTCTACCAGGGCTTCCGGGTCCCGACCATCAACGAGCTGTACCGGGTCTTCCGCGTGCGCAACGACGTCACCGTCGCCAACGAGCACCTGCGCCCCGAGCGACTCACCGGCGGCGAGCTCGGGATGGTGCAGCGGGTGGGTCCGTTCGAGGCGCGGGCCACCGCCTTCTGGAACGACGTGCGGGACCTGGTCACCAACGTGACCCTGGTCAACCGGCTGCCCGACTGCCCGGTCGGCACCATCTGCCGCCAGCGGCAGAACCTGGACCTGACGCGCATCCGCGGCATCGAGACCGAGCTCGAGCTGCGACCGGCGCGCGACTGGCGGATCATCGGCAGCTACACCTACACCGACACCGAGGTCATCGACGCCCCGCAGCAGCGGAGCCTCGAGGGCAAGCGCCTGGCCCAGGTGGCCCGCCACGGCGCCGCGCTCACCGTGCGCTACGATAACCCGGCGCTGTTCACGGCCGCGGTCACCGCACGCTACGTGGGGAAGCAGTTCGAGGACGACCTCAACACCCTGCTGCTCGGCAGCTACGTGCTGGTCGACCTCTTCGTCTCGCGTCGGGTGACCAAGTGGGCCGAGGTCTTCGTCGCCGTCGAGAACCTCCTCGACACCACCTACACCACCGGGCGCACCAGCGACGGCGTGGTGTCCATCGGGGCGCCGTTCATGGCCCACGGCGGCATCCGTCTGCAGTTCTGATGAACGAGGTGAGGATCCGGCTGGGCCGGCTCGTCTTCGCGGCGCGCTGGGAGGACGCGGTGGCGCCGCGCACCTGTGCCGCGTTCCGGCGACTCCTGCCCTACCGCCAGCGCATCATCCAGGCGCGCTGGAGCGGCGAGGCCGGCTGGATCCCGCTCGGCGACTTCGATCTCGGCGTGGGCGCCGAGAACGCCACGAGCGACCCGGCCCCCGGCGCGCTGCTCTTCTACCCGGGCGGGATCAGCGAGACCGAGATCCTCTTCCCCTACGGGACCGCGCACTTCGCCAGCGTCAAGGGACCGCTGGCCGGCAACCACTTCCTCACGATCGTGGAAGGGCGCGAGCGCCTCGTCGAGGTGGGGCGCCTGCTCTGCTGGGAGGGCGCCCAGGACATCAGCTTCGAGGCGTAGCCACCCCGGCGTCGGGACGCTCCGGCCGGGCCCGCCAGGTCTTCACCATCTCGTCGCCGCGCGCGACCTGCTCCGGCGTGAGCTGGGCCCGGATCGAGTCGCGGGCCTGGCGCGCGGTGTCCGCCTCCTTGCCGAGCAGCCCCTGGGCCGCGAGCGAGAACCACTGGTAGGCGAGCACCGGGTCGCGGTCGACGCCCTGGCCGTTCGCGTAGCGCACACCCAGGTTGAACTGCGCGAAGGCCACGCCCTGCATGGCGGCGCGCTGGTACCACTTCACCGCCTCCTCGAAGTCCCTGGCCACCCCATCCCCGTTGGCGAAGCGAAGCCCCAGCTGGTACTGGGCGGGGGCCAGGCCCTGCAGGGCCGCCTCGCGGTACCACCGCGCCGCCTCGGCGGGATCCCGGGGCACGCCTTCGCCTGCGGCGTAGCGGAGCCCGAGCTGGTACTGGGCGGCCGCGGCACCGCGCTCGGCGGCCGCGCGCAGGAGGAGCACCTCGCGCGAGCCCGTCGGCCCGGCCAGCCGGCCCTCGGAGCGGAGCTGCTCGAGCGCCGCACGCGCCGCCTGGTTACCCCGCTCGGCCGCGAGGCCGTACCAGACCGCGGCCTCCACGTCGTCGCGGTCCACCCCGCGACCGTACTCGTAGAGGAAGCCCAGACGGAACTGGGCGTGGACGTCGCCCTGCTCGGCCGCGCGCCGGTACCAGGCCACCGCGGTCGCGGGATCGGCGGGGACGCTCTGCCCGCGCTCGTTCATGAAGCCCACCAGGAACTGGGCGGAAGCGTCCCCGCTCTCGGCGAGGGGAAGCCACTCCCGATACGCGGCGGCGTAGTCGGCCCGCTCGTAGGCGCGCCGGCCGTCCTCGAAGCCGGCCCAGGCCGATCCCGCGGCCAGCAGGGTGCCGAGCGCGACGAGCGCGAGCGGCGGGGCGACGCGGGCGATCAGGCTACTTCCGGTTGATCTGCACCTTGATCTTGGGATACTCCGGCTCCCGGCCTTCCACGTCCACGATGCGGAGGAGCCCGTCGCTGCTCTCGAGCAGCAGATTGTTGTTCGAGAAGCCGACCAGCTTCCCCCAGGCGCGCGGCACGCCGATCTCGTACTTGGCGGGCGTCTCGGCCACCGCGGCCCGAGGCCGCAACTCCGTCAGCCAGAGGTTGCCCGCGATGGCGACCAGGGCCAGCGCGATGACGGTGAGCACACCCTTCACGTAGCGGTCCGAGAGCATGCGGATCCTCCTCGCCCTGGCTAGAGCAGGCCGGGCACGAACGCGTCACGCCCGCGCACGTACGTCGCCTGTCGCTGGGCCGCGTTGCGGTTCACCAGCGGACGCATATACATCGGATGCGTCGCGCAGCGCACCTCGTGCTCGATCTCGGAGCGCTGCGCGCCCCCGTCCGGATCCACGATCACCTGGAAGCGGTACTGATAGGGATTGCTCTCCTCGGTGACGAGGCTCCGCTGGACGAGCCAGTCGTGCGGCCCGGAGAAGTCGGCGATGTAGATCGCGACGTGGTGGCCGTCGTAGGGCGCGATCGGCGCGTCGGTCTCGCGGAACACCATCTCCTGCCGGTAGCCCACGCTCACCCGCGCGGCCGCGCCTTGATCGTCCTGGGTCACGCACGCGGTCGCGCGCAGCGCCTGCTGGTAGAAGCGGGCGACGCCCGCGGCGGTGCCGCGCGCCACCGGCACTTCCACGCGCCCGATACCGAGCGTGATGTCGGCCCACTCCGGACCGGGTCCCACGCACCGGAACTGGTTGCCCCACGGACAGGTGACCGCCACGTGCTTGTCCCTCACCTCGTAGGCGAAGGCGGTCCCCGCCAGCGCCTGGCGCACCGAGGCGAGCCGCCGAGTGAGCGCGTCCAGGTCCGGCACGATCAGCTCCACGTGCCCCTGCAGGACGTTGGGCTTACCGGTGGGCAGGTGGAACTGGGTCTGCCCCGCGTTGGCCCACATGTTCTCCACGCTCACCATCAGGTAGGGATCGCGCGTCAGCCCGAGCCCCGCGATGTAGAAGAGCGTGGCCGCCTGCTGATCCGGCACGCGAACGTTCACGTGCTCCAGCAGCAAAATGTTACCGAGATCTTGCTCCCGCCGATCGTAGGTCATCGCCGCCATGGCCCGGGCCCCTCCTCTGGCCTGCGGCAAGCATACTACCTCACCCGGGCCACCCGCACCCCCCCATTCCGGCCCGAGGCCCCGTCGCGGGCGAGCCACCGGCCGAGCCGGACCAGGGCGGTCCCCAGACCGTGAGTCAGGGCCCGCCGGCCTCCCCGGGCCTGGTCCAGCAGGGCCAGCCGAGCGCTCTGCTCCCGGAGCTCGTCGAGGCGGGCCGCCGCCATCTTCTCGGTGATGTAATCGCTCCCGTTCATGATCGCGCTCCTTTCTCTAGGCCGCCCGGCTGAGGCGGCCGGTGGGCCGCGACGAATCCGGTGCCAGGACCCGCCGGACCGGACGGGCGTCCTGCGGAATCAACACCACGCGAAGGCGAGGCGGCTCCTGCCGGTCGAGCCGCCGGAACAGGTCGTTCGCGATCCGGGCGATGGAGCCGACGGTGGCCTCGCGGGAGAGCGCCACCCGGACCGACACCACCCAGTCGCCCGACCAGGTCCGGTGGACGTCCGGGGCCGCCGCCGCGCCCAGCTCGCGATGGATCGCGTCGGTGAGCGCGATCTGCCTGAACACCCGGGCCTGCCGCCGCCGCTCGAGCGAGCGGGCCAGCGCGAGCAGGCCCCACACCGCCAGGAATGGAATCAGCGCGATCATGATCGTCGTCTCCGTTCCGAGGCTCATCGTGTCCGTCCCCTTTCGTGTGCCGTGCGTACACCGGCTGAGACACCGGGACCGGCGGGACGTGAAACGCCGAACGGCGACGCGCGGGGCTAGGCGGAGAGCGGGTGCAGATCGGGCCGGCAGCTCGTGCAGGGCGCGAAACCGGCGGCCTCGGCGCGCTCGCGGGTGCCGAACAGCGTGAGATCGGAGAGCGGGTGCGACGACAGCGATCCGCAGGTGGGCAGGCAGTACTCCACCTCTCCGTTCATCAGCGTGTACATGGCCTCGCGATGCACCTTGAAGTCGTGGTGGCCGGCCGGCAGGGCCTTCACCCCCTCGACCGCGAGCAGTCGCCGCTTGAGCTCCACTCGCTTGCCCGCGTATCCGGTGAGATCCCCGGTGCTGCCGATCACGCGGTGGCAGGGAATGACGATCGGCAGCGGGTTCCAGCGCAGGGCCTGGGCCACCGGCCGGACCGCGGACGGCGCCCCGATGCGGATCGCGATGCCCGAGTAGGAAGTGACCGCGCCGTAGGGCAGCGCGGCGGTGGCCTCGAGCACGCGGCGCTGGAAATCGCTCCGCATCCGTCGCAGGTCGAGCGCCCAGTCGAGCCGGGCGCGGCGCCCCTCGAGATACTCGATCAGCTCGGCGCGCAGCCCCTCGGTGGCGGCCGGGTCCTCGACCGCCTCCTCGCCGAGCAGGCGACGCACGTGGCCGCCGAGGGAGCCCGAGGCGGGGAGGTACTGCACGAGCGCCACGCCCACCTCGGAGCGGCCGATGAGGAGCGGCCCGAGGGGCGACGGGAAGATCCCGAAGCTCACCATGCGAGAGCGGAGGTCGGCCAGGCGCGCGGTGAGCTGAGCCCGCGCCAGCGTCGCGTCGTCGCCCGGCAGCGGGGCGCGACGCGCCGCGTGCACCATGCCGTCCACCGCGCGATAGCGCCCGAGCTCCTCCCGGCACTCGCGGCACTCGGCCACGTGCGCCCGGACCCGCTCCGCCGCGCGCGGCGCCGCCTCTCCCATCGCGGAGGCCAGCAGGTGCGGCTCGATCTCCCGGCAGCTCGCAGGCGTCTTGCTCATGACCGAGACTCCGTTCCCACCGGAAGATGACCGTCCAGGCCCTTTCGGATCTTCCGGAGCGCCTGGAAGACGTGGGCCCGCGCGCTCTCTTCCGAGCAGCGCAGGCTCGTCCCGATCTCGGCGTAGTCCAGCTCGTGCATCTTCCTCATGATGAAGGCCAGTCGCTGCTTCTTCGGCAGCCCACCGATCACCTGCTCCACCCGCGCCCGCGCCTCGTCGGCGATGAGCCGACCATCGGCCCGGTCGGGCGCACCCGTCGGCGCGTCCAGCGCCACCGCCGCATAGGCCCGGCGCCGCCGCGACTGCGCGCGGAAGTGGTTGCGGCCGAGGTTGGTCGCGATCGTGAACAGCCACGCCCGCACGTTCGCCCCCGGCGGCAGGGCACGGTACGCCCGGAACGCGCGAAGGAACGTTTCCTGCGAGAGGTCGTCGGCGTCGCTCGCGCGCGCCGTGACCCGCAGCAGGTAACGCCGGATCTCCGCGTGATGGGCTCCCACCACCGCCTCGAAGGCATCCTCTGCCATCACCCTGCCCGCTGAGACCCCGGAGCCCCCCGCCTGTGAAAAGAGTCCCGGCCCCATCCGCTAACTCCGCGCGACCACGCCACTCTCGACCCGAACCCCCTCCTGCTGCTCCCGCACGAACCGGACCGCCACCACCGTGCTGAGGGCCAGGCTCGTCCCGAGCGACACGAGCAGGGTCGCCCCCAGGGTCAGCAGCACCGCCCGCTGGCCTTCCAGGATCTGGCGCACCGAGACCGCGAAGACCAGGTTCACCCGCACGGTCGGCATCACCGCCTGGGTCACGAGCCACTCCTCGCCGTCGATGGCCACGAGGCCGTCCGAGCGGCGCCGGCCGAGCTCCTCGACCACCGGGTGGCTCTTCCAGTCCTGCTGGGTGACCTGGTGCGTCCGCGGGTCCAGAAAGATCGCCTGCTTGTCCCCGTCGATCATCACCAGCCATCCGCCCGGCCCCGCGGCGGCCTGCTCGATGGCCTCGATCGAGGCCTGGAGCCGGATGCTCCCGAGCAGGTAGGCGACGACCTGCTGCTCGATCCGGATCGGCATCGCCGCGCCGACGATGAAGTCGCGGGTGGCCCGGCCGAAGATGATGCCGGAGACGGCGGGACCCTGGGTGCGGATGGCCTCCTGCAGCAGCGGCCGGTCGGCGTAGCGAAGCGCGAGGTTCGAGCTGCCGTCGGCCGCGGTGAGCGGGCTGAAGGCCAGCGGGCGCCCGTCCGGCGTCACCAGGAAGAGCGTGGGCATCTGCAGCATCGCCCGCATCGTGTCGAGCTCGCGCTGGAGCGCGCGCGGCTCGTGGGAGGCCCAGGTCTGGGCCAGGTGGGCGGCCACCGGGCCGAGCGCGTCGAGCTTGTCGCGCACCTGGGCGTCGGCGAGGCGGGCCAGCACGCGCACGATCTCCTGCCGCTGGGCGCGCGCGTCCGCGAGCGCCTGCGGCTTCAGCCGGAGGGTCCACGCGAGCCCCACCACCAGGAGGGCGAGGAACGACACCACCGCCCACGTGGAGAGGAGGAAGATCACGTGCGAGCCGCGGAACCCCTTCATGCCGGTCCCCTCATGCGGGTCCCC
>JBGQHJ010000155.1:0-11404 GCA_041497895.1 Methylomirabilia bacterium
ACCCGCCGGCCGCCGCGGGCGGGCACCACGAGCAGTCGCCCCAGGAGGTGGCGCGCGACGGCCACGACGTCGGGGTGGGTGTAGAAGCTTCGTGCGAGCTTCACGCCGAGCGCGGGAAGACGCGGTTCTGGCGGATCAGGCGGTCGGCGGGCTCGTAGAGGGCGAGGAGCTCCCGGCCGAGACGGGCCGCGTCCGCGTCCCAGCGTCGGCCGGTGAGCGGCTCGACGAGCTGGCCGACGGTCAGCAGGACGAGCCTCTCATCATGACGGACCGGGATGATACCGCGGCGGCCGCTGGTGAAAGTGATCGAATTGCGGGCAGATGTGATGCGGGGCCACCGTCAGGGGCGTCAACGGCGATCGTGGTCGGGTCGGGATTGCCGGGTAGAACCGACGCGATTCGCGGGTTTCCGCGCTGGCAAGACCGCGAAGCGCGGTGGCATGGCCCTTGCGCTGCCGCTCCCGCATGATGACGCCCCTACCCGAGGATCTGCTGGCAGAGTGCCGGGCCGCTGGCAGTGGTCTCGCCGCGGTGGTCGAGTCGGTGCTGCGAGAGGAAGCCCCCTACGCGGTCGTGCCGGCGGCCGGGGTGGAGGCGTGGCAGGCGCGCGAGCCGGGGCTGTGGAGAAGGGTCGCGGACTGGCTGGACGAGCGCGGCGTCACCCTCGTCCAGGTGTGAGCAGGATGCGGGCGATGCCGGCCAGGGGAATGGGAACCCAGTCCGGCCGGTTGTTCAGCTCGTAGCCCAGCTCGTAGCAGGCCTTCTCCAGCTCGAAGGCGGCGCAGGCGTCGAGCAGCGCGGCCTCGGAGGCCGGGACGAGCGGAGCCGGGCTCTTCGCCGCGGCTTCGCGATACCCGTCGAGGAAGGCGCGGCGCGCGAGGGCTTCCCAAGCGGTGAGCGCGGCCAGCGCGGCCGGGCGGTCGGCCGCGGGCTTCCCGAAGGCCACCGCGTGCGCGGCGTAGTCGAGCGAGCGCAGCATCCCGGCCACGTCCCGGAGGGCGGAATGCTTCGCGCGGCGCTCCGCGAGCGGGCGCGCGGGCTCACCCTCGAAGTCGATGATCACGAATCCCTCCCGCGTCTTCAGGACTTGCCCCAGATGATAGTCGCCGTGCCCGCGGATCTTGACGGTGCCGGTGAGCGCCCCGAGCGGGGCCAGCGCGCGGGCGAGATCGCCACGGAGATCCGGGCTCTCCGGGAGCAGACGCGCGAGGTCGTCGGCGCCGAGATCGCGGGTGATCGCTCCCGCCCAGCGGGCGACGTCGTCGCGGGTGATCGGCTCGGGCCGAAATGCGGGATCGGCGGGGTCGGAGGCGAGCGCCGCGTGGAGTCCGCCGGTGATCACTCCGAGCCGCCTCATGTCTTGGACCAGCGGATCGGACTCCGCCGGATCCGGCTTCCCCTCGATCGAGCGGGTGCGCCGCCGGAGCGCCGTGACCACGTGGCTCCAGCCGTCGCCCGCGTTGTCCACGAACTCCTGGAGCACCGCGAGCGTGGCGAGCCCGTCGACCCCGTCGTATTCCACCCAGCCGGCCAGCCGCGGCACCTCGCGGAACGACGTCCGGGTCGTGAGGAAGCGGGTGACCTCGAGATCCGGGTTGAGGCCGGGCCGGGGCCGCCGGAGTGACTTGAGCACGAGCGCCGAGCCCAGGACGACGGACGTGTTGCTCTGCTCGCCGGAGTGCCGCCGGGCCGGCAGCGACGTGAGATTGGGCGGAAAGATCCAGCCCGGCGTCGACCGGAAGTGGAAGCGGCCGGCGTGGCCGTCGACGGTGCGGCCCGCTACGATGGCCGCGAGGAGCCGTCGTCCGAACCGCGGGTCGTCGTGGGCGTCCACGACGGCCTCCGGGCCGAGCCGGGCGACCGCAGCGTCGGCCGCGGCCGCCGACGACACGGTGACCGGGACATAGTAGCGGTCGCCGTCGACGTCGAGGAGGACGAGCACGAGCGGCGGGTTGGGCTCGAGCGTGGCCCAGTCCAGCACGGCGAGCGCACCGATCCCGCGCGTCTTGGCCGCGAACCAGCGCTGGCGGATCAGGAATTGCGCGAGATCGGAGCGGCCGGGACCCGAGAGGAGCGCGACGAGCGCGGCCGGATCAGAGCGGGGCGGCCTCGATGCCATAGAGCGGCTGATCGGAGAGCGGGGCCTGGAGCCGGAACCAGTAGTAGCCGTAGGGCGCGAGGCTGATGAAGTAGGGCCCGGCGCCGATGGTGGGGAAGCGCGTGTCGCCCAGCATCTCCACCGGGGTGTAGCCGCGCCACGCCCGCAGATCGAGCTCGACCGGCTGGGCCGAGCCGGCCAGGTTGTGGACGGCCACCACCGTTTCGCCCTCGTGCTCGCGCACGTGGGCGAGCACGCTCTCGTTGGCGGGACGCAGGAAGTGGAGCGTGCCGCGGCCGAAGACGCGCGTCTTCTTGCGCACCGCGATGAGGCGCTTCATCCAGTTCAGCAAGGAGGAGGGCGTGCGCTGCTGGGCCTCCACGTTGATGGACTGGTAGCCGTAGACCGTGTCGACGATGAGGGGCAGGTAGAGACGGGCGGTGTCCGCGCGGGAGAAGCCCGCGTTGCGGTCCCCCGTCCACTGCATCGGGGTGCGCACCCCATTGCGGTCGCCGAGATAGATGTTGTCGCCCATCCCGATCTCGTCGCCGTAGTAGAGGATGGGGCTGCCGGGCAGGGTGAAGAGCAGGCTCGTGAGCAGCTCGATCTTGCGCCGGTCGTTCTCGAGCAGCGGGGCCAGGCGCCGCCGGATGCCCAGGTTCAGGCGCATGCGCGGATCGGAGCCGTAGGCGTAGTAGAGATGCCGCCGCTCCTCGTCGCTCACCATCTCGAGCGTCAGCTCGTCGTGGTTGCGCAGGAAGAGGCCCCACTGGGCGGCGGCCGGAATCTCCGGGGTGTGCACGAAGATGTCGGTGATCGGACGGCGATCCCCGTGGCGGACGGCCAGGAAGATGCGCGGCATCAGGGGGAAGTGGAAGGCCATGTGGAACTCGTCGCCGTCGCCGAAGTAGGGGCGGACGTCGGCGGGCCACTGGTTGGCCTCGGCCAGGAGGATGCGCCCCTGATAGCGGGCGTCGATGTGCCGGCGGATCTCGCGGAGGAACTCGTGCGTCTCCGGGAGATTCTCGCAGCTCGTGCCCTCGCGCTCGAAGAGATAGGGCACCGCGTCGCAGCGGAAGCCGTCCAGCCCCTTGTCGAGCCAGAAGGCCATGTGCTCCAGCATCTCGCGGCGGACTTCCGGGTTGTCGAAGTTGAGATCCGGCTGGTGGTGGAAGAAGCGGTGCCAGTAGTAGGCCTTGGCCACCGGATCCCACGTCCAGTTGGAGTGCTCGGAGTCGACGAAGATGATGCGGGCGTCCCGGTAGCGCTCGTCGGTGTCGCTCCAGACGTAGTAGTCGCGGTAGGGGGACTCGGGGGAGCGGCGGGCCGCCTGGAACCACGGGTGCTGGTCCGAGGTGTGGTTGACCACGAAGTCCACGATGACCCGGATGCCGTGGCCGTGGCCCGCCTCGAGGAAACGGTCGAAATCGGCCATGGTCCCGTAGTCGGGGTGGATGGCCCGGTAGTCGGCCACGTCGTAGCCGTCGTCGCGCAGCGGCGAGCGGAAGAAGGGCAGGAGCCAGAGGCAGTCCACGCCAAGCTCCTTCAGGTGCCCGAGCTGGCTGGTGAGCCCGATGAAGTCCCCGATGCCGTCGTCGTTGCCGTCCTTGAACGCGCGCACGTGCAGCTCGTAGAAGACCGCGTCCTTGTACCAGAGGGGGTCGCTCACTCAGGCCTCACGCGAAGTAGTCGAAGTCGCGCTCGCGCCGGCGCCAGCGGCCCACGCGGTAGATGTGGGCGGGGGCCACCCGCGGGTCCAGGCGCACCGCGTGGGCGGCGCCGCGGACGAGGCGGCGCTCGTCGGCGAGCAGCTCGTGGAGCTCGTAGGTCTCGTCCGCGGCGATGCCGATCTCGCCGAGCGGGATCTCGAGGGTCGCCTCGTGGGTCGCGAAGGGGTCGAGGTTCACCGCCACCAGGATCACGTTGTCCCGCGCGGGGGTCATCTTGCCGTAGAAGAGCACGTGCGGGCTGTCCGCGCGGTAGAAGCGCAGGCCGCGCATCCCGTGGAGGGCCGCGTTGTCCCGGCGGATGGCGTTGAGCCGCGCGATGTGGTCCGTGATGTTCCCGGGGGTGTCCCAGTCGCGCACCCGGATCTCGTACTTCTCCGAGCCCCGATACTCCTCGGTGCCGGGCAGGGGCGTGGCCTCGCACAGCTCGAAGCCGCTGTACATCCCCCACAGCGACGAGAGCGTCGCGGCCAGAACGGCGCGCATCCGGAAGGCGGGCGGGCCCCCGCGCTGTAGCACCTCGGGCAGGATGTCCGGCGTGTTGACGAAGAAGTGGCCCCGGAAGTATTCCGCCATCTCCGACCGGGTCAGCTCCTCGAGGTACTCGGTCAGCTCCTCCTTGAAGTTGCGCCAGGTGAAGTAGGTGTAGGACTGCGAGAACCCGGCCTTGGCCAGCGCGCGCATGACCTTCGGACGCGTGAAGGCCTCCGAGAGGAACACCACGTCGGGGTCACGCTCCTGGACTTCCCGGATCAGCCACGCCCAGAAGTCGAGCGGCTTGGTGTGAGGGTTGTCGACCCGGAAGATCCGCACGCCCTGGTCGATCCAGAAGCGCACCACGCCGAGCAGCGCGTCCCAGAGCGCCGTCCAGGCCGGGCTCGCGAAGTTGATCGGGTAGATGTCCTGGTATTTCTTGGGCGGATTCTCCGCGTACTTGATGGTCCCGTCCGGCCGCCGGTAGAACCACTCCGGATGCTCGCGCACCCACGGGTGATCCGGCGAGCACTGGATGGCGAAGTCCAGCGCGATCTCCAGCCCGAGACCTTGGGCCGCCTTGACGAGCCGCCGGAAATCCTCGAGGGTGCCGAGCTCCGGATGGGTCGCGGTGTGGCCGCCTTCGGGACTACCGATGGCCCACGGGCTGCCCGGGTCGCCGGGGCCCGCGACGAGGGCATTGTCGGGGCCCTTGCGCGCGGTGCGGCCGATGGGATGGATGGGCGGCAGATACACGACGTCGAAGCCCATCCGCCGGATCTCCGGTAGCCGGTCGATGCAATCGTCGAAGGTGCCGTGACGGCCGGGTACGCGGCTCTGCGAGCGCGGGAACAGCTCGTACCACGCCGCGAAGGCCGCCTCCGGCCGGTCCACCACCACCTCCAGCTCGCGGTCGTGGCGCGTGAGATCGGGCCGCGGCGCCACTCGCGCCATGATCTGACGCAGGTCTCCATCGAGCAGCACGTCGAGCCGCGCGTCACGCGCCGGCGAGGCGCCCAGACGATCGAGCGCGCGGCCGAGCGCGGCGGCGTCCGGGCCGTGGGCCGCCTCCCGGGCGCGCCTCAGCATCCCCGTCCCTTCCAGCAGCTCGCTCGCGAGGTCCGCCTGCCCGCCCGCGATGCGTCGGCGCATCTCCTCCGCCCACGAGCCGAAGGTGTCGGTCCAGGCCTCGACGGTGTAGCGATAGCGCGTGTTGGCCTCGAGCGGGAACGCGCCGGCCCAGCCGTCGTTGTCCACCGGGAGGAGCGGCGCCTCGCGCCAGTCGGCCTCGCCCCGAGCGCGGTAGCGGATCCGGGCGGCCAGGAGATCGTGCCCCTCCTTGAAGATGTCGGCCGAGACGGTGAGCGCCTCGCCGACGATCCGCTTCACCGGGTAACCGCCGTCGTCCACGACGGGCCGCACGTGCTCGATCACGATCGGCCGGCGCGCCGCCTTCATCGCCAGCGGTCCACCAGGTAGGGCTTGTCCTCCTCGAACATGCCGCCGAGGCGCGCCGCGCTCTGCAGCATCGCGGCGGGAGGCCGGGCCTGCGTCTCGAGGATCACCGAGGCGGCCCGGCCCAGATAGAGCGGCGCCAGCGACTGGGCCGCGTGGCTCCGGTAGATGACCCGGGCGCGATAGGCGAGCAGGAAGTCGTAGACGACGCGGGTCCAGAGCCGGTCCGTGAAGCGGAAGCGCTCGATCGGCCGGTCGCTCAGCGCGAGCACCTCGCCCAGGTTCTCGGGGGCGAGGATGCGCTCCCACACCGGGAGGAGATCGCGGACGCCCTGGACGAAGCCCACCTGCATGAGCGAAGGATCCACCGGGGGGCCGCCGGCGAGCGGCTCGGGCGGCGCCCCGAAGCTCATCACCGGCTCGGAGCCGCGGATGTCGAGCCAGTAGTTCTCGAAGCTCTCGGCGAGGGCGAAGAGCGCGCCGGCCACCCGACCCACGGTGCGCCCGAGCGGTGCGGGCGGATGCGCGGAGGCCACGGTGCGCGTGCCGAGCACGGCCTGGCCCAGCGGGAGCCCCTGCTCGATGGCCGCGGCGGGCAGCCAGAACTCGAGGCCGTGCTGGCCGAGATCCGTCTCCCAGATCGGCGACTTGAGAAAGGTGTCGGCGGCCGCCGCGGAGCAGGCGAACTCCTCGGCCAGCGGATGCGCGAGCTGGCGGCCGAAGAGGCTGCGCATCAGCGGCACGACGAGGGCCTGGGTGAGCGTCCCGTCGTAGCGGTAGCGCCGGTAGAGCGGCAGCACCAGGCCGTAGTCCTCCTTGAGCACCGGGGTGGCGAGGCCGCGCAGCCACTCCCCGGTCATGCTGCTGAGATCCGCGTTCAGCATGACGATCGCGCGGGCCTCGAGCCGCCGCCCGACGGTGAGGGTCGCGCGCACGGCCCCCGACCAGTCCAGCTCGTCGTCGCCGCCGTGGGTAGAGCCGGCGGAGGCGACCGGGACCACGCGGAGGTCGCCGAGGGCCGCCGCCACCGCGACCGTCGTCTCCTCCGACGGCGCCTGATCGACGTGAACGACCGCGGCGGTCTGGCCGGCGAAGTGCCCCTCCAGCCCCGCGCGGACCGCGGCGGCCACCGGGGCGAGGGCGGGGATCGGCCCGGACGTCGCCAGTCCGACCACGAGGTCGGCGGTGCCGATCCGCTCGACGGCGGCCCTGGCCTCGTCGGGGAGCGCGGCGGGCTCCATCACCGGGTCAGATGCGCGAGCAGCGCCAGGTAGTCGCTCAGGTGCCGGGTCACGAGAAAGTTGCGGCGCACGTGTTCCCGCCCGGCCGCGCCCATGCGGCCGATCAGCTCCGGGTTGCTCAGTAGCTGCCGGATGCGGAACGCGGCGCCCTCCACAGTCTCCACGGTATACCCGGTGACGTTGGCGACCATCTGAAATGGGATGCCGCCCGCGATCGTGCCGATCACCGGCTTGCCCTTCCACATGGCGGTGGCCACCTCGATGGTGAAGTCGGCCTTGAGCGGCTTCTGGATGGCGATGGTCGCGGCCCGCTCGAGCGCGTTCAGCTCCGTCTGGGGATCCGGGGGCAGCACGATCACCGCGATGTCGGGATCGCGGCCCGCGGCCTCCTGCACGTCGGACAGGGCGTCGCCGCTGGGGGCGGGCGGCGGTCCCGCGAGCACGAGCCGGACGTCGTGATGCTTCTTGACGAGGCGGTAGGCGTTGATCACCCCCAGGGGATCGTGGAGCCGCTCGAACGGTCCGACCTGGAGGAGGATGGGCTTGTCGCGCGGGACGTGGAGGCGGTCCATCTGCACCGCCTGCTCGGCGCGCGTCATCTCGCGGTTGCGCTCGGAGAGCGGGTCGATGGACGGGTACACGATGAAGCGCGGGATGGAGAGCGCCGCCGCGAACCGGGCGAGCGAGAACACCGCCGCGTCGTAACGCTGCACCACCGGCCGGAGCGCGTTCCAGAGCTGGGGCTGGGCCGAGGACAGATCCTGGTGGCAGCGCCAGACCCACCGCCCGGCGGGGCCACGCGACTCGACGAGCCCGAGGGGCGCCGCGTCGTGCACCATCACCAGATCGGCCTCGAGCCGAAGCCGGCGCGCGTTCTCGACGCCGGTCTCCCGCAGCCGGGCCAGCATGGCCTCGGTGATGACCTGCTCGGTGCCCCCGAGCGCCTTGCCCACCGCGCGCCCGACCTGGTCGAAGTCGGCGGTGCCGATCGTGATCTCCCAGCTCGTCTCCACCCCGAGGTCGTTCAGGATGGGTACGACCCGATTCAGGACCTCCACCAGCCCGCCGCCGTAGCGGGAGGCGCTCACGTGGACGAGCCGCCGCCCGCGAAGGCGCTCGCCGATACGCATGAGGAAGTCCACCGCGCCGCGCGGCGCCACCTGGCGGTAGTCGTCGAGCTTGAGCAGCGCGCCCTGGGCCATCAGGACATCTCCCCGGAGATGGCGTCGCTGAGCACGCTCAGGTGCCGGTCGCGGATGCGCTCGAGGCTGCCCGCGTGGGGGTCGATGTGGGCCAGCCGGTCGGCCAGCTCGTGCAGGCCGAGGGCGCCCCCGACCCATTCCGCGAAATCACCGCGCCCGCGGCCCGAGCGATAGCGCGCCTCGATCGTGTGGTAGAAGAGCGCGCTCACGTCCACCTCGGCGAGGGCGTCGCGGAACTCGGCGAGGGTGCGGGCCTGGTGTCCGGTGGGCACCGGGACCAGGTGCATCTGGAAGAAGCGGAAGCGCTTGCCCTGGGTCCGCGGGGGGGCCACGCTCAGGTGCTGCAGGTGATCGGAGATGGTGGCGATCAGCTCCTCCCGCACGCGCTCCATGGAGCCGGCCTCGAAGGCATCGACCGCGGCGAGCCGCTCGGCCAGCCGCACGTCGCGCACCTCGGTGCCCACCCAGAGCGAGAAGTCGTTGGGGTAGGCCTCGGGCAGCACCGGGCGGTGCAGGAGCGCGGCCGAGGTGTGGCAGAAGATGGACTCGACCGGCACGCGCGCGAGCTGCTCGAGCAGCTCGCGGGCGTCGTGGGCCTCGTGGGGCAGGAGCTCGTTCAGCTCCAGACAGCCGAGGAAGACGAAGGGCTCGGTCGGGCTCATGCGGTAAGCTCTCGTCCGAGACGGCATCCGTGAACATCCTGCTCCTGAGCCGGGAATATCCGCCGCACGTCTACGGAGGCGCCGGCGTGGTGGTGGACCATCTGAGCCGCGCGCTCGCGCGCCACGCGTCGGTCGAGGTGCGCTGCTTCGGCGCGAACGAGCAGACCCATCCCGACCTGACCGTACGCGGCTACGCTCCGTGGGAGCGTCTCGCGGGCGGGCCGGAGGCGCCCTACGCGCCCGCGCTGGAGGCGCTCTCGGTCGGGCTCGCGATGGCGCGCGACCCGGTGGCGGCCGACGTGGTCCACAGCCACACCTGGTACGTGGGACTGGGCGGCATGCTGGTGCAGTCGATCCACGACGTCCCGCTCGTGGTCACCCTCCACAGCCTGGAGCCGCTCCGGCCGTGGAAGGCCGCTCAGCTCGGCACCGGCTACGCGGTGTCGAGCTGGGCCGAGCGCCTGGCCGTCGAGCGCGCCGACCGCGTCATCGCGGTGTCCGCCCAGATGCGCGCCGACATCCTCGCCCACTTCCGGGTGGACCCCGAGCGCGTCGTGGTGATCCACAACGGCGTGGACGCGGAGGCGTTCGCTCGCACCGGAGACCGCGCCGCGCTCGCGCGCCACCGCGTGCGCGCGCCGTACGTGCTCTTCGTCGGCCGCATCAGCGAGCAGAAGGGGATCTTCCCGCTCCTCGAGGCGGCGCGCGCCCTGCCGGAGGGCGTCCAGCTCGTGCTGTGCGCGTCCAGCCCCGATACGCCGGAGCTCCTGGCGCGGCTCGAGGCCGGGGTGGCCGGCCGGCCCGAGATCCGCTGGATCAACGCGATGCTGCCCGTCGCGGAGGTCGTGCAGCTCTACAGCCACGCCGCCGTCTTCGTCTGTCCGTCCATCTACGAGCCCTTCGGCCTCATCAATCTCGAGGCGATGGCCTGCGGCACTCCGGTGGTCGCGTGCCGGGTGGGCGGCATCCCCGAGGTGGTCGTGGACGGCGAGACCGGCTGGCTGGTGGAGCCCGGCGATATCACCGCGCTCGGGCGGGCGCTCCGCGACGCGCTGGCCGATCCGGCGCGCGCCCGCCGCATGGGCGAGGCCGGCCGCCGTCGCGTCGAAGCGCAGTTCTCCTGGGGCCGCATCGCGGAGCGCACCCTCGAGATCTACCGGGACGCCATCGACGCTCACCGCCGGGCCTCGCCGAGATAGAACGCGGCGCTCCAGGGCGCCAGCTCCGACCAGCTCGCGGCCGGGAGGTTGAGCGCATAGAGGCGGCGGCCCCAGTCGGGGGCCGGGCCCGGGTGCCCGACCGCGGCCGCGCCCAGGTTGGCCGCGAGGCGCAGGGTCCCCGTCGAGAATGTCCAGGCCACCTCGAGCGCGCTCTCGCCCAGCGCTTTCCACGTGGTGACCGGCGCGCGCTCGCCCACGAGGAGCGGCACGATCGCCTCCGCCCGGCGCCGGAGCAGCGCGCGGTGGAACTCGAGCCATTCCGCGTGGGCGCCGTCGTCCCGCCGGCTCCAGTCGAGCACCGAGCGCTCCCGGGTGGTCGCGGCCTGCGGATCCGGAATGCGCTCGCGCATCGCGGGGCTCGCGAACTCCGGGAAGCACGCGAACTCGCGGCGGCGGCCCTCGGCCACCCGCGGGCCCAGGTCGGGCCCGAGATCGCTGAAGAAGAGAAACGGCTCCGGCGCGCCCCACTCCTGGCCCATGAAGAAGAGCGGCAGGGCGGGCGAGAGCAGCAGCACCGCGGTGGCGGCCCGTACCGCCTCCGGCGAGGTGAGCGCGGTGATCCGCTCGCCGCGCGCGCGATTGCCGATCTGGTCGTGGTTCTGGAGAAAGCTCACGAAGGCGGTGGGCGGCAGATCCGTGCTCGGCTCGCCGCGCGCGCGGCCGCGGTAGAGCGAGGGCTCGCCCTGGAAGGCGAAACCCTCGGTCAGGCTGCGCCCGAGATGGGGCAGCGGCGGCTGGTAGTCCGCGTAGTACCCGCCGGCCTCGCGGGTGAGCGTCACGTGCAGCGCGTGGTGCACGTCGTCGTTCCACTGGGCCTGGTACAGCGGGCGGCGCCCGCCCTCTCGCTTCAGGTACCGCGCCTCGTTGGCCCCGTTCTCCAGGATCAGATGGACGGGACGGTCCCGGCCGGGGCCGTCGGCCACCGCGCGGCCCAGCTCCACCAGGAGATGCGCCGCGGAGGCGTCCACGATGGCGTTGACCGCGTCGAGCCGCAGGCCGTCGAGATGGAACTCCGTGAGCCAGTAGAGCGCGTTGTGGATCATGAACGAGCGGACGACCTCCGAGCCGGGCCCGTCGTAGTTGATGCCGTCGCCCCACTGGGTGCGGTGGCGGGCGCTGAAGAAGCCCGGCGCGTAGCGGTGGAGATAGTTGCCCTCGGGGCCGAAGTGGTTGTAGACAACGTCGAGGAAGACGGCGAGGCCGCGCGCGTGCGCGGCGTCCACGAGCGCCTTCAGATCCTCCGGCCGCCCGTAGCGCGATTCGGGAGCGAAGAGCAGCACGCCGTCGTAGCCCCAGCCCCAGCGGCCGGGGAAATCGGCGAGCGG
>JBGQHJ010000156.1:0-11381 GCA_041497895.1 Methylomirabilia bacterium
CAAGGACCTCGGGCTGATCATGGAGTCCTCCCGCGCGCTCGGCGTCCCGCTGCCGTGCACGGCGGTGGTGCAGGAGCTGTTCAACGCGCTCCGGGTGAAGGGCAAGGGCGGCCTCGACCACTCCGGCGTCATCACGCTCCTCGAGGAGCTGGCCGGCCTTCCGGAGCAGGCATGAGGGCCACGGTCGACCGGCCGGGGCTGGACTCCCAGGGGCGCTCGCCCCTCATCAAGATCCGGCGCGTGCGCAAGGGCGACCTCTCCAAGGTCCGCGACGTCATCGAGCAGGCCTTCGGCGACTTCTTCGAGCGGCAGGTGGGGACGCGGCCGCGCCAGGTCTTCGGCGGCGCCCAGTACGTGCACCACCGCTGGCTCATGGAGCCGTGGGGCTGCTTCGTGGCCGAGGAGGGCGACGGCAAGATCGTGGGCGCCGCCCTCGCGGTCATGTGGGGCACGGTCGGCGTCATCGGCCCGGTCGCGGTGCTGAGCAACTACCAGAACCAGGACATCGCCCAGCAGCTGCTCACCGCGTGCCAGGAGTTCTTCGACGAGAACAAGGCCACGCTGCAGGGCCTCGCGACCTACCCGTACAGCCCCAAGCATCTGGTCCTCTACCAGAAGTTCGGCTACAAGCCGAAGGGGCTGGTGGTGGTCACGAGCAAGGCGCTCGACCGGCCGGACTCGCCCGCGGCGGCGGCCCGGCCCCCGCTCAAGCCGGGGCTGGCGGTGCGCCGCTACTCGACGCTCGAGGAGGCGCGCAAGAAGCAGGTGATGCAGAAGGTCCGGCGCATCACCAACGGCTTCTGGCGCGGGCTCGACCTCGCCAAGGAGATCGAGATCGTCGACGGGCTCACCCTCGGCGACACGCTCCTGCTCGAGAAGGGGCGCGAGGTGATCGGCTTCGCGGTCTGCCACCTGCCGCCCAATAGCGAGGCGCCCCACGGCAGCGCCTACGTGAAGCTCCTGGCCATCGACAGCCGTCACCGCAAGCCCGAGCACCTGCAGGCCCTGCTCCAGGGCGTCGAGGAGATGGCCGCGTCGGGGCAGCTGCAGCGAGTCGTGGTGCCGGCCTACACCTACTACTGGACGGCCTACCAGACGCTGCTGGAGCGCGGATACCACGTGGACTTCACGATGGTGCGGATGAAGCGGGGCAAGCAGGAGGACTACGAAGACCCCAGCGACCTGGTGCTGGACGACTGGCGCTGATCGGCCGTGACCCGCTCGTCCCGGCCGGCCCTCCCGGCGGCCTTGCTGCTGTCGGCGTGGCTCGTGCTGCTCCCGGCATCGCCCGCCGCGCCCCACGCGATCGTGCTCGAGTCCTCCCCGGTCCACGACGCGGTGCTCGAGCGCGCGCCCGAGCAGGTGACCCTGCGGTTCAACAGCAAGATCGAGAAGCGCTTCACCCGGATCACCCTCGCCGCGGGTGATCGGCCGCCCGCGCCGATCATCCTGCCGGGCGGCGACGATGCCTCCGCGCCCGACCGCGTCGTGATCCCGCTCTCGCCCCTCGCACCGGGGGTCTACGTGCTGCGGTACCGTGTGCTCGCGGTGGACGGCCACATCACCGAGGGCGCACTCCGCTTCACGGTCGGCCCCGCCCGGTAGGCATGGCGCAGCTGGCGGGGTTTCTCGACGTCCTGCTGCGAGGCTTCGGGACGGTGGGGCTGTCGGCGGCGGTGGGCGGCCTCGGATACGTGCTCCTGGTGCTGCGGCCCGGCCCCCGCGCGGGTGGCCTCCCGGGGGTCGCGCGTGACCGCGCCGTCCGCCTGATCGAGGCGGGCGCGCTGGTGGTGGCCGCCACCACCGCGCTCCTGCTGCTGGTCGTCCACCCCTGGGCGCTGGCCGACCAGGCCGGCCGGTGGCCGCTCCGCGAGTTCCTCACCACCGACTTCGGGATGGCCGGCCTCGCGCGCGTGGGCCTGGCCCTGCTCCTGGTGCTCGCGGTCCACCGCACCGGCCGCGGGGCGGCGGGGCCGGGCCGCTGGGCGTTCGCGGTGGCCCTCGGCGGGCTCCTGATGGTGAACGCGGCGTGGCTCGCCCACGCCGCGAGCCGTCTCCACGAGCGCGCGCCGCTCATGGTGGTGACGGTGCTCCACCAGTGGGGCGCGGTCGCGTGGGTGGGCGGCCTCATCCATCTGGTGGGCTTCGCCCTGCTCTGGCGTCGGGCCGGCGGCGCCGCGGAGCCCGCGGGCGTGCGCGTGCTCGCGCGCTTCTCGAGCGTGGCCATCGCCTCCCTCGTGCTCGTGCTGGGGCCGGGACTCGTGCTCACGTGGAGCTACGTGGGCGCGTGGGGTGGGCTTATCGGAACCGGCTACGGGGTGATGGTACTCACCAAGGTCGCGCTGCTCGCCTGCGCGATGGTCCTGGGCGGCCTCAACTTCCGGCTCCTGCGCCGGGGCGGGGGAGACCGCGGCGCGGCCGCGGTGGCCGCGCGCGTGCCCGCCTTCATGGAGGCCGAGGTGGGCATCGGCATCACCCTGCTGCTGGCCGCGGCCTCGCTCACCTCCTTGCCGCCCTCGGTGGACGTGGTGACCGACCGGGCCACGCCGGCGGAGGTGGCGGCGCGCTTCCGGCCCGCGATGCCGCGGCTCACCTCCCCGCCGGTCGCCGAGCTGCTGGCCGCGGCGGCGCCCATCGACGACACGCTCGCCCGGCGGCAGCCCGAGGAGTACGCGTGGTCCGAGTACAACCACCACGCGGCCGGCTTCTTCGTGTTCCTGATGGGCGTGCTCGCGCTGGTGGACCGCACCGGCCGCGTCCGGTGGGCGCGCCACTGGCCGCTGCTGTTCCTGGGCCTGGCCGCCTTCCTCTTCTTCCGCAACGATCCCCGGGCGTGGCCGCTCGGGCCGGCCGGCTTCTGGGAGAGCATGGTGCTGCCCGACGTGCTCCAGCACCGGCTGGTCGTGCTGCTCATCGTGGCGCTCGCGCTCTTCGAGTGGATGGTCCGCTCGGGTCGGCTCACCCGTCCGGGCGGGCGCCTGGTCTTCCCGCTGCTGTGCGCGGCGGGCGGAGGCCTCCTGCTCACCCACTCGCACGCCATGTTCAATCTGAAATCGGAGTTCCTCACCGAGGTCTCGCACGCCCCCATGGGGCTCTTCGGGGTCGTCATGGCCTGGGGCCGCTGGCTCGAGGTGCGCCTGCCCCGCGAGGACGCCCGGGTGCCCGGCTGGATCTGGGCCGCGTGCCTGACCATCATCGGGCTCATCCTGCTCGTGTACCGGGAGACGTGAGGATGCAAGGCTTCGCGACGGAGGCGGGGACCAGCGGCTACCGGCGACGGCTCGGCCCGCGGGCCGCCAGGGGCCACTTCAAGACCTGGCAAGGGCTGCGGCTGTCGTCGGTCGGTATCGGCACCTACCTGGGCGCCGAGGACGACGCGACCGACCGCGCGTACGAGGCGGCGGTGAAGCGCGCGCTGCAGCTCGGGATCAACGTGGTGGACACCGCGGTCAACTATCGCCACCAGCGCAGCGAGCGCAGCGTCGGGGCCGCGCTGCGCGCCCTGATCGCCGAGGGCGGCATCGCCCGCGAGGACGTGGTGCTGGCCACCAAGGGCGGATTCGTGCCCTTCGACGGGACGATGCCGGCCAACCCGAACGCCTACTTCACCGAGACCTACGTGCGCACGGGCGTGCTGAAGGCGGCCGACCTCGTGGCGGGCTGCCACTGCATCACGCCACGCTATCTCGCGGACCAGCTCGATCGCAGCCGCGCCAATCTCGGAGTGGGGACCATCGACGTGTACTACGTCCACAACCCCGAGATGCAGCTCGGCGCGGTGGACCGTCCCACGTTCATGGCGCGCATGCGGGCGGCCTTCGAGTTCCTGGAGAGCGCGGTCGGCGACGGTCGGATCCGCTGGTACGGCACCGCGACCTGGGAGGGCTACCGCCGGCCCGCGACGGCCCCGGACTATCTCTCGCTGCCCGACCTGGTCGGGCTCGCCCGCGAGGTGGCGGGGAGCCGGCACCACTTCGGGGTCATCCAGCTGCCCTACAGTCTCGCCATGACCGAGGCGCTCGCCCAGGCCAACCAGCAGGTCGGCAAGGCGTCAATCTCCGTGCTGCAGGCGGCCGCGCAGCTCGGAGTCTACGTGATGACCTCGGCGTCCATCTTCCAGGGCAAGCTGGCCCGGAACTTGCCGCCCGCGCTCAGCCAGGTGCTGGAGGGCCTCGGGACCGACGCCCAGCGCGCGCTCCAGTTCGTGCGGTCCACGCCCGGCGTCGGCACCGCCCTCTGCGGGATGAAGCAGGTGGCCCACGTCGAGGAGAACGCGGCGCTGGTGGGCCTGCCTCCGGCGCCGGTCGAGAAGCTCTTCACGCGCGGCTGAGCCGGGCGAGGGCGAAAGACCTTGAAAATCCGCGGCCCGTCGGCTAGCGTGATCGAGGTGATCGAGCGGATCAAGCCATGGTGACGAACATCCATCACGTCGGGATCGCGGTACGCAGCCTCAAGCAGGCGTACCGGTTCTGGCGGGACACGCTCGGCCTGCCGCTCGCGCGCGAGGCGGAGGTGGCCGAGCAGGGCGTGCGGGCCGCGCTGCTGGCCGCGGGCGAGACCGAGATCGAGCTGCTGGAGCCGCTCGCGCCCGACACGCCGATCGGCCGCTTCCTGGCCAAGCGGGGCGAAGGGCTGCATCACCTCTGCTTCAAGACCCCGGACGTGGCCGGCGATCTCACCGCGCTTCGCAGCAAGCGCGTGGCCCTGCTCGACACCGTCCCGCGCCGCGGCCTCGCGGGGCGCGTCGCGTTCCTGCACCCGAGCGCCTGCCACGGCGTGCTGGTGGAGCTGGCCACCCCCGAGGCCCGCGAGCCGCACCCGGAGTCGCCGGTGCGGTTCAAGCGGCTCGTGATCGGGTCGCCGCTGCCGCACGATACCGCCAAGACTTACCAGGATCTCTTCGGCCTCCCCGAGGTCGAGGTCAACGGCGGGCCGCGGACCATGCTCGGCTGGGCCGGGGGCAGCACGCTGCTGATGGTGCCGGCCACCGAGGTGGGTGGCATGGAAGGCATGGTGGCGCTGTCCATGGTGGCGCCGGACCTGCCGCCGCTGATCCAGCGGCTCGAGAAGGCGGATGCGGCGCTGCTGCTCGGCGCCGGCGAGCTGACCGTCGAGCCGAAATCCTCCCACGGGGTCCACCTGCACATCTCGCGGTATCACTTCCCCTGAGCCGCCCGCCGGACCACGGGCGCGGGACGAGGCTCGAGAGGCCGTGAGGGTCCACGAGCCATGAGGCTCAAGGGGAAGATCGTGCTGGTCACCGGCGGCGCCACCGGCATCGGGCGCGCCACCGTGCTGGCCCTGGCTCGCGAGGGCGCCGCGGTCGCGATCAACTACGCCAGGTCGGAGGCCGAGGCCCGGGACACCGCGCGCCTCGCCGAGCAGGCGGGCGCGCGAGCGCTGGCGGTGCGGGCCGACGTCACGCGGGACGCCGAGGTGCGCGAGATGGTGGAGCACGTCGCGCGTGAGCTGGGTGGGCTCGACGGCCTGGTCAACAACGCGGGCTGGACGCAGCGGGTGCCGCACCGTCGGCTCGACGACCTCACCGACGAGATCTGGGAGCGCGTCCTCGCCACCAACCTGCGCGGGCCGTTCTACTGCGTGCGCGCCGCGGTGCCCCACATGGAGCGGCGGGGCGGGGGCGCGATCGTCAACATCACCTCGATCGCGAGCGCCACCGGTACCGGCTCGTCGATGGCCTACGCGGCCTCGAAGGCGGGTCTCGACACCCTGACCAAGTCGCTGGCCCGGGCCCTCGCCCCGGCCCGCATCCGGGTGAACGCGGTGGCGCCGGGCCTGCTCGGCACCGGTTTCGGCGGCGGCATCATCACGCCGGACGTGCTCGAGCTGACCGGGCGGGCCACCCCGATCGGGCGGCCGGTCCGGCCGGAGGAGGTGGCCGACGCGGTGGTGTTCCTGCTCGCCAACCCGGCCATGACCGGCTACACCACGATCGTGGACGGCGGGCTCACCGCGCTGGGCCCGGCGGAGCCGCGGTAGCGCCGGACGGCGCCCCCACCGGCATGAAGCCCCGGCCCCGGCCGTTTCGC
Organism: Methylomirabilia bacterium; assembly: GCA_041497895.1. Lineage (GTDB taxonomy): Bacteria > Methylomirabilota > Methylomirabilia > Rokubacteriales > CSP1-6 > CAMLFJ01. The sequence goes on from JBGQHJ010000156.1 coordinate 6,051, forward strand.
GGCATCGGCTCCGCGCGCAAGACGCGGCGCACGCTCGAGCGCGGCGGCACCGGCCCCGCCGCCGAGCTCAACGAGACGCTCGGCAACTGGCCCCGCGTGAAGATCACCCCGATGTTCGGGCGCTGGGGCTACTTCGTCGGCCCGCGCCTCTTCGCCTGCTTCCCGCTGCGCGCCAAGGACACCGATCTCTGGATCCGGCTCGGGCCGGAGGACCAGCGTCGGGCCCTCGCCTCCGGCTGCACGCCGCACCGGCGGATGAGCGCGAGCGGCTGGGTCGAGTGTCACGTCGAGAGCATCCGCGACGTGGGACGCGCGGTGCGCTGGCTGCGCCGCGCCTACGAGGGGGCCCGGGCGGTGGTCGAGCGGGAGGAGCGCGGGGGCGCCTGACCGGCTCAGGCGCGTGGGGCCGCCTCGGTCTCGGCGGCGGCCGCGGCGGCCTGGATGGCGTCGATGGGCACGAGCGGCACCAGCAGCCAGGCCGCCGCGGTGAAGACGGTCGAGATCAGCACCAGCCGCGTGTAGCCCACGTGATCGTAGAGATTGGCCCCCGTCCACTCCGAGCTGCGCATGCCGAGGTTGTTGATCGACATCAGCAGCGCGAAGAAGGTGGCCTCGGCCCGCGCCGGGCAGGCCTTCGCGGCCAGGTCCAGGAAGGCGAGCTGGGTGGTCATCCCGACCGCGCCGAAGACCACCGTGATGACGATCGCGGAAACCGGGCCGTCGTAGACGAGGTAGGCGAGCGTGCCCACCGTCCCCGCGCCGATGGACCACACGATGAGACGCTTCAGCGAGAAGATCCTTGCCAGCCGCGCGTAGGCCCACGCTCCCGCGATGCTCGCGGCGGCGCCGAGCGAGCCCAGCGCGCCGATGAAGGTCTGCGAGAAGTGGAGCGTGTCGGTCTGGTAGTAGAAGAAGGCGGGACCGAAAGACGGGCTGAAGGCCCAGAAGAAGATGAAGCTGGCCACCAGCCACAGGTCGCGGCGGCGCATCGCGCGCCGGAGCGCGGTCCAGGTCTCGCCGAGACCCTCGAGGTTCGGCTGGGCGGGGGGCTCGTGCACCACCAGCCAGGCCATCAGCAGGGAGATCAGCGGGAAGCACGCCACCAGCGCGAAGGCGCCCGCGAAGGCGCGGTGCTCGGCGAGGTAGCCGCCGGCCACCCCGACCAGGATCGACGCGGCGCTCAGCGCGGCCCACTGCACCGACTGGAACGTCCCGGTCAGCCCGAGCGGCTTGCCGTTCTCGACCATGAGGGCGTCGGTGAGCACGTCGGTGAAGCCGACGCCGAGCCAGAGCAGGGTGATCACGGTGGCGAGCGCCCAGTAGGGCGCGCCCGCCATGAGGCTCACCGCGACCGCGGAGACCGCCGCGAGCGCGGCCATGATCAGGAAGTAGCTGCGCCGCCGCGTGCCCGCGAGCGGCACGAAGTCGGAGAGCAATCCGTAGAGGGGCTTGATGAACCAGGGCGTGGTGATGATCCAGGTGAAGGTGGCGAGCTGCCCGGCGGTGAGCCCGCGCTCCTTGAACACGATGGCCACGACCTGATCCGGCAGGTACACCATGCCCTGCGCGAAGTAGACGATCGCGAAGAGCAGCCCGAGACGCCGGGCCTCGCGGGTCGAGAAGGGCCGGGGCCGCGGCTCGCGGTCGCGCATGGCCGATCATAGCGTGTCTCCGCGCGTGCCCGGGCACGATCCGGCGGTGTGCTAATCTAGGCACTCATGCGAGCGACTCTCCCGTCCGTCTGTCCGCACGACTGCCCGTCGCAGTGCGCGCTCCAGGTGACGGTCGAGGACTCCCGCATCACCGACGTGGTCGGCGACCCCGCGCACCCGTTCACCCAGGGCGTGATCTGCGGCAAGGTGCACGACTACGCGGAGCGGGTCTACGGGCCTACCAGGGTGGCCACGCCCCTTCGGAGAATCGGGCTCAAGGGCGAGGGGCGGTTCGAGCCGATCGGCTGGGACGAGGCCCTCGACGAGATCGCGCACCGCTGGCGGCGGATCATCGCCCAGTGGGGCGCGGAGGCGCTCCTGCCGTTCTCCTACGGGGGCACCCTCGGGCTCGTGCAGAACCGGGCCGGCCACCCGCTCTTCCACGCCCTCGGGGCCTCGCGCCTCGAGCGCACGATCTGCATCAGCACCGCCTACGCGGGCTGGCAGGCCACGCTCGGGGCGGTGATCGGCAGCGACGCCGAGCAGATGGTCGACTCCGACCTGATCGTGCTCTGGGGCATCAACGCCTCGCACACCCACATCAACGCGATGACGCTGGTGAAGCGGGCGCGGCGCCGGGGCGCCTTCGTGATCTGCATCGATCCCTACCGCACCGCGACCGCCCGCCAGGCCGACTGGCACCTGATGCCGCGCCCGGGCACGGACGGGGCCCTGGCCCTGGGCGTGATGCACCTGCTGATCGGCGAGGGGCGCGTGGATCACGAGTACATCCAGCGGGCCACGGTGGGCTTCACCGCGCTCGCCCACCACGTCAAGCAGTACGACCCGGAGCGCGTCGCCCGGATCACCGGCCTCGCGGCCGAGGACGTGGTGGCCCTCGCGCGCCGCTACGGCGGCACCCGGGCCGCGTTCATCCGGGTCGGCATCGGACTCTCCCGGCACGACAACGGCGGTATGACCTGCCGGACCCTCGCGTGCCTGCCCGCCCTGACCGGCGCCTACGCGCATCCGGCTGGAGGCGCGCTGCTGTCGTCGGGCGGGGCCTTCGGGCTCCGCTCCGCGGCGCTCGAGCGGGCGGACCTGATGCCGGAGCCGGCGCCGCGCTCGATCAACATGATAAAGCTCGGGCGCGCGCTCACCGACCCGGACCTGCGGCCGCCGGTCAAGGCGCTCTACGTGTACAACGCCAACCCGGCCACCGTTGTGCCGAACCAGGAGCTGGTGCTCCAGGGTCTCCGCCGCGAGGACCTGTTCACGGTCGTGCACGAGCAGCACCTGACCGACACCACCGACTACGCCGATCTGGTGCTGCCCGCGACCACGTCGATGGAGCACACCGACTGCTATCGGTCCTACGGGCACCTCCATCTCCAGCTCGCCCGCCCGGTGATCCCGCCGGAAGGTCAGGCGCGCTCGAACTGGGCGGTGACGCGGGATCTCGCCCGCGTGATGGGGCTGCGCGATCCCCATTTCACCAAGAGCGAGGACGACCTGATCCGCGAGGCGCTCGACTCGGGCGACGCTTCGGTGGCCGGCATCACGCTCGAGCGGCTCGAGGCGGAGCGCTCGGTGCGGCTTCGGGTGGGCCGGCCCTATCTACCCTTCGCGGACGGGGCGCCCACCCCGTCGGGCAAGGTCGAGTTCCTGTCGGAGACGCTCGCCCGCGAGGGGCTGCCCGCGCTGCCGACCTTCGTGCCGCTGGTGGAGGGGCCGGAGCACGCGGCCCTGCTCGAGCGCTACCCGCTGCAGTGCATCGTGCCGCCCAACCGGTTCTTCCTCAACTCGTCGTTCAGCCAGTCCGAGCGGATGCGGCGCCGGCAGCGCGGCGCGGCGGTCCTGCTCAACCCGGCCGACGCGGCGGCCCGCGGCATCCAGGGCGGCGACCCGGTCCTGGTGCGCAGCGCGCGCGGGGAGGCGCGGTTCACCGCCGAGCTCACCGAGGACACGCGCGCGGGGGTGGCGGTGGTGGAGGGCATCTGGTGGAGCAAGCACCAGCCGGGCGGGCGCGGGGTCAACGCGCTCACCGACGACCGCACCACCGACATGGGCGGCGGCCCCGCGCTGCACTCGAACCTGGTACAGGTCGAGCCGCTCGCTCCCTGAGCATGAGCCCGGAGACCGCCTCCCTCACCGCCGAGATCGACGCGGCCCTCGAGCGCCTGGACGCGGCCCGGCTCGCGCAGGAGTACTGGGCGCAGGACGAGTTCCTCGTCATCAAGGGGTTCCTGCCCCCGGCCGCGGTGGGGGTGCTCCTCGACGACGTGCGTCGCCTCGAGCCCGGGCTCAACCGGAACTACATCCCGCGCCACAAGAAGGGCGGGAGCGTGAGCCACTTCGCGATCGCGGACGACGGGCCCATGCTGCTCGCCTTCTACCGCTCCGAGCGCTTCCGGCGCTTCCTGGGAGGCCTCGTCGGCGCCGAGCTGCAGCTCTGCCCCGACGAGGATCCACACGCCTGCGCGCTCTACTTCTACACCGAGGCGGGCGACCACATGGGCTACCATTACGACACCTCGTACTACAAGGGCGCGCGCTACACCGTGCTCTTCGGGCTCGTGCAGGACTCCTCGAGCCGCCTGGTCTGCCGGCTGCACACGCGCCGGCCCGGGCACCCGCCGGCCGAGATGGCGGTGGCCACCGAGCCCGGCTCGATGGTGATCCTCAACGGCGACAAGGTGTACCACGGAGTCAGCCCGTCGCGCGAGGGCGAGCGCCGCGTGGTGTTCACCATGGAGTACGTGACGAGCCGCGAGATGGGGCGCGCCCAGCGCCTCTTCTCCAACCTGAAGGACGCGTTCGCCTATTTCGGCATCAGGGCGCTCTGGCGGGGCCGCGGACGCGGCGCCCGCGCGACCGCCTGAGGCCGGTCCCACCTCAACCGAACGGAGCGACGCCATGCCGGCCTATCCCGGAGCCTCCTCGAGCCAGCGGGTGCGGGTCGCGCCCGTGGAGGGCGCGGCCGCCCTCTTCACCCCCGAGTTCCAGACCTACCTGCTGCGGCTGCACGACGAGCTCGGCGCGCGGGTGCACGCGCTGCGCGCGCGGCGCGACGAGCGGCTGGTCCAGGCCCTCGAGCACGGCCGGCTGCCCTCCGCGCCCGCGTCGAGCGCGGCGAGGGCCGGCGACTGGAAGGTGCCGCCGGTGCCGAAGGACCTGGCCACGCCCGGCATCGAGATCTCGGGGCCGTGCTCGATCACCAGCATGTTCATCAACGCGCTCAATCCGGGGCCGGAGGGCGAGCGGGCCGAGGGCGACCTCGACGACGACGAGGACTCGGCCGGCCACCGCCTCGTCGACACGGTCCGGGCCTGTCACAACCGCCTGGCCGCAGTGAACCACGAGCTGCAGTACGTGGATCCGGAGCGCAAGAAGGAGTACCGCATCGCGCCCGGCGAGCTGCCGTTCTTCATGCACCGGGAGCGGGGCCTCCACCTCGATGAGCCCGAGGTCACGGTCGACGGCAAGCCGGTCTCCGCCGCCATCCTGGGGACCGCGCTCACCCTCTTCTACCCCGGGCGCGCCCAGGCCGGTCGCGGGCAGGGCATCTACTTCTATCTGCCCAAGGTGGATGGGGCCGAGGAGTGCGCCTGGTACCGCGACCTCTTCGACCGGAGCCGCGCGCATCTCCCGTTCCTCGAGGACGCGACGATCCGCGCCA
>JBGQHJ010000157.1:0-11216 GCA_041497895.1 Methylomirabilia bacterium
ACCCTGACCTGGCATACCGCTTGCTGCTCTCCGTCTGAAGCCCCGCCCGGGGAATCGTTCGATCTCGATCTTGACAGATTGACACCGGCGGTGACGGAGGAGCGTACATGGACTTGACACCGAGCAGCACGGCCAGCGACGCCACCAGCCCGTTCCGGCGGCCCCCCGCACGGCCCCCGGCCTCGCCCGCGCCTCGTCCTTCGCCCGCCTTCGGACCCGTCCCGCCCGCGCCTCGTCCTTCGCCCGGCTTCGGACCCGTCCCGCCCGCGCCCCTGACGGCGCCAGTCCCGAGCGCGTCTCCGGCCGCGGTCGCCGCGCCCGCCGCGGGCGGCACGCGCCAGATGTGGGAGCAGCGCCGGCGCAGCGGGGCGCGCTGGTTCTACTGGGTCGCGGGCCTCTCGCTCGTCAACTCGCTGGCGTCGCTCGCCGGCCAGAAGTGGCGCTTCGTCCTGGGGCTCGGCATCACCCAGCTCGCGGACGCGCTCGCCGCCCACTCGGGCCGCGGGATCGAGGTCGTGGCGGTGCTGGACGCGGTCATCGTCGCCAGCTTCGTGCTGCTCGGCCGCTTCGCGCAGCAGGGCCGGGTCTGGGCCTTCGGGGTGGGCGCGGCGATCTACGCGCTCGACGGCCTCATCTTCCTGGGCCTGCGGGACTGGGTCGGCGTCGCCTTCCACGTCTTCGTGCTGGTGATGACCGTGCGCGGTCTCGACGCGGCGCGCCGCCTGGCGTAGCCGGCGGCCCGAGCCCCGCGGGGCCGCGCTACTGCAGTCGCGCGGGAGGCTTCCGGGTGGGCTCGGACTTCACGAGCGGGTCCAGGATGCGCGAGAGGCGCGCCTCGTCCGCCCGTCCCCGGATGCGCGCCACGATCTCCCCGCGCTTGTTGACCACCACGGTGTAGGGCGTGCCGCGGAAGCCGAAGCGGTTGGCGATCTTGAGCCGCGGATCGAGGCCGGCCGGATACGTCGCCTTGTTGGCCTTCAGGAACTGCCGCGCGTCGGCCTCCGTGTCCTGCACCTGGATGCTCACGAACTCCACGCCGCTCGTCCGATATTTCTGGTAGAGCCGCTCGATCCCCGCCGCCTCCTCGTTGCAGACCTTGCACCAGGACGCCTGGAAGCGGACCACCAGCAGGCGCTTGCCGATCTGGGCGCGCGAGTCGAAGTGGCCGGAGCCGTCGAGGAGCGTGACGGTGAACGCGGGCGCCGCGGGCGCCGCCGCAGCCGGCGCGGCCGGCGCGGCCAGGGCGAGACAGGCCAGCGTGATCAGGAGGCGTCGCACCGTTCCAGTATAGTCCGCGGCGGGCGCGGACGGCAGCCGCGGCGCGCGGGCGCTCAGACCGGCCCGAAGCCCGGCCGGGGCGAGCTCGGGGGAGCGGGGCGCCGGAACGCCGAGCGGGAGTCGAGCATCTGGCGGATGGCGGCGAGGAGATCGCCGGTGCGGAACGGCTTGGACAGGAGCGGCCGTCCGGAGCCCTTCACCGCCGCGGTGACGTAGCCGGACATCAGGAGCACCTTCGTGCTCGGGCTCGCGGCCTCCACGCGCTGGGCCAGCTCGATCCCGTTCATGATCGGCATGACCACGTCGGTGAGGAGCAGCTGGATCGGCTGGCTCTCCGCGATGCGCCGGGCCTCGATCGGATCGCCGGTATCGATCACGGTGTAGCCGTTGAGGGTGAGCACCTCCCGGATCAGGGCGCGCACCTCCGCCTCGTCGTCGACCACGAGGATCGTCGCGCCCTTGTCGCCGTCTTTCGTCTCGGTCATCGATCGATGCCTCCGGCGCCTCCCCGAGTGCGGGGCAGGTGCCAAGGGCGCCCCATTGTAACTCATCGGTTTCGTGGGAGCCGCGCGACCCGCGGCGGCCGACACCACGTATTTTCTCCCCATCGGGCGCGGGTGGTTGCTTCCCGCCCGCGCCACGGCCGGCGAAGTTGCGGACGTCGCGGCGTTGGCCCCATAATCCCGCCATGAACGACCTCGAGCACGAGCTGCGGCGTCGCGTCGAGGGCGACGTGCGCTTCGACACCTACTCCCGGCTGCTGTACTCGACCGACGCGTCCATGTACCAGATGGAGCCGATCGGGGTGGTGATCCCGCGGCACGCCGGCGACGTGCAGGCCGCGGTCGAGATCGCCAACCAGCAGGGGGTGCCGCTCCTGCCCCGGGGCGGCGGGACCTCGCTCACCGGCCAGACCGTGAACCGCGCGGTGGTGCTCGATTTCTCGCGGCACATGGGTGGCGTGCTCGAGGTCAATCGCGAGGAGCTATGGGCGCGCGTGCAGCCCGGGCTGGTGCAGGACGAGCTCAATCACCACGTGCGGCCGCTCGGGCTGCTCTTCGGCCCGGACACCTCCACGTCGAACCGCGCCACGCTCGGCGGCATGATCGGCAACAACTCGGGCGGCTCCCACTCGATCGCCTACGGGCTCACGGTGGAGCACGTCATCGAGATCCAGACCATCCTGGCCGACGGCAGCCGCGCCACCTTCGGCCCGGTGACTCCCGAGCAGTTCGCGGCCAAGATGCGCCTGCCCGGCCTCGAGGGCCAGATCTACCGGGAGATGGACCGCATCCGCACCCGGTACGCGGTGGAGATCCGCACCCGCTATCCACGGCACTGGCGGCGCGTCTGCGGCTACAACCTGGACGAGCTGGTGAAGGAGCGGCCGCTCAACATGGCCCGCCTCATCGTGGGCTCGGAGGGGACCTTCCTCACGGTGGTGGAGGCGAAGGTGCGCCTGGTACGAAAGCCCAAGGCGACCGCGCTCGACGTGATCCACTACCACGACATGCAGGAGGCGCTCGAGTCCTCGCAGGCGATCCTCGAGACCGGGCCGTACGCGGTCGAGCTCACCGACAAGATGATCCTCGACCTGGCCCGCAACAACATCGAGCAGTCGCAGCGCATGGGCTTCGTCCAGGGCGACCCCGCCGCGATCCTCATCGTGGAGTACGCGGGCGACACCGAGCAGGAGGTGAAGGCCAAGGTCGCGGACCTCGAGGCCCGGCGGAGCCGAGGGCACTTCGGCTACGCGTCCCACATCGCGGCCGATTCGGCGGAGCAGCAGTCGATCTGGAAGCTGCGCAAGGCCGGGCTGGGTCTGCTCCTGGGGACGCGCGGGGAGTCGAAACCCATCGCGTTCATCGAGGACACCGCGGTGGACCCGAAGCACCTGCCCGAGTTCGTGCCGCGGTTCACCGAGATCATGACCAAGCACGGCGCCGACGCGGCCTACTACGGCCACTGCTCGGTGGGATGTCTGCACATCCGCCCGCTCATCAATCTCAAGACCGAGCGCGGGCTCGAGCAGGTGCGGGTGATGGCGGAGGAGATCTTCGATCTCGTCCTCTCCTTCGGCGGCGCCATCTCGAGCGAGCACGGCGACGGGCGCGCGCGGAGCCCATTCCTGGAGCGGGTGTTCGGGCCCACCATGTTCCGGGCCTTCCAGGAGACCAAGGCCGCCTTCGACCCGCGCGGGCTCATGAACCCCGGCAACATCGTGGGCAGCCCGGGTGTCACCGAGCACCTGCGCTACGGCCCGACCTACAAGACGTGGGAGCCCAAGACGCTGCTCGACTTCAGCGCCCAGGGCGGCTTCACCGCGGCGGTGGAGATGTGCAACGGGGTCGGGGTCTGCCGCAAGAAGCTCGAGGGCACCATGTGCCCGTCGTACATGGCCACTCGCGACGAGGAGCACTCGACCCGCGGCCGCGCCAACGCGCTGCGGGCGGTGCTCTCCGGCAAGGTGCCGGAGGCCGACTTCGCGGGCCGGCGCCTCTACGAGGTGATGGACCTCTGCCTCGAGTGCAAGGGCTGCAAGGCGGAGTGCCCGTCCAACGTGGACATGGCCAAGATGAAGTACGAGTTCCTGCACCACTACTACTCGGTGAACGGGCTCCCGCTGCGGAACCGGCTCTTCGGCCACATCGCGAAGCTCTCCTGGTTCGGCTCGCGCCTGGCCCCGATCTCGAACTGGATCGCGCGCTCCTGGCCGAACCGCTGGCTCATGGAGCGGATGGCCGGCATCGACCGGCGCCGGCCGCTGCCCCGCTTCGCCCGCGAGACCTTCACCGACTGGTTCGACGCGCGGCGCGCGCCGCGGGAAGCACCGCGGGGCGACGTGGTGCTCTTCCACGACACCTTCGTCACCTACAACGCGCCCGAGATCGGGCGGGCCGCGGTGGAGCTGCTGGAGGCGGGCGGCTACCGGGTCCAGCTCGTGGACAAGAAGTGCTGCGGGCGGCCGCTCATCTCCAAGGGCATGCTCGAGGAGGCGAAGGCCCACGCGGCGTGGAACGTGGCGCGCCTGCACCCGTGGGTGGCGCGCGGCGCGGCCGTCGTCGGTCTCGAGCCGTCGTGCCTGCTCACCCTGCGCGACGAGACGGTGGAGCTGGTGCGGACCGACGAGGCCCGGCAGGTCGCGGCCGCGTCGTTCCTCCTCGAGGAGTTCCTGCTGCGCGAGAGGGCCCGCGGCCTCACCCTGCCGTTCCGCCCGCCGCTCCCGGATGGCGCGCGGAAGCAGGCGCTGCTCCACGGTCACTGCCACCAGAAGGCGATGGTGGGCACCGCGCCCACCGTGGCCGTGCTGCGGTGGGCCGGTTTCGACGTGGCGGAGGTGGACTCGGGCTGCTGCGGCATGGCCGGGTCCTTCGGCTTCGAGCGGGAGCATTACGATCTCTCGGTGAGCCTCGGCAACCGGCGGCTCGCCCCCGCCGTGAAGTCCGCCGCCGTCGAGACCGAGATCGTGGCGCCCGGCGTATCCTGCCGCCAGCAGATCGAGCACCTGGCCGGCCGGCCTGCGCGGCATCCCGCCCAGGTCCTGCGCGACGCGCTGTCGTCCTGATCCCGGCTCCCTGCCGAGCCGGCCGATGGACAACCTGGCGCTCAAGCTCGTCCTGACGCCCGCCCTGATCGGGACGGCGACCCTCGTGGGGCGCCGGTGGGGCCAGTCGGTCGGGGGCTGGCTCGTGGGCCTGCCGCTCACCACCGGCCCGGTGGCCTTCTTCATCGCGCTCGACCACGGCGCGGCCTTCGGGGCCGCCGCGGTGGTCGGCTCGCTCGTGGGCGCCATCGCCGAGGCCGTCTTCAGCGTGGCCTACGGCTGGAGCGCGACGCGCACCGCGTGGCCGCCCGCGCTGCTGGCCGGCTCGGTCGCGTATGCGGTGACCGCCGCGGTGCTGCAGCCCTTCGGGCTCGGCCCGGCCGCCCTCTTCGGCTTGGTGGTCGCGGCGCTCGCGATCTCGATCCGGCTGATGCCCGCGGTCGTCTCGGGGGCCACGCCGGCCGCGCCACCGCGCTGGGACCTGCCGGCCCGCATGGTGCTCGCCACCGCGGTGGTGCTCGCGCTGACCGCGCTCGCCCCGCGGCTCGGGGCGCGGTGGAGCGGGCTGCTCGCGACCTACCCGCTCTTCGCCGCCATCCTGACCGCGTTCGGCCATCGGATGCAGGGGACGGGCGCGGCGCTGAGCGTGCTGCGCGGGCTGCTCTTCGGGCTATTCTCCTTCGCGGCCTTCTGCCTGGTGCTGGCGGTGGGCCTGGTCCCGCTCGGCATCGCGGGCGCCTTCGTGATGGCCATCGCGGTGGCCGCGCTGGTGCAGGGGATCGCGCTCTGGCGGATGCGGGCGCCGGGGGCCCCCTTGACTCGCGGGAGCCGTGACCTCTAGATAGTCGGGGCGTCGACTCGCGGCAGATCCGGCGCGCCCCACCTCGACAAGGAGATTCGCGCATGAGGGCTTCCTTCTACGAAGGCTCCCGCACGTTTCGCACCGGCCCGATCACCCGCCCGTCGCGCGCGCCCGACCAGGCGCTGCTCCGGGTGCGGCGCGCCGGCATCTGCGGCACCGACCTGCACATCTTCCAGGGGCACCTCGACCACCGCATTCCCAAGGGCGGGATCATCGGGCACGAGACCTTCGCGGAGGTGGTGGAGGCGCCGGGCGGCAGCGGCTTCCAGCCGGGCGATCGGGTGGTGGTCGAGCCGATCCATTCCTGCGGCGAGTGCCGCGCCTGCCGGATGGGCGGCTACTACCTCTGTTACCGGCTCCAGATCTACGGCGTGGAGCTGCCGGGCGGCATGCAGGACTACTGGGCGGTGCCCGCGTCCCGGATGCTGCACGTGCCCGCCTCGCTCGGCGACGACCAGGCCGCGATGATCGAGCCGCTCGCGGTCGCCACCCACGACGTGCGGCGCGCGGAGGTGAAGGCGGGCGACACGGTGCTCGTGCTGGGGGGCGGGCCGATCGGTGCCCTGATCGCGATGGTCTGCCGGCACCGCGGCGCGCGGGTGATCGTGAGCGAGGTGAATCCGTTCCGGATCGACCTCTTGCGCGGGCTCGGCCTCGAGGTGATCGGCATGGACGCCGACCCGGTCCGATTCGTCAACGAGTGGACGGCGGGGCAGGGAGTCGACGTGGCCTTCGAGGTGACCGGCCATCCGGCGGCCGCGCGCGTGATGACCGAGACCGTGCGCGTGTGGGGCACGGTGAGCATCGTCGCGATCCACTCCGAGCCCACGCCGGTGAATCTCTACCCGATGTTCGCCCGCGAGGTCACCATGCACGGCAGCCGACTCTACAACCGCCAGGACTGGGAGGAAGCGATCCGGCTGGCCGCCGCGGGGGCGGTGACCCTCGCGCCGCTGGTGAGCCGGAAGATCCCGCTCGAGGGGCTGCAGGAGGGGATGGAGGAGGCGCTGCGGGGCGGGCCGGTGATGAAGGTGCTGGTCGATCTGACCGCCTGAGGCGGGCCCTCTCACCCTGCCCTCGCCCCACGGGGGAGACGAGAACCCTCTCCCCTCTGGGGCGAGGGCAGGGTGAGAGGGCCCTCTCCGCTACTTGTCCTTGATGGCGGCCTGCACCTTGGCCACCATCTCGGGCGGGATCGCCGCGAGCCCGTGGTCCTTCTTGGCGTGCTCGGCTCCCTTGGCCATCACCTCGGCCACGTCCTTGCCTTCCATGACGGCGCTGCAGCCCGGCATCAGATCTCCACACCGTAGGATCTTGGCCATGTCGCTCTCCTCTTCGGGGAAACGGGGTTGAGGTCGACCGGCCTCACGCCCGGGCGCGAGGCCCGCAGCCGGCGTACGCGTCAACGCTACGCCGAATTCGGCGCGGGTGCCACCCGGTCGTCGCGTCGAGGGAATCGGGAGCTTCGGAGCGGCGCTACCGGCCGGGCGAGACGACCAGGTTGGTCGGCTTGCCCTGGCGGAAGTTCTCGATGTTCGCCACCGCGGCGAGCAGGCCGTCGCGGATGACCTCGGGGGTCTGGCCCGCGTTGTGCGGGGAGAGAACCACGTTCGGCAGGGTCAGGATCGGATCGTCGGGCGCGAGCGGCTCCTGGTGGAAGACGTCGAGCCCCGCGCCCATGATCTTGCGGTCGCGCAGGGCGGCCAGCAGGGCTTCGCGATCCACCAGCGCGCCGCGCCCGGTGTTGACGACGATCGCGGTGGGCTTCATCATCGCCAGCTCCTTGCGGCCGATGAAGTTGCGGGTCTCGGTGGAGAGGCGCACGTGCAGGCTGATCACGTCGGCCTGGGTGAGGATCTCCTCCTTGCTGGCCGGCTTCGCCCCGGTCTTGCGGATCCGCGCCTCGTCGCCGAGCGCGCTCCAGCCCAGCACGTTCATGCCGATGCCGCGGGCGATGGTGGCGAGGCGGCCCCCGATCGCCCCCATGCCGAAGACGCCGAGGGTCTTGCCGAGGCACTGGGTCAGCAGCTCGCGCGGCCAGCGCCCCTTGCGCATCTCCTCGTCGAGGGCGACCACCCGGCGCGCCACCGTGAGCATCAGGGTGAGCGCGTGCTCGGCCACCGCGAAGGCGTTGATGCCGGGGGTATTGCAGATCGTCACCCCGCGCATGCCCGCCGCGTTCAGGTCGAAGTTGTCGGTGCCGGTGCCCCACACCGAGACCATCTTGAGCTTGGGGCAGGCCTGGAACACGCCTTCGCTGAACCGGGCGTGGGCGCGAATGTTGATGGCGGCGGGCGCATCGCCGATGCGGCGGATCAGTTCCGCCTCCTGATCGGCGCCGCGCTCGGTGAACACGCGCACCTCGCCCAGGCGCTTGGCCCGCTGGTGCGCCTCGCTGCCCTCGAAGACCGACGGGAAGTCGTCCGGGACGACGATCACGCGGGCGGGCTCGCGAAGATCGCTTGCGCCGCCGAGACCCCCGCTCCCGCCTCGCTCCGGTAGCCGAGGTCGCGCAGCGTCATCTCGAGCGCGGACAGCGTCGGCAGCACGTACATCGGGCTCGAGGTGATGCCCATGTGCCCGACGCGCAGGGTGGTGGTGCGGATCTTGTCGAGCCCGGTCCCGATCAGGATGCCGTAGCGATCGCGCATGTGGCTGACCACCTTGGCGGGCTCGATCCCGGCGGGCGCCTTGAAGCACGAGACGGTGTTGGACAGAAGCGAGGCGTCCGGGAACATCTCGAGGCGCATCGCCTCGAGGCCAGCGCGGAAGGCGCGCCCGGCCACCGCGTGGCGGCGGAAGCGGTGGGGCAGGCCCTCCTCGAGGATGAGCCGGCACGCGACGCCCAGCGCGCTCGTGAGGTGGGTCGGGATCGAGACCGGCTGCCGGCGCGGGCTGCCGTCGGGAATGTGGCCGCCCCGGGAGGCCGGGATCCAGTTCTCCTTCCAGCGCAGCAGGTCGTAGGCCCACGAGGAGGACTTGTGCTTGCGGCGCTCCATCGACTCCCACGCGGCGGGGCTGACCGACACGATGGCCATGCCGAGCGGCGCGGCCAGGCACTTCTGCGAGCCGGTCATGTTGAAGTCCACGCCCCAGTCGTCGGTGCGCACGTCGAGCCCGGCCAGCGACGATACCGTGTCGAGCATGAAGAGGGCGCCGTGCCGCTTCACGATGCGACCCACCTCCGCGGCCGGGTAGGTGGTGCCGGTGGAGGTCTCGTTGTGGACCATCGAGACCGCCTTGGGCTTCACGCGCTCGATGTCCTTCTCGAGCCGGCCCAGGTCCAGCGGGTGTCCCCACTCGACGGTGTGCTCGGTGACCTCGGCCCCGGCGCGGGTCATGATCTCGCGCATCAGGGAGCCGAAGACCCCGGCCACCACGACGAGGACCCGATCGCCCGGCTCGATCACCGAGATCGCGGAGGCCTCGAGGGCGGTCCGGCCCGAGCCGGGCATCGCGATGACCTCGCCGCGGGCGGTCTGGAAGATGTCGCGGAGCGCGAGGGTCACCGGCTCCAGGACCTTGACGTCGAAGTTCAGGTCGTACTGGATGGTGGCGGGCTGGCTCATGGCCTGCACGACCAGGAACGGCAGCTCGGTCGGCCCCGGGATCATCAGAATCGGCTGCGACTGGGTCGTCCCCCAACGGATCGTGTCGTCCATGTCGACTCCTTGTGCGCGGGAGCGGAGGAGCGGTGCTACGCCCTGGCCTCGGCCAGGCCGCTCTGCTTCCGACGGATCAGATACAGGTTCCGCAGGTACACGAAGAGCCCCGCGCTTTGACCGAGGATGAAGACCGGATCCATGCGGTACACCGCGTAGACCAGCAGGGTGAGGCCGCCGCCGATGGAGAAGAACCAGAACGAGACCGGGATCACGCTCTCCTTCTTCCGCTCCGAGGCGATCCACTGGACCAGGAAGCGCATCGAGAAGAACGCTTGACCCAGAAACCCGAACGACAGCCAGAGGTGCTCCGACGTCATCATCGCCCCGTCTCCTTGGTGCCCCGACCCATCGTGCTAGAATCCAGCCACTCACATTATCGGACCTGCCCGTGGGTCGCAAGGAGTTTCATCACCGTGCGAGGCATCGACCAGGCGCTGGTGGACGAGGTGTGGCGTGAGATCACCGCGTATCCCCCCGGGCGGGTCGAGCAGGAGGCGCGCGAGTTCCTGGAGCGCCAGCCGGACGTGGCCGCCTTCGCCCACGCGGTCACCCGCGAGCACGATCCGGTCGTGCAGCGCGCCTCCCTCGGCCTCTGCTTCCTGCTGTTCAAGATCCTCGAGCGGAGCCTCGGCCGTCCGTTCCCGCGGCTCGAGGAATCGCGGCTGCGGGCGGCGCACGAGGCCTCGACAGAGTGGCTCGCCGGCCTCGAGGGCGACGACTCGGCGCGGATCCTCGCCGCCGCCGGCGCGCCCGGGCATCCGACGCTCGCCGCCCACCTGGTGGCGGTCTTCTACCGCGAGGGCGCGGAGGGCTGCGACGAGCGCGTGCGGGCCGGGTTCCTGCTCATGCTGCGCACCCTGACCGACGCGCTGGATCTGGGCCCGGTCGAGGCCTGATGCCGCGGATCGCGGTCAACGGGATCTCGCTCCACTACGACGAGATGGGCGCGGGCCCGCCGCTCGTGCTGATCCACGCGTTTCCGGTCGGGCGGCGGATGTGGGAGCCGCAGCTGGCCGCGCTCGCGCGGCGCCACCGGGTCATCGCCTACGACGTGCGGGGTTTCGGCCTGTCGGACGCCCCGCGCGAGCCGAGCGCCTACTCCCAGGCCCAGTCGGTGGAGGACGCCCGCGCGCTGATCGAGGCCCTCGACGCCGCGCCGGCCGCGGTGTGCGGGCTCAGCATGGGCGGCAACATCGCCCTCAATCTCGCGCTGACGCATCCCGAGACCGTCTCGGCGCTGCTGCTCTGCGACACCGGCGCAGGCTCGGAAGACCCGGTCGCCTTCGGGGCGCGCTGCGAGGAGTACGCGGCCGCCGCCGACCGGGGAATCGACGCCTTCCTCGACGCGGCGCTGACGTGGGCGGTGTTCGCGGACTACGGGAGCCAGGGCGCCCGGCAGCGCGCGTTCCTGCGGGAGCTGATCCTCGGCCATCCGGCCCACGGCATCGCGCTCACCGCGCGCCACGCCCTGGCCACCCGCAGGCCGGTCTACGCGCTCGAGGTGGGCATGCGCGCGCTCCGCCTGCCCACGCTGGTCGCCTTCGGCGAGCGGGACGAGGCGTGCGTGCGCAGCTCGGAGTTCATGGCCGCGACCATTCCGGACGCGCGGCTCTGGCGGGTACCGGGGGGGACGCACTTCATCAATCTCGACGAGCCCGAGCTCTTCAATCGCGCGGTGCGGACGTTCCTCGCGCACTGAGAGGAGCGGGCGGGGGGCGGCGGGGGCCCGCAGGGGGTGGCGGGGGTTCCCGGAGCCCGGCCCGCTCCCGGTGGGTGTTGTACGGGCGGATTTTCCAAACCCGGCGGGTGGCGGCGTAGCGAAGACTGGCGGGGCCGGGGGCCGGGTCGCCCGCCCCCCCCCCGGGCC
>JBGQHJ010000158.1:0-11191 GCA_041497895.1 Methylomirabilia bacterium
CCCCAGCCCCCGCAGCCGCTGCCCCAGCTCCCACGCCGTCAGCGGCGGCTGCAGATTCACCACCGTCAGCGCCGGCCGCCCGTGCGCCTGCACCGCCTGCTCCAGCTCGTGCAGCGACCCCACGAAATGCGGCTCCCACCCACAAATACTCGCAAGCCCGCGGACCGGAGCCGCTAGCTCCATCGTCTCGTCAAGCACCAGGACATTCACTGTTTGCACTCCTCGAAGGAATTGCGCTCCGAACGGGGAATCACGCAACGGGTATGCCATCGAAGGACTGCAATGCTGGCATGCACTTATGTGCAACTGTGAGGGGGTCGAAGCCAAAAGCCGGCTGCCGCCGGTTCCATTTTTGTCACCCCATCCGCTCGGCCTCCTCCCCACGGCGGAGGCGTCTCCACGCGGCCGCGCCGAGCAGCGCGAGATTCGACCCGACCAGGAGAATCGTCGTCGGCTCCGGCGTGGGCTCGGGCGCGCTCGGATCGCCCGCATCGAACGTCGGCGCGAATCCACTCCGTCCACCGGGACCACCGCCACCCGTGAACGGGCCGAGGTTGCCGGGGATGCCGGAGTAGCCTCCACCACCCCAGCCATTCCCGGAGCCCGTGCTGTCGCCCGAGGTCGGCCCCGCGAGGAACTGCACGGGCGCGGGCGGCGATTCGCCGGTGCCACCGGACTGGCCGCTCGATCGATCCGACCCGTCACCGAGCAGCCCGGTGATCCCGTGGCCGCGTGACAGCGTGTCGTACCGCGGCGGGAGCGACCCGTCGCCCACGCCCATGTCGTCGTCCAGCTGCCCGATCCGGGTGAGGTTGCCCGGCGCCTTTCGCAACGCCTCCCCGTGCCGCCCGCTCGGGCCGTCGCCCATCAATCCCTCCCACACATCGGCGGGCAGGTGCGCGATCGCCGCGGCGTCACGCGGGTCGCGCGGCGGGCGGGACAGCGCGGCCGCGCCGGGCAACCCGCTCCCGCTTCCGCGCAGCGGCCAGAGATAGAGCGGCAGCAAGATCAGCAGAAGGATCAGAAGCGCGAGCACGATCCTCCGGCCGCGCCGCGTGGGCACGGACTCGGGGCCCGACGAGAGCCTCATGACACAAGGGACCAAGCGAAGGCCGTGCCACGCGGAGACCGACAAAACCGCCTTTTACTTTCACTACTTGTCTTGACGGTCCTGGATAGCGGCAGCAATTGCGTGGGAGCGGCCTACGAGGGTCAGGCGACGCGCGGTCTCAGTCAGGGAACCCGGGTACCCACCGCCACGGTTGCACTCGCGCGCCCGCGCGCCCTAGGATGCGGCCATGAAAATCACCGCCGTGGACACCGCCATCCTGCGCATTCCGACCCGCAAACCGATCGCGCTCGACTTTCCCTACCACAGCCTCGTGGTCGCGCACGTCCGCACCGACGAAGGCGTCACCGGGCTCGGCTACACGCTCGCGTTCGGCGGCGGCGGCGTGGAGTCCATCCAGGTCTACCTCGCGACGCGGCTCGCGCCCTTGCTCATCGGTCAGGATCCGACGCTCGTGGAGCGACTGTGGGAGCTGATGTATCGCACCGACCGCGGCATCAAGCGGCAGGGCGTCGCCGCGTACGCGCTGAGCGCGCTCGACATCGCGCTGTGGGACATCGTGGGAAAGGCCGCCGGCTTGCCCCTCTTCAAGCTGTGGGGCGCGGTGACGGACCGCGTCGCGGCCTACGGCAGCGGGGGCTGGCCGAGCTACGCGCTCGAGGACCTGATCGGCGAGGCGCAGGCCTACGTCGCGCGCGGCTGCCGCTACTACAAGATGAAGATTCACCATCCCGATCCGCGTGTGAACCGCGCCCGCGTGGAGGCGGTGAAGAAGGCGGTGGGCGACGGCGTTCGCCTGATGGTCGACGTGAACCAGAAGCTCGACGTGCTCGGCAACATCCGGCAGGCGCGCCTGCTCGCCGATCTCGACCTGGTCTGGTACGAGGAGCCGGTCCTGGCCGACGACCTGGCCGCCTGCGCGGAGGTGGCGGCCCGGATCGACATCCCGGTCGCCACCGGAGAGAACAACTACACGCGCTTCGAGTTCCGCGACCTCATCGAGCGGCGCGCGGCCCGCTATCTGATGCCCGATGTCTGCCGGGCCAACGGCTTCAGCGAGACGCTCAAGATCGGGCGGCTCGCCGCCGCCCACCAGATCGCGGTCTCGCCGCACGTGGTGCACGAGCTGTCGCTGCAGGTGGCGGGCGCGCTGGGCAACGGCTTCCTGGTGGAGTGGATCGACTGGGTGCCCGAGGACCTCTTCGCCCAGATGCCGATCATGGACCGCGGCGATTTCCTGATCCCGGCCCGGCCACGGCATAGCCCTGGCCCCGGGCGCGGAGCGGAAGTACCGGGCCGACTGACGACCGCGCTCGGTCAGAACACCGCGAGGGGGTTGGCGGGGGACCCGGTCCCGCCCACCACCACGAGCGGCGCGACGATCAGCATGAACTCGTCGCGGTTCTCCTCCCCGCAAGCGCGGGCGAGCGGCTCGAGGAGCGCGTTGTCCACCAGCGCCACTCCGTACGCGAAGAGCGCGGCGTGGACCGCCCAGGGGATGTCGTAGCCCACCGGCAGGTGGTCCAGCATGTCCCAGACCAGCACGCTCACGTCGTGGTCCCGCAGGAACTCGAGGCAGGAGACGTGCAGCCCGGGTCGCTCGTTGGGCCCGATCCCGAAGGGTCGCCCGTAGGGCCGCTCCGGGTTCGCGGCCTGCCAGGCCTCGCGGCCCGAGTACACGCAGACCGCGTCGCCCGCCTCGAGGCGCAGCCCGCGCGCCCGCGCAATGTCCTCGAGCTCCCAGCCGTGCACCGGTCGCTGCTCGGTCACCGACGCGGTGCCGCGGTGGCGCGGCACGTCCAGCATCACCGCCCGCGTGATAATGCCTTCCGACCAGTGCTCGACGGAGCCGAACGTCGCCCCGTCGAACGTGATCTCCTTCTTCGGGTCGCGCCCGTTCCACATCGCGTGCTCGTCCCAGGTGTGGCAGAGCGCGTCGAGGTGGGTGGACGCGACGCCATGATAGAAGATGCCGTAGTAGTCGGCGGCGAAGCCGCCCTTGCCCCGCGGCAACGTGCGCATGTAGTGATGCGCGGGCAGCGCGTTGTTGAGACCGGGCTCCTTGGGGAACGGGCGGCTCAGCGAGACGCTTCGCCCGCTGCGCACGAGGCGCGCCGCGGCGGCCCGCTTGGCCGGCGTGATCAGGTTGATCGCGCCGAGCTGGTCGTCCTTCCCCCATCGTCCCCAGTTGCGGCGGTCGTGGATCAGCGCGCGGACTTCCTGTTCGGTCGGTAGTGGACGCTCGGGCATGTGGGTCCTCCGGAAGCGGGACTTTACGCCGGGTGCCCGGCCCGCGCAAGGGATTGACGCGAAGCGTTAGCGCGGTTGACTCGATAGGGCGCGTATGGCATGTTTGCGACCCCGTGCTTCCCTATCCGGAGCCGGGGTCGGCGGTGGCGCTTCGGTGGGCCGGCCGGGAGGTGGCCGTGAGCGGCCACGTTGGGTAGGGAATTATCCAGTAGTGTCGGGTGCTTCACTATGCAAGGTCCGCGCGGTTGACCGTAACTCACCGGGTTCGTTTGACTTCGGCGACTGGTACGGCGCTTGCCCCTGTGACGCGGTGGGGGAAACTCTCGCCTAGAGGAGAACACCAGTGACGAAGTTCATCATTCATTGTTCCGTCGCCATCCTCCTGATCCTGCTCGCGGCCAGCCTGTGTCCGGCGGCGGAGGACATGGGGCTCATCACGGGCAGCGACAAGGGCACGTACTACCAGTTCGGTCTCGATCTCCAGAGGCTGACCAAGCCCACCGGCGTGAACCTGACGGTCCACACGTCGAAGGGCTCGATCGAGAACGTCTTCGCCGTCTACCAGCGCCCGGGCGTCCAGATGGGCATCGTGCAGTCGGACGTGCTCGCCTTCGTGGCTCGCGTGCAGTCGGATCCGACCCTGCTGCGCATCGCGAAGAAGACGCGGATGGTCTTCCCGCTCTACAACGAAGAAGTGCACGTGCTCGGCCGCAAGGGCATCCGCGACTTCGACGATCTCGCGGGCAAGCGGGTGGCCATCGGCCGTGACGGCAGCGGCACCTACCTGACCGCGCGCCTCCTCTTCAAGCTGTCCGAGGTGGCGCCCAGCGAGATGGTGCCGATCGACACCGGCGAAGCGCTCGCCGAGCTCAAGGCCGGGCGCGTGGACGCGATGTTCTACGTGGCCGGCTATCCGGTCAAGCTCATGAAGGACGACGTGACCGAGAAGGACGGGCTCGAGCTGATCCCGATCACCAACAAGAGCATCACCGAGTTCTACCCGCGCGCCGAGATCCCGGCCAACGTGTACGAGTGGCAGCGGACGCCGGTCAACACCGTGGCGGTCAAGGCGGTGCTGGTCTCCTTCGACTTCCGCCGAAAGGACTGCGACAACGTCGGCCGCTTCGCCCAGACCATATCGCGGCAGATGAGCTGGCTGCTGCAGAACGGCCATCCGAAGTGGAAGGCCGTCGACCTCAACTATCCACTCAAGGGCTGGGAGCAGTACGACTGCGTGCGGAAGTACATCGGCACCGCCGCGGCGGGCGCCGCCGCGCCGGCCAAGACCGGGCAGAACGAGAATCCGGTCTTCAACGCCATCAAGGGGCTCCTCGACGAGTAGACACGTGGCACCAGGAAGCAACCGACTGCTCTCGCTCGCGGCCATCGTCGGGAGTCTCACGCTCCTGGCGGTGGTCATCTTCATGCTCTGGCCCCCCGACCCATCGGACACCGCGGGACTGGACCAGACCGACGGCGAGACGGTCGGCTGGGTCTCGAAGGTCGAGGCCAACACCATCCACGTCAACTCGGGTCCCTTCGGAGGCGGCGTGGTGCCACTCCTCGTGACCAAGAACACCAAGATCACCGTCGGCTCCAAGGAGGGCTGGTTCGAGGACATTCGACCGGGCGGCCAGGTCAAGGTCGTCTACCAGATCGCCCACGGCAAGCGGCTCGCCCGTACCGTGGAGCTGCTGGTGGACGAAGGGCCGCGCCGCCCGGTCCGCCCGGAACCACGCGTGAAGAGCGTGGCCGGGGGCACGACGGCCGAGCGAGTGCCGACCAAGGCCCTCGCGGATAGCCCGCCGGCTGCCGAGCCCCGGGCGCCCGAGACGTTGCCGGCAAGGCCGCCGGTTGCCGCCGCCGCGCCGCCGGCCAGCCCGCAGGCCAAGCCGGCGCTTTCCGTGTCACCCGAGGTGCGCCCCGCCGCTCGACCCGAGCCGGCGCGCGCCCAGGCCACGGAGCCGGCGTCTCCGCGAGCCTCGTCGACCAATGGACGCGGGACAGCTCCGGCCGACAAGGGCGGCCGGACGCCGGATGCCACGCCGCCGCAGCCGGCCCCCCAGTCGACACCGGTCGCGGGACGCCCCGCCGAGCCACCCCGCGCCGCCGAGGGCGAGAGCGCCGACGGCGCCGCCGCGGTGGACTGGCTCCTGAAGGGCCGCCGCTAGTTCCACGCCGCGCGCCTCTCGCGCGGGGCCGGGGCATGCTACGGTGCATGGCATGAGCCGGCGATCACCCGTCGACGCCCTGCCCCACCTGGTCGCAGTCGCGGCGGCGGTGCGCACGCCGCATCAGCCCGACGCGGCCCTCCGGGCGCTCGACGCCGCGACGGGCGCCACCCTCGGCCACAAGCTCTTCACGTGCCTGCTCCATCATCCGGAGGCGCGCGAATCGGAGCGGCGCTACACGAATCAGCCCGCGAGCTACCCGGTGGGGGGACGCAAGCCGGTGCTGCCGACCCCGTGGACACGGCGACTCTTCGAGGAGCAGCAGCCGTACATCGGCTACACCGCGGACGACATCCGCGAGGTCTTCTTCGACCACGCGCTGATCGCCTCGCTCGGCTGCGCGGCGGTGCTCAACCTGCCGGTGGTGCACGACGGCCGGACGCTCGGCGTCATTAACCTGCTGCACGAGGCGCGCTGGTACGGAGACGACGACGTGCCCCTCGGCCAGGTCTTCGCGGCCCTCGCGGTCCCCGCCTTCCTGCTCCTCTCCCGCTGACCGGGAGGGCCGGCCCCGCCGGCCTAGGCGTGCCAGTCCGGGTAGGTCTGCGGCGAGAGCTGGTCCGCGCTCCGCCCGGCCCAGTCCGACTTGGCCATGCGCGGCCACATGCGATCGCCCGCCGCCTGGAGCGCGCCCAGGATGGCCCCGTCGTCCGCGGCGAGCACCTTGCCACCGTCCACCACCAGGCGCCCATTGACGTAGACCCGGTCCACGTCCTCGTCGGCCGCGTTGTAGACGATGTTCTTGATCGGGTCGCGCAGCGGGGTCATCCGCCACGAGGTGGCCTTCCACAACACGAGGTCGGCCTTGGCCCCGGGGGCGATGCGCCCGAGGTCGTCGCGCCCGAGCGCCCGCGCTCCGCCGAGGGTGGCCGCATCGAAGGCGTGCGCGGCGGTGGTGAGCTCGGTGTGACGCTCCACGATCTTCGAGCAGACCGCGGCCCAGCGCATGGCCTCGATCACGCTCTGGGGGTTGGTGTCGGTCCCGAGCGACATGTTGACGCCGGCCGCGCGGTAGCGCGCGAAGGATTCCATGACCACACCCCGCCGCGCGAACACCCACACCGCGTGGGCCACCGAGCAGCCGGCGTCGGCCATGACCGCCACGTCGCCCGCCGGGTAGTTCGTCCAGGAGGAGCCGCCCACGATGATGGCGTGGCCGAGGATGGTATTGGGCCCGAGCACGCCCAGCTCGCGCATCCAGGCGATGGGCGTCTTGCCGTGACGGGCCACCATCTCGTTGAACTCCACCACCGACTGCGAAGTGTGCACCTGGTACGGCACCCGCGCCTCGTCGGCGTGGCGCTTCGCTTCCTGGAGCAGCGCAGGAGTGCAGGTGTCGATCTGGGCCGGCGCGAAGAAGCAGCGCACGAGGCCACCGTGCGCCCCGTCGTGCCGCGCGTGGAAGTCGACCGCGCGCCGGAGGCCCTGGCGGCCCTGCTCCTCGTCCCACTCCCACTCCGCGCGCTTGCCGTCCCGCGTGAGCCACCGTCCCGAGCGGAAGGCCTGGCCCACGTAGACGCGGAGGCCGTAGTGGGCGGCGCGCTCCACCACGTACTCGCCCTGGCCGCCGATCTCCATCACGGTGGTGACCCCGCCACGCAGCAGCTCGGGCATCGAGAAGTCCACGCAGGCGTGTCCGCCCTCCTCGTCCTGGGCCTCGCTGCGCACCGGCAGCATCTCGAAGAGGCCGGAGAACCAGAACTGGGGATTGCCGCGGTCCTCGATGAACGACCGGTCGAGCGGCGAGCCACCGATGTGGGCGTGGGTCGAGATCAGTCCGGGGGTGACGACGCGGTCGCGCGCGTCCACCGTCTCGTCCACCGTTCCGTCGAAGCGCGGGCCGACCGCGAGGATGTGGTCGCCTTCCATGACCACGACCCCGTCGCGCAGGAGGCGGTGGCCGCGGCCGTCGAAGGCGAGGACGTAGCCGGCCCGGATCGCGGTGCGCCTCATTTCCGGCCCGAGCCTAGCCGCGCGCTCCGGGCAAGTCAAGGCGCGGTAAGATCGAAGCATGACGCCCATCAAGCCGTGCCGCCTCGCGCCCGGACACACCATCGGCCTGGTGTCGCCATCCTCGGCTCCCAACGAGCCCGAGCGCCTCCGCTTCGCCGCCGAGACCATCGAGTCGCTCGGCTTCCGGGTGAAGCCCGGCGCTCACCTGCACGATCGGGACGGCTACCTGGCGGGCTCGGACGCGGCCCGCGCCCACGACCTCAACGCCATGTTCGCCGACGACGCGGTGGACGCTATCTGGTGCGTGCGCGGCGGCTACGGCGCCTCGCGGCTCCTGCCCGCCCTCGACTTCGAGCTGATGCGGCGCAAGCCCAAGGCGTTGATCGGCTACAGCGACATCACCGCGCTCCACATGGCCATCCAGCGCCACGTGGGTCTCGTGACCTTCCACGGCCCGGTGGCCTGGCGCGCCTTCACGCCCTACACGCTCGGCGCGCTCCGGCGCGTGCTGTGGCGCGCCGAGGCCCCCGCGCGCCTGGCCGAGCCGCCCCCCTTCGAGCGGCGCGAGGGCCAGGTGGATTGGGACAACCGGGTGGCGACGCTGGTACCCGGGAAGGCGCGCGGGCGGCTGCTCGGCGGCAACCTGTGCCTGATGTCGCACCTGGTCGGCACGCCCTACCTTCCCGACCTGCGGGGCAGCATCCTGTTCCTCGAGGACATCGAGGAGGCGTACTACCGGATAGACCGGATGCTGACCCAGCTCTGGCTGGCCGGCGCGCTCGAGGGCGTGGCGGGCATGGCCTTCGGCAAGTTCACGAACTGCGATCCGTCGCCGTTCTTCCTGCAGAACCGTTCGCTGGAGGAGATCCTGGCCGAGCGCTTCCAGTCCCTGGGCATCCCCACGGTCAGCGGCGTGATGATCGGCCACATCGACGATCAGGCCACCCTGCCGGTCGGCTGCCTCGCCGAGCTCGACGCCGACGCGGGCACGCTCACGTTGCTCGAGCCGGGAGTGACCTAGCCCCGCGCCTCAGTTCGAACGCCCGATCGCCCGCTGGAGGTCGGCCAGTGGCACCATCCGCCCATGCAGGGGCAGGAGCCGATCCACCGACAGCGCGAGCCGCGTGATGTTGTCGGCCAAGTTCACGCTCAACGGATTGATGATCGCCGGCGTGGGCGCGTTCGGCAGGCCGGGGGTGAACGCGTCCGCCTGGATCAGCAGACGCTCCGCCGGCAGGTAGACCAGCAACAGGCCGTCGGCGTGGGTGTTGCCCGCCATGTGATGGATCTCGACGGTGCGCGCCCCGTCGGTGAGCACGTGCTTGTCGCGCACGCCCTCGACCACGACGTTCCGCCGGGCGTCCTGCTGGCGATCCGGGGTCATGGTGGCGGGCGCCATCAGGGACGTCTCGAAGAAGGCCCGGTTGGTCTCGTGGGTGATCACCGGGATGCCCTCCGCCGCGAACGCGCGGAGCCCGCCCGAGTGATCGAAGTGGTGGTGACTGTTGATCACCGCGCGGATCGGCTTGCCCGGCACCAGACGCCGCGCCTCCGCGATCACCGCGGTCGCCCGCTCGTCGTTGAGCGGTGCCTCCACCACGATCACGTGGTCCTTCATCTCGATCACCACACTGTGGTGGCTGCCTCCGGTCAGGTACCAGACGCCGGCGGCCGCCGGCTCGCTCGTCACCTGCGCGTAGGGCCTGGTCGCCTGCCGGATGGCGTCCGGCACCTGGATGTCGACCGGCGCGTTCGGGCGCACGTCGGTGACCGTGAAGTCCACCACCGGGAACCCGCCCGCGGTCTGACGGATGCGGGTCGGGAACTTCACCGCGCCGAACTCGCGATAGTCGGCATACCTGATCTCGACCGGCATGTCGCCCACCACCGGGCTCGACAGCACCGCCTCGACCCTCTCGATCAGATTGCTTCCATCGAGCGTGGCCCGGATCGTATAGCGCCCGAGTACCGCGAACGCGATGGTGCGCCCCTGCACGGTGGCGTGGCTGGCCATCGCGGCCCAGATCACCCCGTGGGGCGTGGTCCAGAGCTGGAGCTGACGCTCAACCAGGGCCACCGGCGCGGGCGCAGCGGCCTCCCCTACCAAGTTCCACGCCAGATCACCGCTCACCACCGCGACCTGCCGCGCCTCGCCGACCGTGGGAACGCCCCCGCCGCGCGGCGGCAGCTCGGCCCGCAACCGCACCTGGTCATCGCGCAGCGACGCGGTCTCGTAGTTCATTGCCCGCGTGAAGGAGGGGATGTTGAACCGCGGCCACGCCGACCCCGGCACCACGCTCTGGCCGACGGCGAAGCTCACCCCGCTCGCCGAGTACTCGAGCGTCCTGAGGGCCCCGGCCCCCAGGGCCAGGGCGGCGCGCTCGAGGGTTGGCTGCCCGTCCTCGGCTACGGCGGGGCGCGAAGAGCACAGCAGCACGACCGTGGCCAGCATCGCGAGCACTCTACGCATCTCGGGGCCCCCCAGGTCGGATGTGCGTCCAGAACCGGTCGAGCTCGGCCGCGACCGCGTCGGGGCGCTCGAGCTGCCACCAGTGCGAGCAGGCGGGAAAGCAGACGAAGCGGGCGCCGGTACGCTCGGCCAGTCGCGCGCCGAAGCGGGACGCCGCATAGGGATCGCCCTCGCCCCAGAGCACGAGGCCCGGGGCGGTCACGCGCGCGAGGTCGCCGGACCATTCGCGGCCCACGTTCACCGCCGACCGATAGAGTGCGAGGATGCAGCGCTTCATGGTGGAGTCGACGCGGGCCGCGGCGTCCGCCGCATCGGCCGCGGGCACTCCGGCCGCGGCCAGGGCCTTCTCCATCGCGGGCGCGGTGGTCGCCTCCATCATCCGCTCGCCCACCTCGGGCGTCTGCCACAGCCGCGCCGCCTGGTGCCATTCGTAGTCCGGATCGAGCGGGGCCCCACCCACCGCCCAGCTCCGTACCCGGTCGGGCGCGAGCGACACCGCGCGCACCACGAGCAGCGCGCCCCAGTCGTGGCCGACCACGTCGATCGGGCCCGGCTGGGCGGCGAGCTCGTCGAGCAGCCACCGCACGTAGGCCTCCTTGGTGGCGTCGAACCCGTCGGGCGTGGGCCGGCCGAAGCCAGGCAGCGAGAGCGTGACCACGTCCTGCCGCGACAATCGCGCGAGGACCGCCTGCCACACGCGGGACGTATCGGGCACGCCATGGACGAAGACGGCGGGCATGGTGGTCGATCCTAGAGATGCCGCGACGATGAGTCAAGCGAAGGCGAGGGTGAAGCGGGATGAGCCTACTGCGGATGCTGCTCTACAGCGCGTCCTGTCTTCCGGCTGCTCGGGCTGCTCGTCCTCGAAGGTGGGCGCGACCTCGTCCGGGGCCGGAGCCAGGAGCCAGCCGGCGACCTCGTACAGGGTGGCGGGGGTGGGATCGCCGACCGCGCCGAACAGATCCTGCGCCTCCCGCAGGCTCATCACGCACACGTCGGAGGTGGGTCGTCCTTCGCGGGCCTTGCGCATCAGCTGGGCCTGCTTGGGTGTCGTGACGAGCCAGAGCATCGCACCCGGCAGGTAGTCGACACGGACGGCGAGCACGTCGCCCAGGTGGAGGAGGCTCTCGTAGAACTCCCGGCCGCGGCGCGACAGCGTCCGGTGGTGCCTCAGGACCTCCTGCAGCGTGACCACGCTCGGCGTCATCATGGCGCGTA
>JBGQHJ010000159.1:0-10955 GCA_041497895.1 Methylomirabilia bacterium
CCGCAATGATAGCACCGCCGGCCGGAGGATCGACCCCATGAGCGCCCGCGTCGCCCCCCTCGAGCCGCCCTACCCGGAGTCGGTCCAGGCCGCGCTGGACCGCATCATGCCGGCGGGCGTCGCCCCGCTGGCCCTGTTCCGTACGCTGGCCCGCAACGAGCGCGTGTTCCTGCGCCTGATGGCGGGCGGCCTGCTCGACCGCGGCTCGATCACCCTCCGCGAGCGGGAGATCGTGATCGACCGGGCCTGTGCCCGCTGCGGCTGCGAGTACGAGTGGGGCGTGCACGTGGCCTTCTTCGCCGAGCGGGTGGGGCTCACCCCGGAGCAGGTGGCCGCCGTCGCGGGCGGCGACCCGGCCGCGCTCCCGGAGCGGGAGCGCCTGCTCCTGCGCCTGGTGGACGCGCTCCACGACGACGCGCAGGTGGACGACGCGCTCTGGGCGGCGCTGCGGGGGCATTTCGCCGAGGAGCAGCTCGTCGAGCTGATGGCCCTGGCCGGCTTCTACCACCTGATCTCGTTCGTGGCCAACGCGCTCAGGATTCCCCTCGAGCCCTTCGGGGCGCGCTTCCCGCGGCGAGCCGATGGAAGACGTTCTCCCCCCGAGTCTCCTCGAGCAGGAAGCTGATCGCGGCCCCGATCAGCACGAGCAGCGCGCAGATCGCGAAGCCGCCGCGGTAGGACGCCACCGGATAGACGCGCGCTCCCTCGGCCATGGTGCCCGTCCAGCGCGCGTCGAGCACCGCGCCGACCGGCCCCTGGGTGAGGGCCGCGCCCACGAAGCCGCCCAGGTTGGTCACCGCCACCGCGATGCCGGCGAGGCTTGGAGGATTCACCTCGGCCCCCAGGGGCCAGGTGAGCACGAAGGCTCCGCCCACCACGCCCAGGAGGACGAAGAGGAGGCACACCCCCGAGAGCGGCAGGGTGCCGAGCGTGAGGAGGAAGACGAGCCAGACCAGGAACTGGCCGGAGGCCAGCACGGTGTACGGCAGCTTCCGGCGGCGCAGGACGCGGTCGGAGAGGTAGCCGGTCATCGGGGCGGAGGCGAGCAGCGCCATCGAGGGCAGCGAGGCGTAGAGCGCGGCCCGGGTGGTGGTGAGCCCGTAGACATCGCGCAGGAACGGCACGCTCCAGAGGAAGAAATTCCCCATCGCCGCGTACAGGAAGAAGAAGCAGAGGAACGGCGGCCACGTGTACCGGTTCCGGAGCACCTGGAGCGTGCCCTGGAGCGCCTCCCGGAGCGAGCCGCCGCGCGCCGGGGCCTCGAGGCCCCGCGGGGGCCGGTCGCGCACCAGCGCCGCGCAGAGCAGGGCCCCGGTCACGGTGATCGCGCCGATGAGGATCAGGGCGCCGCGCCAGGAGAGGCCCGCGACCAGCGCGGCGAATGGCGCGCTGCCGATGAGCGCGCCGAGCACGCCGACCGTCGCGGTGAGCGCCGACATCATGCCGAACTGGGAGGGAGGGAACCAGTTCGCCGCGATCTTGAGCGCGCCGGTGAACGTCACGGTGGCGCCCAGGCCGACGAGGAGCCGCCCGGTGAAGAGGGCGAGGGGGCCGGCGGCGAGCCCCATCGCCATCGAGCCCAGCCCCATCACGAGCCCGCCGCCCGCGATCACCCAGCGCGGGCCGACGCTGTCGATGAGCACCCCGCCCGGCACCATGAAGCTCGCGTAGGAGTAGAAGTACATCGCGGAGAGCAGGCCGACCGCCGCGCCGGTCATGCCGAACGCCTGCATGAGGTCCTTGGCGATGACGCCGGGAGCCGCGCGGTGCAGGAAGGCGATCAGGAAGACGAGGGCCGGGATGCCCCACATCATCCAACGCCGCCCGGTCGCGCTCGCGCGGTCGGACACGGATCAGCGCGTCCAGAAGCCGGCCGGATCGCACGCGCGCACGATCGCGAGCTCCTGGGCGCTCGGGGTGGGCGTGGGCGCGACGTCCGGCGCCACCGCCAGCTCGAACGAGGTGGCGGCCCGTACGCTCTCCACGCTCTGGCCCGGGTGATACGAGGCCAGGTACATCTGGCAGGTGGCGGGATGGAAGCGGAAGACCCCGAGGGTGGTGACCACCGCGGCGGGGCCGCCTCCGGGGAGGCCGACGCGCTCGCGCCAGCCCGGGCCCTCGCCGAAGCCGGGCGAGGTGACGTAGTCGACCCGCTCGCGGAAGCGGTGCTTCTCCTGCGGCATGATGACCACGAAGCGGCGCGCCAGGCTCGCGATGTCGCCGCCGCCACCGCTGCCGGGCAGCCGCACCTTGGGCCGGCGCCAGTCGCCGATGTAGGACGTGTTCAGGTTGCCGAAGCGGTCGATCTCGGCGCCGCCGATGAAGCCCAGGTCCACCAGCCCCTGCTGGAGCAGGGCCATGATCTCGAGCGTGCCGGTGCACCAGAGCGCGCCCGGGATGTTGGGCGTGTCGCTCATGGTCATCAGGGTCTCGGGCGCGGGCTGATCGCGCACGACGCCGTTCTCGAAGAGGCCGATGGCCCCGGGCGCGTGGGTACGCTTGGCGTAGGCGAACGCGATGAGCGGCAGCCGCATGCCGACGAAGACGAGATCATCGTCGCGGATCTCCCGCGCCGCGGCGATGACCATGAGCTCGCGCTCGGTGAAGTCCACGCGGCGCTACCGGAGCACGAAGGGCTGGGCCGCGTTCTTCACGAACGGGTGGCGGCGGAGGGCTTCGTCGTTGATCTCCACGCCGAGGCCGGGGCCCGAGGGCAGCTCGAGCCAGCCGTCGCGGGCCTGGATGGGCCGGGCCAGGAACGGGGTCTCCTGGTCGCCGGTGGGGAACTCGACGGGCAGCGGGCCGCCGAAGCTCGCGGCCACGTGCAGGGTGGCGGCCAGCCCGGGCCCGAAGTAGAAGGAGTGGGGCGCGATCGGCAGGTTGGCGGCCTGGGCGAGCGCGGCGATCTTCTTGAACTCGGAGATGCCGCCCACCTTGGTGATGCTCGGCTGCAGGATGTCGCCGGCCCGCTGCCGCACGATCTCGTTGAAGCCGTAGAGGGTGGACTCGTTCTCGCCGAGGGCGATCGGCGTCTCGGTCGCGGCCGCCACGCGCGCGAGCCCCGCGTAGTCCTCGGGCGGCCACACCGGCTCCTCGAGCCAGAACAGGCGATAGGGGGCGAGCGCCCGCGCCATCGCGATGGCCTCGAAGGGCGTCCACGGGCAGTTGGTGTCGAGCATCAGCTCCACGTCGGGGCCCACCGCCTCGCGGGCCGCCCGCACCGAGGCCACGTCGGTCTGGTGGAGCTTGAGCATGCGGAAGCCCTGTCCGACGAAGTGCCGGCAGGCACCCGCCACCGCCTCCGGCGTCTCGTAGCGCAGGAGGCTCGCGTAGGCGGGCAGGCGCGTGCGCTGGGCCCCGCCGAGGAGCTCGTAGACCGGCGCGCCACGCACCTTGCCGAGGAGGTCCCACAGCGCGATCTCGATGCCGCTGATCGCGAACATCCCGAGCCCGCGGCGCCCGTAGATCATGGTGCCCCGGTGCATCAGGTCGACCACCGCCTCGATGCGCAGCGGGTCCTGGCCGACCACCAGTGGGGCCAGGCTCTCCTCGATGACGCTCACCACCGCGAGCGGCGCGCCGTAGGCGAAGGCCTCGCCGAGCCCGGTGACGCCCTCGTCGGTGTGCACGCGTACGAAGATCTGCTTGCGGGTGCCGCCGGTCCACGGCGACGGCGGGCTCATGGGCTTGAGCGGAATGGCGAGCGGCACGGCCTCGATGGCGGTGATCTTCATGGCGGTCAGGCTCCGTAGTCGAGCGGCTCGGACGGCAGCGGGCGCTTCACGCGCAGGCCGTCGAGGACGCCCGCGTCGAGACGGGAGAGGAAGCCGGTCCAGTCCGGAACGTCGTGCACCCAGTGCGCGAGCCAGCGCTGGAACCCGTCCACGGTCCGGCTCTCGTCGTGGAAGCGATGGTAGAACTCGTGGTGACGGCCGTAGTGGCCCTGCACCGGCGAGGGGAACGCGCCGAACGGCTGGTGCACGACCGCCGCGATCTTGAGCGCGGGAGTCAGCACGAGGCCCGGATCGCTCAGGATGCGCTCGCGCGGCCGGATCTCCTCCGCGACCAGGATCACCTGGCGGGCCGCGAAGGCGGCGGGCCGGGTGACGCCCAGGGTGCCCCAGACGTGCGCGTGCCCCTCCTCGTCCGCGCGCTGCACGTGGAGGATGGCCACGTCGGGGACGATCGCGGGCACGAGCAGGAGCGGGGCGCCCGACCAGGGATCCGCGGCTTCCTTGAAGGTGGGATTGGAGCGCGGCAGGTCGGTGCCGAGGAGCGAGCGGGTGGGCAGGTAGGGCACGCCGAGCGCGGCGGCCTGCAGCGCGAACGCGATGGTCAGGTTCGAGTGGTCCAGGACCTCGAGCGGGGCGGGGATCTGCTGCTCGACCGCGCGCCGGTAGTTGTGGCCCAGCCCCGCGCTCACGTTGCCGACCCACGCCGCGATCACCCGGCGCGCGCAGCCGGCGCCGATGAGCTGATCGAACAGGATGTCCGAGATCGGGCCGATCAGGGTGAGGTCGCGTCGCCGCTGCCGGATCAGCTCGTGGCCCGCCGCGAACGGGATGAGCGCTTCGAGCGCGGCGCCCATGCAGATCGACGCGCCGTCGGGCACGAAGCGGGCGACCGCCTCCCGCATGGACATGAGCTTGGCCGGAGGCACCCGGGTATCTTACTCCAGGCCGGGCGGGCCGCCGCGACGGAGCGGACGTGTGCTCGGGAGGGTCTCTCAGCCGGAGAGCGCTGCCGCGTAGCGCACGGGATCGGCGTCGAAGATGTCCTTGCAGCGCCGGCAGCAGAAGTAGACCGAGCGGCCCGACCAGTCGGACTGATGGCGCGCGGTGGCCACCTCGACGGTCATCCCGCAGATCGGATCCAGCGCCTCCACGACGGCCGGGGCGTCCGCCATCGGCATCACCGGCTCGGCGGCGCCGCGGCGGCGGGCCTGGATGATCTCGGCCAGGATGCTCACCGCGATCTCCTCGGGCGTGACCGCGCCGATGTCGAGCCCCGCGGGAGCCGTGAGCCGACCGAGCTGCGCGGCCGGCACGCCCCGGTGGCGAAGCGTCTCCACGATGGTGGCCGCGCGCTTGCGGCTCGACACCAGGCTGAGGTAGCCGGCGGGGGTTGCGAGCGCCCGGGTCAGGACCTCCTCGTCGAGCTCGCCGTGGGTGGCGACCACCACCGAGGCACTCGGGTCGAGCGAGAGCCCGCGCAGGGCTCCCGCCACCGCGTCTCCGGGCAGCACCGAGACCGTGAAGCCCGCGGTCTCTCCGAGCGCGGCGAGCGTCTCGACGACGGGCCCGTGGCCGACCAGGACCAGCAGCGCCTTCGGCAGGAAGGGCTCCACGTAGATCTCCAGCGTGCCACCGCTGTGGCACGTCATCGGGAAGTGCACCATGCCCTCGGTGCGCGCCGGATCGCGCCCGCCGTCGCCGACCAGGACCACGAGACGCGGTTGACCATCGCGCAGCGCGGCCTGCGCCTCGCGGGCCACCACCGGCTCCGCGCAGGCCCCGCCGACCCAGCCCACCACGCGGCCGTCCGGGCGGATCAGCGCCTTCGCGCCCGGCTTCGCCGAGGTCGGCCGCTCGCAGCGGACCACCGTGGCGAGCGCGAAGGGCTCGCCCCGTTTCCGAAGCTCGGCGGCGACCGTCAGCAGGTCTTCAGGCACGCGGGGGTTCCGGGGCTGGGTGGTGCTCGCGTCGTGCCGTGGCGGTTGGGCGGTCGGGGCTTTCCCGCTCGGGCTGCAGCCGGCGCTTCTTGTTCTGAATGGGGGGGAGCGGCCGCGCTCCTCCCCCATACCCCCCCACGGCCCTGATCGATCGGCTTGCGGCCCGGTTCATCACGTTTGGTTACTCGGTGACGCCCTTGTCGCGCAGGAGGCGCCAGATCTTGGGCGGGGTGATCGGGATGTCGACGTGGCGGACGCCGAGGTGCCAGAGGGCGTCGACCACCGCGTTGGCGATGGCGGCCGGAGCGCCGACGGTGGCGGACTCGCCGACGCCCTTGGCCCCCAGTGGATGGTGCGGCGACGGGGTCACGGTGTGGCCGGTCTCCCACTTCGGGGTCTCCACCGCGGTGGGCACGAGGTAGTCGATGAAGCTGCCGCCCTGGACGTTGCCGATCTCGTCGTAGGAGATCTCCTCGTAGAGCGCGGGGGCGAAGCCCATGGTGAGCCCGCCGTGTACCTGCCCCTGCACGATCATCGGGTTGATGATGTTGCCGCAGTCGTCGATGGCCACGAAGCGGCGCACCTTCACCTCGCCGGTCCCCTTGTCGATGTCGACGACGCAGATGTAGCTGCCGAACGGGTAGGTGAGGTTCGGCGGGTCGTAGTAGTTCACCGCCTCGAGGCCCGCCTCCATGCCCTGCGGGTGATTGGTATAGGCCGCGAAGGCGATGTCCTGGATCGTCTTGAAGCGATCGGGCGCGCCCTTGACCGTGAACTTTCCGGGCTCCCAGACGAGGTCCTCGGGTGCGACTTCGAGGAGATATGCGGCGATCTTCCTGGCCTTGTCGACGATCTTGCGCGAGGCGATGGCCGCCGCCGCGCCCGCCACCGGGGTCGACCGGCTCGCGTAGGTGCCGAGGCCGTACGGCGCGGTGTCGGTGTCGCCCTCCTCCACCTGGATGTCCTTGGCGGGAATGCCGAGCTCCTCGGCCAGGATCTGGGCGTAGGTGGTCTCGTGGCCCTGGCCCTGCGACTTGGTGCCGAAGCGGGCGATGGCCTTGCCGGTGGGATGGATGCGGATCTCGCAGCTGTCGAACATCTTGATCCCGAGGATGTCGAAGTGCTTCGAGGGGCCCGCGCCCACGATCTCGGTGAAGCTCGAGATGCCGATACCCATCAGCTCCCCGCGCTGGCGCTTCTCGATCTGCTCGCGGCGGAGATCGGCGTAGCCGATGGTGTCCATGGCCTTGCGCAGGGCGCCCGCGTAGTTGCCGCTGTCGTACTCCCAGCCCAGCGCCGACTTGTACGGGAACTGCTCCGGCTTGATGAAGTTCTTGATGCGGAACTCGGCCGGGTCCATGCCGAGCTGGTGCGCCATCAGGTCGGTCATGCGCTCGATGGTGTGCACCGCCTCGGTGACCCGGAACGAGCAGCGGTAGGCGATGCCGCCCGGCGGCTTGTTGGTGTAGGCCCCGTCCACCTCGACGTGGGCCGCCTTGAGGTCGTAGGAGCCGGTGCAGACGTGGAAGAGCCCGGCCGGGAACTTGGACGGGTTCGCGGCCGCGTCGGTGTAGCCGTGGTCGGCCAGGGTCTTGATGCGCAGCGCGGTCAGCGTGCCGTCCTTCTTGGCCGCCAGCTCCGCGGTGATGTGGTAGTCACGGGCGAACGAGTCGGCCTGGAGGTTCTCCATGCGGTCCTCGATCCACTTCACCGGCTTGCCGGTCAGCACCGACGCCGCGACCGCGATGACGTAGCCTGGGTACACGGGCACCTTGCCCCCGAAGCCGCCCCCGATGTCGGGGGAGATGATGCGGATTCTCTCCTCGGACAGGCCCACGTGGCCCGCCACCAGCGCGAACACGGTCCGGATGGCGTGGGGCGCCTGCGTGGTCATCCACACCGTGAGCTTGCCGTTGACCTTGTCGAAGGAGGCCACGCAGCCGCAGGTCTCGATCGAGGCGACGTGGATGCGCGGGATGTAGATGTCCTGCTTGACCGTCACGTCCGCCTCGGTGAAGGCGCGGTCGGTCTCGGCCCGGTTGCCCCACTCCCAGTGCCAGATGTGGTTGTCCTTCTTGTCCTTCTTGTCGGTGCGGAGCACCGGGGCGCCCGGCTCGAGCGCCTTCTTCGGATCGACCACCACCGGCAGCGGCTCGTACTCGACCTCGACCGCGGCCACGCCGTCGGCGGCTCCGTAGCGGGTGGTGGCCAGCACCGCGGCCACCTCCTGGGCCTGGTACATGACCTTCTCCACCGGCAGGACCATCTGGGTGTCCGACATGAGGGTCGGCATCCAGTGCAGGTTGTACTTGGCGAGGTCCTGGCCGGTGATCACCGCGAGCACGCCGGGGATGGCGGTCGCCTTCGAGATATCGATCTTCTTGATCTTGGCGTGGGCGAAGGGGCTCCGCACGATGTCCAGGTAGAGCATGCCGGGCAGCACCACGTCGTCGACGTAGTTGCCCTTGCCGCGGATGAACCGCGGGTCTTCCTTCCGCTTGATGGAGTGGCCCATCCCGCCGACCTCGAGCGATGTCTTCGGTGGCATCATGCGCCTCCCTGGAGCGTGCCCGCCGCGCGCTGGATGGACTTGACGATGTTCACGTACCCGGTGCAGCGGCAGAGGTTGCCCGAGATGGCGTGGCGGATCTCGTCCTCGGTGGGCCGGGGATTCTTCTTGAGGAAGGCCACGCCGGTCATCAGCATTCCCGGCGTGCAGTAGCCACACTGCAGGCCGTGCTCGGCCATGAACGCTTCCTGCAGGGGATGGAGCTTGCCGTCCTGCTCGAGTCCCTCCACGGTGGTGATCTCGCGCCCGTGGACCTGGACCGCGAAGACGGTGCAGGACTTCACCGGCCGCCCGTCGAGCAGCACGGTGCAGGCCCCGCAGTGGCTCGTGTCGCAGCCGATGTGGGTGCCGGTGAGTCGCAGGTTCTCCCGGATCAGGTGCACCAGCAGGAGGCGCGCCTCCACCTCCGCCTCGTATTTCTCGCCGTTGATCGCGACCTTGACCAGCATGCCTCAGGCCCCTTTCTGCGCGCGCTCGATCGCCTTGCGGAGCGCGCGGCCGGTCAGCACCCGCACCAGGTCCTTCTTGTACTCGACCGAGCCGCGCAGGTCCGCGGCCGGATCGGCCGCCTCCGCCGCGAGCTGGGACGCCTGCTTGATGGCGGCCTCGTCGGGCCGCTTGCCCCGGAGCGCGGCCTCGGCCTTGACCGCCTTGATCGGCACCGAGCCCACGTTGGTGAGGCCGATGCCGATGTCCTGGCAGATCCCGCCGCTCAGGGTGAGCTGCACCGCCACCGCGGCGGTCGCGAAGTCGCCCACCTTGCGCTCCATCTTCACGTAGGCGCCCCCGCTGCCCGGCCGCGGGGCCGGCACGCGAATCTCGACCACGATCTCGTCGGGCCGGAGCGCGGTGCTGAAGGGCCCGGTGAAGAACGCGCCGATGGGGATCTTGCGCTCGCCCCCGGTGCCGACCGCCACCACCTCGGCGCCCAGAGCCAGCATGGTGGCCGGGTGGTCGTTGGCGGGATCGCCGTGGGCGAGGTTGCCGCCGACCGTCGCGAGGTTGCGCACGATCGGGTCCGCGATCACCTTGCAGGTGTCGAAGAGAAGCGGGTAGCGGCTCTTCACCACGTCGGACTCCTCGAGGTCGGCCTCGCGGGTGAGCCCGCCGATGCGGAGCGCGCCGCCGTCCTCGCGGACGTAGGCGAGGCCGGGCAGGCCGTTGATGTCGATCAGGTGATGCGGGGCGGCGAGGCGGAGCTTCATCAGCGGGATCAGGCTCTGCCCTCCCGAGAGGACCTTCGCGTCGTCGCCGAGCTTCGCGAGGAGCGCGGTGGCCTCGCCGAGCGAGCTGGGAGCGTGATACTCAAAGACGCCCGGAATCATCGTGGTGACTCCCTTCTGGATCTGCCCGGCGCGGGAGCTCGCGAGGCTGAGCCCGGCCCGCTTCAGGGTGATCCGGAGCGACTCCAGCGACAGCACGGGCACCGCACCGGTCTGGACGAGATATCGCCGCAGCCTCGCCAGACTCCACCGCGCCCCCTGGATGCCCAGATCCCGGGGCCGGGCGCTCACGACCATGGTGATGTGACGGAGTACCTCGGAGGAGATCCTGGGGGGTCGCCCGGAGCGGGGGCGATCCAGCAGCCCGGCGACGCCGGACCGATCGAAGCGCTCGAGACAGTGCGCGACGGTGGGGCGCGAGAGGCCGAGCCGCTGCACGATCTCGGGCACCGACGCGCGCATCGCGGAGAGAAGCACGACCGCGGCCCGCTCGCGGCCCGCGCCGGACCCGGCCTCGCGCAACCGGATCAACTCCGAGCGCTCGGCCTCGGTGGGCTCCCGCACGAACCGCCTGGGAACGTCTGGCGCCACCCATCACCTCTCCCTCGAGGAGCAGGGCTCATCATGACAAGGGACTTTCCGGTGATCGCGAAAACCCCCGACGGCCACGCAAGGTACGAGACCGGGAGGGCCCTGTCAAGGACCACCGCGGGAAGACCGGCCTAGAGCGGCTTGAGCGGGGGCTCCTCGCCCGCGGGCAGCGGGTAGCGGTCGACGTTCAGGACCATCGAGACGATCGAGTAGTACCCGGACGCCGCGATCAGGTCGATGACGCCCTGCGGGCCGAAGCGGTCGCTGGCGGCCTTGAAGGTGGCGTCGCCGACCGCCCGGTCGCGGAAGAGCTCGGTGCAGAAGTCGTACACGATGCGCTGATCCTCGCTCATCGCGGCCGGGCGGCGCCCCTCCGCGATCGCGTCGATGATCGGGTCGGGCAGGCCGGCGGTGCGGGCCAGGCGGCGGTGGGCCCAGAACTCGAACTGCGCGCTCCAGAAGCGGCCGGTGATCAGGATCGCCATCTCGTTGAGCGCGGCCGGGATGCTGCTCTGGAACCGGACGTACTCGCCGACCATCTGGATCCGGTCGGCCGCGTCCGGGCTGCGCAGCAGGGCGTTGAAGGGGCCGCTCGCTCCCTTGCGCGGGCCCGACACGATCTTCTGATAGCTCTCGCGCTGGCGCGGGGTCATGGTGGCCTCGGTGAGGAGAGGGAAGCGGCGGCCGTCGGGGGCCGGAGTCTCGGAGCGGCTCATGGATGATCCTCCTCGCTTGGATGCGGCACGACGGGGGCGCGGCTCCTCACTGATGTCATGAGAACGGCCGCGCGCTGCTGCTACCCTCGGACCACCCGAGCGCGACAGCGCGCAGAAAGAGGAGGCCGCGATCATGATACTCGTCGGATGTGATCTGCACTCGCGCACGCAACAGGTCGCAGTGC
>JBGQHJ010000160.1:0-10778 GCA_041497895.1 Methylomirabilia bacterium
ATCTCGTCGATGATGTCCGAGCAGTCGAGCTCTTTGCCCACGTCCCCGTAGTGGCGCAGAAAGCCCTTCCAGCAGCAGCACACGGGAGGGGCGAGGACCGGGGACCATTCCCAGACCGGCGTGCGCTCGGGACCCGCGACAAACTTCGTGTAGATCACGGGAACGTTACGCTCGCGACACGCCGCGAGCAGCGACTGGTGCACCGGGATGGTCGGTCGCGACTCGGGCACTTCCAGTGGCGCGCCGATCCGAACGAAGTCATTCTGCATGTCCACAACGACCAGCGCGGGATGGGGCAATTGACCGATCGTCATTCACGACCTCCAGGACATGCTATCGACGCAACTCCCTTGTAGCGATGGAGGCGTCGGTTGTCAAACCGAACACCCGCGGCCTGGAACCCTCACTTCACTTTACCTGCTTCGACTACGGACCTCAGGACGATTGTTCTCCTTCCAGCATTTTAGATGCGCTACTTCATTCATCTTACCGGGGACGTCCAGCCACTTCTCCTCCCCCGCGATCTCGTCGGAGCAGAAGACGCACACCAACACCTTGGGCATGTAGCACCTCCTCGTTCGTCGCGCCGCATGTCATTTTGACCCGGCGGGACGCGCCATTCACCTTACGATGCTCCCTGATCACCGGACCACGCACGGCCCCTGCCGTTGCGGGCAGCGGCCGTGGTGTCTGGATCCGGGTGCGCGGGCCTAGAAGTCCCCGTGAGGCATCGGCGGGGCCGACGCCGGCTTGTCCTCGGGCAGGTCCGTGATCAGCGCCTCCGTCGTCAGCAGCAGCGCGGCCACCGACGCCGCGTTCTGCAGCGCCACCCGCTCCACCTTGGTGGGGTCGATGATCCCGGCCTGGATCATGTCCACGAACTCCAGCGACTCCGCGTCGAACCCGCGGGTCACCACCTTCTCGGCCTTGACCTTCTCCACGATCACGCTGCCCTCGAGCCCCGCGTTCTCCACGATCTGGCGGATGGGCTCCTCGAGCGCGCGCTTCACGATCATGGCGCCCACCTTCTCGTCGCCTTCCAGCTTCAGGCCATCGATGGCGCTGGAGGCCCGCAGCAGGGCCACGCCCCCGCCCGGCACGATGCCTTCCTCCACCGCCGCGCGGGTCGCGTTGAGCGCGTCCTCCACCCGGGCCTTCTTCTCCTTCATGGCGGTCTCGGTCGCGGCGCCCACCTTGATGACGGCGACCCCGCCCGCCAGCTTGGCCAGCCGCTCCTGCAGCTTCTCCTTATCGTAGTCCGAGGTGGTCTCCTCGATCTGGGCGCGGATCTGCTTGATGCGCCCCTCGATGGCCGCGGTCTTGCCGGCGCCCTCGACGAGCGTGGTGTTGTCCTTGTCCACCACGATCTTCTTGGCCTTGCCGAGGTCTTCCAGCTTGATGTTCTCGAGCTTGATGCCGAGATCCTCGGTGATGGCCTTGCCCCCGGTCAGGGTCGCGATGTCTTCCAGCATGGCCTTGCGGCGATCGCCGAAGCCGGGGGCCTTCACCGCCGCGGTGTGCAGCGTGCCGCGCAGCTTGTTGACCACCAGGGTGGCCAGCGCCTCACCCTCGATGTCTTCCGCGATGATGAGGAACGGCTTGCCCGAGCGGGCCACCTGCTCGAGCAGCGGCAGCATGTCCTTCATCACGCTGATCTTCTTCTCGTGAATCAGGACCAGGGCGTCCTCGAGCACGACCTCCATGCGCTCGGCGTCGGTCACGAAGTAGGGGGAGAGATAGCCCCGGTCGAACTGCATGCCCTCCACCACGTCCAGGACCGTTTCCGCCGACTTCGACTCCTCGACGGTGATGACCCCGTCCTTGCCCACCTTCTCCATGGCCTCGGCGATCAGGCTGCCGATGGTCTTGTCGTTGTTGGAGGCGATGGTGGCGACCTGCGCGATCTCCTTCTTGTCCTTGGTGGACTTCGACATCCGCTTCAGATCCTCGACCACCACGTCGACCGCCTTGTCGATCCCGCGCTTGAGCCCCATGGGGTTGGCGCCGGCGGTGACGTTCTTCAAACCCTCGCGGATGATGGCGTGCGCCAGCACGGTCGCGGTGGTGGTCCCATCTCCGGCGATATCCGAGGTCTTGGACGCCACTTCCTTCACCATCTGGGCGCCCATGTCCTCGTAGTTGTCCTTGAGCTCGATCTCCTTGGCGACCGTCACTCCGTCCTTGGTGATGGTCGGGCTGCCGAACTTCTTGTCGATGACCACGTTACGGCCCTTCGGGCCCATGGTGGCCTTGACCGCGGCCGCCATGATGTTGACCCCGCGCAGCAGGGCCGCCCGTCCCTCGTCACTGAACATGACCTGCTTCGGCATCTCTCGCTCTCCTCCTGGCTCACTCGGTGGAATTGACCGGGCCCACCCTCGTCCGGGGCCGGTCGGGTTCGTTACGTTTGGGTGATGACGGCCGGGCTGGTCCCCGGGCTACTCGATGATCGCGAGCACGTCCTCTTCCCGCAGGATCAGGTACTCCTCGTCGTCCAGCTTGACCTCGGAACCGGAGTACTTGCCGAAGAGGATCTTGTCGCCGGCCTTCACGTCGAGCGGGACCTTCTTGCCCTCGTCGTTCACCTTCCCGTTCCCCACCGCGATGACCTTGCCCTCCTGGGGCTTTTCCTTCGCCGTGTCCGGGATGATGATGCCGCCCTTCTTGACCTCCTTCTCCTCCTCCCGCTTGACGAGAATTCGGTCGTGCAACGGACGAATCTTCATGGTCTGCGTGCCTCCAGATGTAAGATGTTGGGCCTTGCGGCGAATGCCGCCCTTGGCGGCGTTAGCACTCAACCAAGGCGAGTGCTAATATAGTCGGCGGCTTGGTGCTTGTCAAATCTAAATATTCTTTTTTCTGAAGCTACTTGCGCCCACATTTAACAAGGTGACCCATGACCCCTGGATCCGGTAGGCCGACCATCCTGATCTCCCGGCTGCTCCCGGAAGCGGCCATCGATCTGGCGCGGAGCCGGGCCGAGGTCGACGCCTACGCCGTCGACGCCGCGATGCCCCGAGCCGAGCTGCTCGCCCGGCTGCGCGGCAGGCAAGGGCTGATCTGCGTGATCAGTGAGGCCATCGACCAGGCCCTGCTCGACGCCTGCCCGGACCTCCGCGTCGTCTCCAACGTGGCGGTGGGCTACAACAACGTCGACGTCGCGGCGTGCACCCGGCGCGGGGTCGTGGTCACCAACACCCCAGACGTGCTGACCGACACCACCGCCGACTTCGCGTGGGCGCTCCTGATGGCGACCGCCCGGCGCGTGGTGGAGGCCGACCGCTACCTGCGCGAGGGGCGGTTTCAGCAGTGGGAATACATGCTCCTGCTGGGCGGCGACGTGCACGGCAAGACCCTGGGCGTGGTCGGCTTCGGCCGCATCGGCCGCGCGATGGCCCGGCGGGCCCAGGGCTTCGCGATGCGCGTCCTGTACCAGGACGCGGTGGCCGCGGACGCGACGGCCGAGCGCGAGCTCCACGCGACCCGGACCGATCTCGCCACCC
Organism: Methylomirabilia bacterium; assembly: GCA_041497895.1. Taxonomy (GTDB): domain Bacteria; phylum Methylomirabilota; class Methylomirabilia; order Rokubacteriales; family CSP1-6; genus CAMLFJ01. The sequence goes on from JBGQHJ010000160.1 coordinate 3,504, forward strand.
TGCTCCGCGAATCGGACTTCGTCAGCCTGCACACCCCGCTCATTCCCGAGACCCGGCATCTGATGAATGCCCAGTCGCTGCGCACGATGAAGAAGACCGCCTACCTCATCAACGCGGCTCGCGGCCCGGTGGTGGACGAGGCGGCCCTGGTCCAGGCGCTCCGCGAGGGCTGGATCGCCGGCGCGGGTCTCGACGTGTTCGAGGAGGAGCCCAAGGTGCACCCGGGCCTGATCGGGCTGCCGAACGTGGTGCTGGCCCCCCACATCGCCAGCGCCTCCTCCGAGACACGGATCAAGATGGCCACGCTGGCGGTGGAGAACTGCCTGGCCGTGCTCGAGGGCAAGACCCCCCCGACGCCGGTGAATCCCGAGGTATTGAGCCGCCGCTAGCCGTGCACCGGCCGCGCGGGCCGGCCCCGGGCTAAAATGGCCGATCACATGGACTCCCATCTCTGGGCGTTCGTCCTGGTCGCCACGCTCCTCGCCGTCACTCCCGGCGCCGACACGCTCCTGGTCGTCCGAAACGTGCTGACGCGCGGTCGCCCCGCCGGCCTCGCGACGATCGCCGGCATCGCGGCGGGCTGCCTGGTCCACGCCACCCTCTCCGCGATCGGCGTCGCGCTCGTCCTGGTGCGCTCGGCCGAGGCCTTCGCGGTACTCAAGTGGTGCGGCGCCATCTACCTCTTCGCGCTGGGGGCGCAGTCGCTCGGGCGCTGGCTCCGCCTGGACGCACGCACCGCGGAGAGCCCTGAGAAGGGACCGGCGGACCGGCCGCGCGCGGGGCGACGGCTGCGGTCCTGGCTGGAAGGCCTGCTCACCAACGTGCTGAACCCGAAGGTCGGGATCTTCTACCTGGCGTTCCTTCCCCAGTTCATCGCCCCGGGCGATCCGGCGCTCGCGCGGTCGCTCCTGCTGGCGGGTCTGCACATCGGCATCGGCGTGGCGTGGCTGTCCGCGCTCGCCTTCGGGGTGGGCCGGATCCGCCCACTCGTGGAGAGCCGGCTCTGGCGGGCCCGGCTCGAAGGGGCGAGCGGGGCGGTGCTGATCGGGCTCGGGGTCAGGCTGGCTGCCGAGCGCCGCTGAGGCCCACGCCGCGCTCGATCCGCCGGGCCAGCCGCTCTAACCGGTGCTCGAAGGCGGCCAGCACCCGCTCCGACGCCCGGTGACGGCGCGCGAGCGCGAGGGCCTCCTCCACCACGCCGCGCGCCGCCGCGAGATCGCGGCGGCGGTGCTCGTGGACCTTGGCGATCTCCTCCCAGGGGCGAGGATCGAACTCTCGCGGCGCGCGGGCGGCCGCCTCCCAGAGCGCGCGCGCCTCGTCCCAGCGCGCCCGCCGCTTCTCGCCCTGGGCCAGGCGCAACAGCAGCCGCTCCCGGGACGGGGTCGGCAGGCCCGAGTCGAGCGCCATCCGGTAGCACGCCAGGCTCCGCTCCGGCTCGGTCATCTCGAGCAGCCGGCCGAGCCCGGCCAGCGCCTCCGGCTCGAGCTCCGGGATCGGCGCGCGCGCCACCGCGTCCGCGACCCAGCCGGTCAGCGCGGCGAGCGAGAGGATGTCGTGCCGGTTGTGCTCGAACACGCGAGGCAGCTCGTCCGGCCGCTTGCGCCGCAGGTACTCGAAGTAGACGGTGGGGATCAGAGCGCCGGGCAGATCGTCGTCGCGGGTGAACCGGAGCGCGTGCTGCTCGACGGTCCCCAGGCGGCAGTCGGCGAGCCGATTGCTCCAGAGACGGCGGGCCGGAGCCAGCAGGTCGACGTGGAAGACCTCCCCGGGGAAGCGCCGGCGCCCGAGCACGAAGCGCGTCTCGAGCAGCGGCAGGTCGAAGCCACTGCCGTTGTAGGTGACGAAGCCGTCGAATCGCCGGAAGATCTCCTCGAGCGCGGTCAGGAGCGCGGGCTCCTCGTCGAGGTCGCGCATGAAGAACTGGCGCACCTCGAAGTCGTCGCCGTCGAAGAAGCCCACCCCGACCAGGAACGCGTAGGTGCCGGTGCCGCCGGCCAGGCCGGTGGTCTCGGTGTCGAGGTAGAGCAGGCGGTGGGCCTCGGCCACCTCGCCGCCGGCGCGGCCGAGGAGCGACAGGGCCAGCGGCGCCGCCTCGCGGGCCGCGAGCAGCGACTGGGCGCCGTGCCGGTGATCGACCGGGAAGCGGCGGCGCACCACCAGGAGGCGGCCGCGCTCGTTCTCCTCGATCGCGCCGTCGAGCAGCCCCTCGAGCGAGCGGGGCGCCCCCGCGGGCGGACGGGTCCGGCTCTTCGCCTCGATGCGGCGGATGATGCGGGTCAGCTCGGTGAGGTCGCGCGCCACGCGGGCCGAGAGGTCAGTGCCGAGGCACGAGGCGCTTGAGAATTTTCAGGGCCACCGGCTTGGCCTGGCGGCCCACCTCGTTCACCGGACCGACGCAGGAGGGACAGCCGCTCCGGCAGCCGCAGGCCTCGAGCGTCTCGAGGCCGCGCGCGAGCATCTCGGGGAGCACCTCGAAGATGCGCTCGGCCAGGCCGATGCCGCCGGGCTGGTTGTCGTAGAGATAGATCGTCGGGGTGAAGGTCTCTCCCTGCAGGAGCTGGGCCCGCATGGTCTCCCGCGTCACCACCTGGCCGGCCTGCGAGGGTGAGCCGTCGCCGAGCCAGGAGCCCACGTCGCGGATGTCGCACAGCAGGAAGATGGGAGCCAGGCTGTGCAGCAGGTGGCTGAGCGCGCGGAGGCCGTCCACCAGGTCGTCGCGGCGGGGCGAGATCTGCGCGAGCAGGTCGGGATCGAGGGTGAGCCAGGCGCTGGTGGTCTGCATCTCCTGCTGCGGCAGCTCGACCTCGCCCGAGCCCACGTTCTCGAGCGTGCCCATCTTGATCTTCTTGAAGCCGACCACCTTCTCGGCCACCAGCACCTCGCCCTGCTCGGCGAGCAGGCCCGGCGTCTCCTGGCGCCCGAAGCGCTGGAGGATCCACACTCCCTTCGCGGTGATCGCGTCGGTGAAGTAGTCGACCAACACCTTCTTCACGTAGGCGACCTTCTCCTCGTCCTCGCGGTAGTGGAGCTCCTGCACCTCGAAGGGCTCGCCCTCCACCATGTAGATGGCCTTGGGATAGATCATGGCGAAGGCGCTCTTCCAGTCGACCTCCGCGATGATCTGCCGCCGCTTCACCTGCTGGGCGTCGCGCGCGGTGGTGTCGATGACCAGGAAGTTGTCCGAGGTCACCGTGCGCAGCGAGATGTGATCGGCCGGGTAGGTCTCCGAGCTCCAGTGGAAATGCTCGCCCGCCCGGTGGAACATACCCTCGTCCTCGAGCGCGGCCAGGTGGGGCGAGACGTCGCCTCCGAAGGCCTCATCCGCGCCCAGCGGCAGCTCGAAGGCCGCGCACTTGACGTGGTTGATCAGGATGAACGGGTTCTCCGGGTTGATGCGCGCGTGCTCGGGCGGGGCGCCAAAGAGATAGTCCGGATGCGCGGCCAGGTACTGGTCCATCGGCGAGCTGGTCGCCACCATCACCGCGGCGGATTCTCCGGTGCGCCGCCCGGCCCGGCCGGCCTGCTGCCACATCGAGGCGATGGTGCCGGGGTAGCCCGCGAGCACCGCCAGGTCGAGGTGGCCGATGTCGATGCCCAGCTCGAGCGCGCTGGTCGAGACCACCCCCAGCACCTCGCCCGAGCGCAGCCCTTGCTCCACTTCGCGGCGGCGGAGTGGGAGGTACCCGCCGCGATAGCCGCGCACGATGCCGGAGTCGCCGGTCTTGTCTTCGACCATCTTCTTGATCGAGGACAGCACCACCTCGGTGGAGAGCCGGCTCTGGCAGAACACGATGGTGGCGACCTTCTTCTTGAGAAAGCGCGCCGCGAGCTTGGAGGCCTCGCCGAGATAGGGGGCCCGGATGCCGAGCTCCGGATTGACCACCGGCGGGTTGTAGACCATGAAGGTCTTCTCCCCGGTGGGCGCGCCGCTCTCGTTCAGCTCGACGACCCGCTCGCCGGTCAGGCGTTGCGCGAGGTCGCCGGGATTGGCGATGGTCGCCGAGGCCATGATGAACTGCGGGGTGGCCCCGTAGTGCCGACAGATCCGCTTGAGCCGCCGCAGCACGTTGGCGAGGTGGCTGCCGAAGACGCCGCGGTAGGCGTGCAGCTCGTCGATCACCACGTACTTGAGGTTCTGGAACAGGTTCACCCACTTGGTGTGGTGCGGCAGGATCCCCGAGTGCAGCATGTCCGGGTTGGTCAGCACGAGGTTGGCCCGCGCCCGCACCGAGCGCCGCGCGTCCTGCGGGGTGTCGCCGTCGTAGGTGAACATCCGCATGTCGGGCAGCGACTTCGCGAGCTCGGTGAGCTCCGCGAGCTGATCCTGGGCGAGCGCCTTGGTGGGGAACAGATAGAGCACGCGCGCCTCCGGCTGCTGCACGAGGGCCTGCAGCACCGGCAGGTTGTAGCAGAGGGTCTTGCCCGACGCGGTCGGGGTCACCACCACCAGGTGCTCGCCCTTGGCCACCGCCTCGAAGGCCTTGGCCTGGTGCGAGTAGAGCTGCTCGACGCCCCGTGCCTTCAAGGCTTCGACGATGCGCGGATCGAGCGAGGAGGGGAAGGGCGCGAACACCGCCGGCTTGGCCTCGAAGTGACGGACGGCGCTGATGAGCGGGCCGGTCTCGAGCGACGTCAAGAGCTCGTCGAGGAGCTCCCGGATTTGCATGGCTCATCCTATGTTTAGTGAGCGCAGGTTGTCAACTTTGGGGGCCCTGTGACACCCTGGGGAACGTGATGACGGCGCGACGATTCCTGGCGCCGCTCGCGTGGTCGGCGCTGATCGCCTGGTTCTCGAGCGACGGCTGGGGCGCGGGCGCGACGTCTCCCCTGCTCGAGCCCTGGCTGCGCGCGCTCGCGCCGTGGGCCGCCCCCGAGCAGATCGCCGCATTCCACTGGCTCGCGCGCAAGGCGGGCCACGTCGGCGAGTACGCGGTGCTCGCCCTGCTCTGGCGGCGAGCGCTGGGCCGCACGGGCTGGCGCGGGCCGCTCTTGCTCGCGGTGCTCACCGCCGCGCTCGACGAGGCGCATCAGGCCACCACCCTCACCCGCGAGGGCAGCGTGGCCGACGTGCTGCTCGACAGCGTCACGGCGGCGGGCGCCCTCGCGGTGGCCGCGCTCGGATTCCGGCCGAGCGCCGATCACCTCGCGCGCCTCCTGCTGTGGGCCGCCGCCGCGGGCGGCACCGTGCTCCTCGCGATCGACGTCGCGGCCGCCGCGCCCTCGGGATGGCTCTGGCTCACGGTGCCGGCGGCGTGGTTCACGCTCTGGGCCTGGCGATGGAGGCGCGCCCGCGCGTGAGCGATCTGCCCGCGTGGCGACAGGGCGACCTGCCGCACGCGCCCGCCTACAATCCCATCAACCTGGTCCGCGTCATCGGGCCGGGCGCGATCCTGCTCGGGCTCTCCCTGGGCGCGGGCGACTGGCTGCTCGGCCCTGCCATCGCGGCCGCCTACGGGCCGAGCCTCCTCTGGATCTGCACGCTGTCGATCCTCTTCCAGGGCGTGCTCAACACCGAGATGGCCCGCTACACCCTCGCGACCGGCGAGCCCGTGTTCACCGGCTTCATGCGCCAGCGACCCGGGCCGCGCACCTGGGCCGTCGTCTACTCGCTGCTGCACCTGGCCCAGGTCGGCTGGGCCGGCTGGGCGCTCGCCGGCGGGTCGGCCCTCGCCGCGCTGATGCTCGGCCGGATGCCGCGCGAGGAGGACCGCGCCATCACGCTGGGGCTCGGCTACCTGCTCTTCCTCGCCGCGGTGGGCCTCGTGCTCGCCGGCCGCCACCTCCATCGCGCGCTCGAGATCGTCGAGTGGATCATGATGGGCTGGATGCTGCTGTTCCTGGCCGCCCTCGCCCTGCTCTTCGTGCCGGGGCCGGTGTGGACCGCGCTCGGGTGGAGCTTCGCGGGCCGGCCGCTGTGGGAGCCGCGCCTGCTGCCCACGCTCCCGGTCGACGGCACCCTCGACTGGCTGCTCGTCGCCGGCTTCGCGGCCTACTCGGGCGCGGGCGGCACCGTGAACGCCATGCTCACCTACTGGCTGCGCGACAAGGGGTTCGGCATGGCGGGCACGGTGGGCGTCCAGCCCACCACGGTGGGCGCGCAGATCCTCCTGCTGCCGCGGGAGGGGGCGATCTTCCCGCCGAGCGAGGCCAACCTCGCCAAGTGGCGCGAGTGGTGGCGCTACCTCCGCGCCGACCTCTTCTCTCTGTGGACGGTGGTGTGCCTGGTCGGCATGGCCCTGCCGGTGGCCCTGGCCCTCGACGCGGTGCCGCGCAACACCGACGTGAGCGGCCTCGGCGCGGGCGCGGTCTTCGCGCGCGAGCTCGCGCGGCGCTACGGGGCGGTGCTCTGGATGCCCGCCCTCCTCACCGCACTCTGGATCTTCTTCTCGACCCAGGTGGGGATCGCGGAGGGCTTCGCCCGCCACGTGACCGAGATGCTGTGGACCGCGGGCGCGCGGCCCGGGACCAAGGGGCCGGCCTGGCTCTTCTACCCCATGCTCGCGGTTTTCGTGGTGACCGGCGCCCTCGCCATGACGAGGGCGGCGCCGCTCACCCTGATCCTCGTCGGGGCCAACGTGGCCGCGCTCAACTTCGCGGTCCTGTCCTTCCACACCCTGCGCCTGAACCGCGCGCTGCTCCCGGAGCCGCTGCGGCCGCCGCGCTGGCGGGAGGCGGTGGTGGCGCTGGGCGGGCTCGCGTTCGCGTTTCTGGTCGCGCGCGTCCTGGCCCGGCTCCTGCTCGGGCTCTAGCCCGCGTCGCCGTCCCGCCGGATCGTCTGGCCGTTGGCCAGCACCAGCCGCAGGTCGCCGAGCGCCTGCAGGCGCTCCGCCGGATCGCCCGCCACCGCGATGAGGTCAGCCGCGTAGCCGGGCGCGATGCGCCCGGTCACCGCGCCCAGCCCGAGGCAGTCGGCCGCCACGGTGGTGGCGGAGCGGATCGCCTCGAGCGGGGTCATGCCGTACTTCACCATCAGCTCGAGCTCCGGCAGCAGCGAGCCGTGGAAGTTCAGCGGGGTACCCGAGTCCGCTCCCGCCGCTATCCGCACCCCCGCGCGGTGCGCGAGCTGGAAGCTGGCCACGTGCGGGGCCAGGACCAGCTCCGACTTGCGCACCATGAACTCCGGGATGCCGGCCGCGAGCCCGCCCGAGGCGATCGCCACCGGCGCGTTGAGGGTCGCGACCAGGAACGTGCCGTCGCGCCGCATGTGCGCCACGATCTCCTCGGTGAGGAAGATTCCGTGCTCGATGGAGGTGATCCCGGCCGCGATCGCGTCGC
>JBGQHJ010000161.1:0-10455 GCA_041497895.1 Methylomirabilia bacterium
AAGGGACGGTTCCTGGTCGCGGCCGGGGAGAAGTCGGACACGATCTCCGTGTACGCGATCGAGCCGGCGAGCGGGGCGCTCAGGCTGCTCCACAAATATCCGGCCGGAAAAGGTGCCAACTGGGTGGAGATCGTCGGCTTCGATTGACGAGTGTGCACGAAGTTGCAGGACGTGGCTCCGGCGCCGAGCCGCGACCGTGTAATCTTGACATGGGTCGATGACAGCACGCTGACAGCGCGGCGCCGGCCCTTGCGACAACCTCAGTAGAACTCCCCTCCGGGACTGAAAGTTTCCTCGCGGAATTCCTGGTACGCCACTTGCGTGGGCCCGGCCGGCAATGGAGCCCGCTCCGCTTCCCCTGCACGAAGCCATCAGCGAGTTCAAGCGTAAGCTCGTGCTCGAGGCGCTCACCCGGTTCGCGGGTAACCGCAGCCGCGCCGCCGCCGCGCTCAAGATCGAGCGGACCTCGCTCCTGCGTCTAATCCGCGAGCTCGAGCTCTCGGAGCTGGTGCCCGGTCAGCGCGGGCGCCCGTCCGCCCGTCGCTAGCCCGTCCGCATCACCCGCGGCCGCGGGCCCGCTCCCGCGGGCCGAGTAAACGTGCCGCAGATGTCACATTGACCCTCTTCCCCGCCGCAGCCTAGATTCCACGTTCACCAGCTCTCGACGTCGCATCGAAGCGCGGAGAGCGGTTCGTGCAGTCGCCTCGCATGCGAGGAGGGTCCACATGACGAAGACGCGGATGGTTCTGGCGGTGCTCGCGGTTCTGCTCGGCGCGCTGATGGTCATCGCGAATGCGCCCGACGCCCAGCTCTCGATGCGCGCGCGTGATCCCGGACCCCGCGGCGGTCCCGACGCCGCCGGCGGCCCGATGCCCGGCCTCAGCGCGGCGCAGCTCGCGATCTTCGAGGCCGGGCAGACCGACTTCCGCGATGAGGAAGGCGTGGGCGACGGCCTGGGTCCGCGCTTCAACATGAACAGCTGCGGGGGCTGCCACGTCCAGGGTGGCATCGGGGGATCGAGCCCCGCGGTGAATCCACAGGTCGCGGTCGCCACCGCGTTCGGCGCCCGCAACAGCGTCCCGTTCTTCGTCAAGCCCGACGGGCCGGTACGGGAAGCGCGCTTCAAGTACAAGTCCGACGGGATGCGTGACGGCGGCGTCCACGCGCTGTTCGTGGTCAGCGGTCGGGTCGACTCGAGCGGGAATGCGAGCGCGTGCGGGATCCGGCAGGAGGACTTCGCGGCCCAGGCCCGGGCGGGCAACCTGATCTTCCGCATCCCGACCCCCACTTTCGGGGCCGGGCTGATCGAGCAGATCCCGGACGGCGAGATCGTGGCGAACCAGGCCGCGAACGGGCCCCGCAAAGGCTCGCTGGGCATCCGGGGGCGGCCGCATCGGGTCCCGCTCAACGGCACCACCAACGTGAACGGCAACGACGGCACCATCGCCCGCTTCGGGTGGAAGGCCCAGAACAAGTCGCTGCTCCTCTTCTCGGGCGAGGCCTACAACGTCGAGATGGGTATCAGCAACGAGCTCTTCCAGACCGAGCGCGACGAGACCGCAGCCTGCCAGTTCGCGCCCACCCCCAACGACGTCACGAACCCCGACGCGGCCAACCCGGTCGAGGCCATGAGCGCGATCGAGAAGTTCTCTCACTTCATGCGCTTCCTGGCCCCGCCGACCCCGTCCCCGAGCAAGCCGGGTGGCGCCACCTCGATCGCCAACGGACGCGGCCTCTTCCAGAGCGTCGGCTGTGCGCTCTGCCACACGCCCGCGCTCCGCACCGGCAACGCCGCGGTCGCGGCGCTGCGCAATCAGCCGGTCAACCTGTACTCGGATCTGCTGCTGCACGGGATGGGTCCCGGTCTGGCGGACGACATTCTCCAGGTGCAGGCGGGGCCCGACGAGTTCCGGTCCGCGCCCCTGTGGGGCCTGGGCCAGCGGATCTTCTTCCTTCACGACGGGCGCACCAGCGATCTGCTGGAGGCGATCCAGGCGCACGCGAGCGGAGCGAGCGGAAGGTTCGCCGCCTCGGAGGCGAACGGGGTCGTCGCGGCCTACAACCGGCTCAGCGAGCAGCAGAAGCAGGATCTCGTGAACTTCCTTCGGTCGCTCTAGAGGACTCATTGGGCGAGGCGGCGCGGCGGGCGGGCGAATCTCCGATCGCCAGCGGCGCCGCCTTGCCCGACGAGGCGCTTCGCGCGGTCGCCGCGCGGCAGGGCCTGCGGTTTCTCTCCGCCGCCGAGCTGCCGGACCCCGTACCCCTGGTGAAGAATCTCTCCGCGAAGTATCTCCGACACCACGTGGCGTGTCCGATCGCGATCGACGGGGGCGTCGTCACGGTGGTCACCGCCGACCCCACCAACCCGCTCCTGCTCGACGACCTTCGCCAGCAGCTCGGGCCCGGCGTCCGGATCTGCGTGGCCCCCACCGCCGCCATCCTGGAGGCGATTGAGCGAACCTACGAGGCGGGCACCGCGCTGCAGAAGATCGTCGAGGACATCGAGCCCGGAGTCCTCGATCCGGAGGGCGAGCCCGCCGCCGACATCGGCCAGCTCCGCGACATGGCCTCCGAGGCCCCGGTGGTGCGCCTGGTCAATCTCCTGCTCGAGGAGGCGGTCGCGCGGGACGCCTCGGACGTCCACATCGAGCCGTTCGAGGACACGCTCCGGGTGCGCTACCGGGTCGACGGGCTCCTGTACGACCAGGAAGCGCCGCCCCGCCGCCTCCAGGCGGCGCTGACCTCGCGCATCAAGATCATGGCCGAGCTCAACATCGCGGAGCGCCGGCTGCCCCAGGACGGGCGCATCCGGGTCACGACCCAGGGCCGGCGGGTGGACATCCGCGTCTCGACCGTCCCCACCATCCACGGCGAGTCGATCGTCATGCGGCTCCTGGACCGCTCGTCGGTCTTCCTGCCCTTCGACCGCCTGGGCTTCGCCCCGCGGGTGGCCGAGCACTTCGAGGCCCTGATCCACCGCCCTCACGGCATCGTGCTGGTGACCGGGCCCACCGGATCCGGCAAGACCACCACGCTCTACGCCGCCCTCGACAAGATCAACCGGGCGGATCTCAAGATCATCACCGTCGAGGACCCGGTCGAGTACCAGCTCAAGGGCGTCAACCAGATCCCGGTCCGACCCAAGATCGGGCTCTCGTTCGCTTCCGGCCTCCGGCACATCGTGCGCCAGGACCCGGACGTCATCATGGTGGGCGAGATCCGGGATCTCGAGACGGCCGAGATCGCGATCCAGGCGGCGCTGACCGGCCACCTGGTCTTCTCCACGCTTCACACCAACGACGCCCCCGGCGCGGTGACACGGCTTCAAGACATGGGCTGCGAGCCGTATCTCGTCTGCTCGGTGCTCGCCGGGGTGGTGGCGCAGCGCCTCGTCCGCCGGATCTGCCCGGGATGCCGGGCCCCCCACCATCCGGACCCGGCGGAGCTGCTCGGCATCGGGGTGACCGACGGGACGGGCGCCGAGCTCTTCCACGGCAAGGGTTGCGACGACTGCCGGGGCACCGGTTATCGCGGGCGCACCGGCATCTACGAGCTCTTCCGGCTCTCCGAGGACGCGCGGAGCCTGATCCTCGGCAAGGCGCCGACGGCCGCGATCCGGCGCTACGCGGTGGACCACGGGATGGTCACCCTCCGCGAGGACGGCTGGGCCAAAGCGTGCGCGGGCATCACGACCGTGGAGGAGATCGTGCGCGTGACCCAGGAGGACGCGTAGTGGCCACGTTCGTCTACCGGGCCGCGGACCGGCGCGGCCACACCATCGACGGGGTCATGGAGGCGCCCGACGTGCGCGCGGTCATCGAGCAGCTCCAGCGCGACACGTACTACCCGATCCGGATCACCCCGCGGGCCGACGCGGGCGCGGACGGGGGCCGGCGCGCGCTGAGGCCGCTCCACGGCGCCTTCCGCTCGCGGCGCGTCGCCGGGCGTGACCTCGTGGCGTTCACGCAGCGGCTCGCGACCTTGCTCGAGGCGGGGGTGCCGCTCGACCGGGCCCTGGCCATCCAGGCCGAGCTGGCGCCGACCGAGCGGCTCCGGACCATCACCGGCGACGTGCTGCGCGACGTCCGCGGCGGCGCGTCGCTGGCCGACGCCTTCGCGAAGCACCATCCCCATCCGTTCTCGCGGCTCTACGTCAACATGGTGCGGGCCGGCGAGCGGGGCGGGGTGCTCGAGAGCACCCTCGCGCGGCTGGCCGAGTTCCTCGAGGAGGCGCAGGCCCTGCGCGATACGGTCGTGTCCGCCCTCATCTACCCCGCGCTCCTCACGGTGGTCGGCGGCGCCGCGGTGGTGTTCCTGATGACCTTCGTCATTCCCCGCTTCGCGGACATCTTCCGCGATCTGGGCGGCGCGATCCCGGCGCCGACCCGGCTCCTGCTCGCGGTGAGCGCGTGGCTCGAGCGCTTCTGGTGGGCGCTCGGGCTCGGCGGTCTCGCCGGGACGCTCGGCGGGCGCGTCGTCCTCTCGAGCGCCGGGGGCCGGCTCGCGGTCGACCGATTCGTCCTGCGCCTGCCGATCGTGCGCGAGGTCGTGGTCGAGTACGAGGTCGCCCGGCTCGCGCGCACCCTCGGCACGCTGCTCCACAGCGGCGTGCCGCTCGTGGGAGCCCTCGCCCTGGTCAAGGAGACGAGCTCGAACCGGCATCTCGCCGACGCGGTCGGCGGCCTCGGCGCGGGGGTGAAGCGCGGGGCCGGGCTGGCCCGACCCATGGCCGACGCGGGGGTGTTTCCTCCCCTGGCCATTCACATGGTGCGCGTCGGCGAGGAGACCGGCCGGATCGACGACATGCTGCTCCAGGTCGGAGCCACGTTCGAGGCCGACACCCGACGGCGGATCAAGCGCCTGATCGCGCTCGCCGAGCCCGGCATCATCCTGGTGATGGGCCTCCTGGTCGGGTTCATCGTGCTCGCGATGCTGCTGGCGATCTTCTCGATCAGCGAGATCCCCCTGTGAGCCTCCGGGCGATCGGGCGGCGGCTCGCGGCCGCGCTCCGGAGCGAACGGGGGTTCTCGCTCATCGAGCTGCTGGTGGTGATCATCATCCTCGGCCTGATCGTGGGTCTCGTCGGCCCGCGGCTCTTCGGGCGGGTGGGCCAGTCCAAGCAGGCGACGGCCCGGGCGCAGATCGAGCTCCTGGGCGCGGCGCTCGATCAGTACCGCCTCGACGTCGGGGCCTACCCCGCGACCGCGGTGGGACTCCAGGCGCTGGTGCAGAACCCCAACGTGCCGAACTGGAACGGCCCCTACCTCAAGAAGAACGCGGTTCCCCCGGATCCGTGGGGGAAGCCGTACCAGTACAAGTGCTGTCCGGGCGAGCACGGCGACTACGACGTCTGGAGCCACGGCGCCGACGGAGCGCCGGGCGGCGACGGCGAGAACGCCGACGTGCTCTCGTGGGAGGCCAGGTGAGACGCGGCTACACCCTGATCGAGACCGTGGTCGTGCTCGCGGTCCTGGCGCTCGCGGCGGCGGTCGTGGCCCCGGCGGTCGGGCGGGGGCTCGACGCGATCCGTCTCCGCGCGGAGGCCGCCGGCGTCGCCTCGTTCCTGCGCGCCGCACGGGAGCGCGCGATCGCGCAGCACCGCACGCTCGAGGTGGGCGTCGCCGACGCGGGGCGCGCCCTCGTGCTGACCGCGTCCCCGGCGGACCCGGTCCGGGAGGACGATCGGCTGGTCAGGCGCCTCTCTCCTCTCGCGCGCCTCGCCGCCGATCCGGCGCAGCCCCGGGGCGTGACCTTCTTCGCCCACGGTCTCTCGAGCGGCGGCCGGTTCGTCATCGAGAGCGCGGGGGCGGCGGCCTACGTGGTGCGGGTGGACCCGCTGACCGGACGGGTGACCACCCGCCGGAGCGCCTCGTGAGACACGAGCGTGGGTTCACGCTGCTCGAGGTGCTCGTCGCGACGCTGATCCTGGGCCTCGCGGTCGTCGCCTTGATCCAGCTGAGCTCGCAGGGCCTGCGGCTGCTCAAGCAGTCCGACGACCATCAGCGGGCCGCGCTGCTCGCCGACCGGCTCGTCCGCGTGACCGGGGCCCTCGCCGAGGGCACGGAGAGCGGACAGGAAGGGCCGCTCCGGTGGGAGCGGCGGATCGCGCTCCGGAGCGCTCCCGACGAGCTCGCGCCGTCGAGCGGCCCCACCGCGGATCTCTTGGCCCTGAGCGTGACGGTGCGCTGGGGCGCGAGCCGATCGCTCGAGCTCGCGAGCCTGCGGCTGGTCCCGCGGTCGCTTCCGGGGGCTCGATGAGCGGGCGCCCGGCGGCCGGCTTCACCTTGATCGAGGTCGTCATCGCGCTGACCCTGGTCGCCGCGCTGCTCGCGATCACCTTCGGGGGCCTCCGGGTCGGCCTGGCGGCCTGGCGTCAGGGGGATGCCCGCGCGGAGCACCTGCAGCGCCTGCGAAGCCTGACCCAGCTCCTGGTCCGGTCGGTGGGCGGCGCGCATCCGTATCGCGGAGACGCCGAGGGGCCCGAGCCGGCGCCGCCCGCGTTCGCGGGCGAGCGCGATCGTCTGGCCTTCGTGACGGCCCGCCCGCCGCTGCCGCTGGCGGCCCCGATCGCGTTCACCGCGGTGACCCTCGCCCACGAGGACGGCGGCTTCACCATCCGGGAGGGCGCCCTGCCGAGCCGGGAGCCGTTCACCGCGCTCGCGCCGGTGCTCGTCGCCCCGGGCGTGGCCGCGCTCCAGTTCCGGTACCTCCGCGGCGAGGACCGCACCTGGGCGGAGCGCTGGGACGCGGCGGCCGAGCAGGCGCTGCCCGCCGCGGTCGAGGTCACGCTCGCCGATCAACCGCCGCTCGTCATTCCGATCCGGGCGGTGACGCCGTGAAGCGCGAGCGCGGATTCGCCCTGCTGGGCGTGATGCTGGTGGTGGCCCTCCTCACCGTGGTGGTGCTGGAGCTGGCGGTCGCGATGCGCCTCGAGGCCGCCGCGGGGCGATCGTTCCGGGACGAGCTGGCCGCCGCCCATCTGGCCGAGGCCGCGGTGCAGCAGGCGCTGCGCGAGGTGCTGAGCCAGGCGCCGATCCAGGCGGTGGACGAGACCGGCGCGCTCGCCTTCTACCGGCTCGTCCCCGGATCGACCTCGCCGGTGCGGCTGCCGTCGCTGCCGCGGATTCGCGTCCCGCTCGGCCCGGGCGAGTTCAGCTACCGGCTCGCGGACGAGGAGGGCCGGCTCAACCTCAACGCGGCCCCGCCGGATCGGGTGCGCCGCCTCCTCCAGGCGCTCGGGCTCGACCACCGCGCCCGCGACGTGGTGGTGGATTCGCTCCAGGACTGGAAGGATGCGGACGAACTGCCCCGCGTGAACGGCGCCGAGAGCGAGGACTACTACCTCAAGCTCCCCGTGCCCTATCGGGCGCGGAACGCGCGGCTGCAGGATCTCGCCGAGCTGCTGCAGATCCGCGGCGTCACCCGCGAGCTCTACGTCGGTCGGGACCAGCAGCCCGGCCTCGCCGACCTCACCACCGTCTTCGGGCGCGAGATGGTGAACGTCAATACCGCGCCGGCTCCCGTCCTGGCCGCGCTCGGCCTCTCGGACCCGGAGATCTCCGACATCGTCCAGGCGCGGGCCCGCGCGCCGTACACCGTGGTGCCCGGGCGGCTCGCCGGCCGGGGCCTCGGCGTGGGCAGCGCCACTTTCCGCGTGGAGGCCGAGGGCTGGGTGTCGGGGGCGGCGAAGGCGCGCATCGTGGCCATCGTGGAGCGCCGGACCCTCGGGCCCGCGGGGGCGGCGGGGGACGACCTGACCGCGCTCGGCCTCGTCGTCCTCTCCTGGCGCGAGGGAGATGCCGAATGAGACGCTGCCGGGTCGGCCTCACGTTCGACGAAGGCGACATCGTGGTCACCGCGGTGCGCGGGCCCGGCCGTCTCGAGCAATTCCGGCTGGCACCCGACGAGACCGTCGGCGCGCGCCTCGCCACCGAGCTCGCCGCTCGCGGGCTCGGCCGGGAGCGCGTGCGCGTGGGCCTCGATCGGAGCCTCGCGATCGTGAAGACGCTCGAGCTGCCCCGGACCGCGGGAGGGAGCCTGCGGCCGATGGTGGCGTTCGAGCTCGAGCGCCACGTGCCGTTTCCGGCGCAGGACATGCGGTTCGACTGCGTGCCGGTCGGTGGGGCGCCCCGCGCGGTGCGCCGGGTGCTCGTGATGGCCGCCGAGGGCCGGACGGTCGACGGCGCCCTCCGCCTGCTCGACACGCTCAGACGGCCGCCCCAGGCCGTGACGGCCGCGTGTCACGATCTCCCGGCGCTGCTGTCGCGCCGGCGCCTGGGGGGCCGCGTCGTCTGGGTCCATCGGCACGGCCCGCACACCGACCTGCTCTGCCTCGACCAGGGCGTGGTGCGCCAGAGCCGCAGCGTCCCGACCGGCAGCGACGCCGATCTCACCGCGGAGATCGCCCGCAGCCTGCCGCTCGTCGCCTGGAAGGAGTGCGACGCGATCTGGATCTCGGGCGACGACGCGGAGCGCATCCGCGTGGCGATGAGGCGCGGGGGGGCGGGCGCCCCGGTGACCGGCCCGCCGTTCGGCCGCGCCGGCGCGCGCCTGATCGCCCGACTTCCGATCCGGCATCGCGGCGCCGGGCTGCTCGCCCTCGCGGTCGCGGTGGGGCGCCGGCGCCCCGGGCTCAACCTCTTGCCGGTGGGAGTCCGGCCGCTGCGCATGGCGTGGGCGCAGCGGATCCCCGCCGGGCTGGCCGCGGTCACCGCGGTGCTGGGGCTCGGGCTGCTGCTCGCCCACGGCCACGCCCAGGATCGCTATCTCGCGCGGGTCACGGAGGAGATCCGGCGGCTCGACCCGGAGGTCAAGGCGGTCGAGCAGCTCGGGGCCGAGATCGTCAAGCAGAAGCGGCTCCTCGCCACCCTCGAGGCGGCCGAGGCGGGAGGGCTGCGCCCGCTGCCCGTCCTGCAGGAGCTGACCGAGCTCATCCCCACGGACTCGTGGCTGCAGTCGGTCAGCATGGATCGCCAGGGGCTGGAGCTCACCGGACAGGCGACGGCGGCCAGCCAGCTCATCCCGATCCTCGATGGATCGCCCGCGCTGGAGCGCGTGGAGTTCACCGCGCCGGTCACCAAGGTGCAGACCAAGGAGCAGTTCCGGATCCGGGCGAGCTGGGAGGAGCCCGCGCCGTCGCGCGCGGGGCCGCCCGGCGGAACGGAGCAATAGCATGAGCGTGTTGAGCCGTCGCGAGCGCACCGTGATCGGCGTCGGCGTGGCGGGCTTGCTCGCCCTCGGCGGCTACCTCTACGTGATCGAGCCGATGCTGGCCCGACAGCGGGAGGTGGCCGAGCTGATTCCGATCCGCGAGGCGACCCTCGAGCGCCGCCGACTCATGGTGGCCCAGCGCGAGCAGCTGGCGGAGCAGCTGGCGGCCCTCGGCCGCAAGGTCGAGACCGCGTCGTCGGGATTTCTCTCCGGGCCCACCGCGCCCCTCGCCGCGTCGGAGCTGCAGAAGCTGGTCAAGGACCTGGCGGTGGCGGCGGAGGTCGACGTCCGGAGCGAGCGGGTGATGGCGCCGGTGGATCTCGCGGGCGTCCTCGAGATCCCCATCGAGCTGACCGTCGCCTCCTCCGTCCGACAGGTCGTCGCGCTCCTCGGCCGCCTGGAGCAGACCCCGCGCCTCCTCCGCGTCAAGGATCTGAAGATCCGGGTCGCCGCCCCCGGGCAGCCGCGCGAGCTGCTCACGACGCTCGTGGTGTCCGGCTACCTGCGGGCGGGTGGGCCGGTGCCGAAGCCGGCCGAGCGCCCCACCTCGGGCGGCCCCACATGATCCTCCGGCGCTGGCGCTGGCTCCTGATCGACGGCGTCCTGGCGTCCCTCGCCTGCGTGGCCTTCGTCGGGCTCGTCCGGGAGGTGGTCGAGGGCCGGCCGCTGCCCGCCGTCCACATCCCGGAGTCGCCCGCGCGCCCGGCAGTCCCCGACGCCGCGGCCGCCTCGGCCGCGCAAGATCGCCCGATGCGCCCGCCCGCTGACTACGGCGTCATCGCGGCGCGCAATCTCTTTGCCCCCTCGCGCGGTGAGGTCGCCGTGGTGGCGCCCATGCTGGCCGGCGTGAAGTCGGTCCTGCACGGCGTCGTCATCGACGGCGAGCGGAGCCGGGCCTATCTCGACGATCCGGTGGCGAAGCGCGTCTTCGGCTACGCGGTGGGCGACGCGGTCGCCGGCGGCCGGCTCGAGCGGATCCTGGACGATCGCGTCGTGATCCGCGGGCCCGCGGGAGTGGTCGAGGTCCTGCTCCAGGACCCGACGAAGCCCCAGGCCGAGGCGCCCGCGCCGGTCGCGACGTCGACGCGGGCGCGGCGGGCCGGCGCCGGGTCGCAACCGCCGGTGAGCCCGGCGCCCGCGCCGCCACCCGCCCCGGGCAAGGTCGATCAATGACCGCGCGCGCCCGGCGGGCCCCGGCGCTTGCCCTCTTCTGCGCGCTCGCGCTCTCGGCCTGCGCCCAGTCGA
>JBGQHJ010000162.1:0-10363 GCA_041497895.1 Methylomirabilia bacterium
ATCGAGGGGCGCATCAAGCAGATCCGCGCCCAGATCGAGGAGACCACCTCGGACTACGATCGGGAGAAGCTGCAGGAGCGGCTGGCCAAGCTGGCCGGCGGGGTGGCGGTCATCAAGGTGGGCGCCGCGACCGAGACCGCGATGAAGGAGAAGAAGGCCCGCGTCGAGGACGCGCTCAACGCGACCCGCGCCGCGGTGGAAGAGGGCATCGTGCCGGGCGGTGGGGTGGCCCTGCTGCGAGCCTCGACCTCGATCGATGGCCTGAAGCTGGAAGGCGACGAGAAGGTCGGCGCCATGATCGTCAAGCGCGCGCTCGAGGAGCCCATCCGCCAGATCGTGGAGAACGCGGGGCTCGAGGGCAGCGTGATCGTGGAGAAGGTCAAGGCCGAGAAAGTGGTGACCCGCGGCTTCGACGCGGAGTCGCTCGAGTTCGTGGACATGATCCAGGCCGGTATCATCGACCCCACCAAGGTGGAGCGGGTGGCGCTACAGAACGCGGCGTCGGTGGCCGCGCTGCTGCTGACGACGGAGGCGCTGATCACGGACCTGCCCGAGGACAAGCCGGCGGCGGCCCCGCCGATGCCTCACGGGGACTTCTAGGCCCCGGTTCCGGCGAACAGGCGGCCCTTGCCGAGAGGCAAGGGCCGTCTTGTTTTGTCCACTCTTGACGCGAGGTTGTCTTTCGGGACAGGCTCTGGTAACGTAAAGCGCTTCCAATCAGGAGCGAGTATCCAGTAGCTGAAACATTGGAGCCAGTAGCTGAAACATTGGAGGAGGTGAGTGGTCTGTACCCGTACGAAATCCTGGTGATCATCGATCCACGGCCCACCGAAGAGGACGTGACCGCCCTGCTGACCAAGCTGCAGGAGACGCTCAAGTCGCTCGGCGGAGAGGTCACGAAGGCCGAGAGCTGGGGCAAGCGCCGGCTGGCCTACGATATTCGCAAGCAGCGGGAAGGAACCTACGCGGTCATCGAGTGCAAGGCGGAGCCATCCGTCGTCAAGGAGTACGAGCGGCAGCTGACGCTCAACGAGCAGGTCCTCCGGCACTTCACGACCCGCATTCCCGCTCCCAAGCGGATCCGGTCCGCCCCGAAGCCGCAGACCCCGGCGGTGGAGGAGGTCGTCTGATGGCGAGTCTCAACCGAGTGTTCCTGATCGGCAACCTCACGCGGACCCCGGAGCTTCGCTACACGCCCAGCGGCACCGCGGTGGCCGATCTCCGGCTGGCGGTCAATCGTAACTACACGACCCAGGGTGGGGAGAAGCGTGAGGAGACGTGCTTCCTCACGTGCGTGGTCTGGGGCAAGCAGGCCGAGAGCTGCGGTGAGTACCTCGACAAGGGCAGCCCGGTCATGGTCGAGGGGCGGCTGCAGACGCGCGACTGGGAAACCAAGGACGGTCAGAAGCGCAGCGTGGTCGAGGTCGTCGCCGAGCGGGTGCAGTTCATGGGGCGGAGCAAGTCCGCCGCCGCGGCGCCCGGCGTTCCCGAGCCGGTCGAGGCCGGCAGCGAGGGCGGCGACGACGAGGTGCCGTTCTAGCACGGTCGGTTCCAACAGGAGGATCAAGCCATTCCGCCATCTTCGAAGCCAGTCAAGCGGCGCCGGTTCGGGCGTCGCAAGGTTTGCAAGTTCTGCGTCGATCGGGTATCCCTGGTCGACCACAAGGACATCCGCCGGCTCCGCAACTTCGTCTCGGAGCGCGGCAAGATCACCCCTCGCCGCATCTCCGGGAGCTGCGCCCGGCACCAGCGTCAGCTCACGCGTGCGGTCCGCCGGGCGCGCACGGTGGCCCTGCTGGCCCAGACCTCGGAGTGAGCGCGCCCGTGAGGAGCCGGTCATGAAGATCATCCTGCCATGAAGATCATCCTGATGGACGACGTCGCCTCCCTGGGGCGCCGCGGCGAGGTGCGCGAGGTCTCCGACGGCTACGCGCGCAACTTCCTCCTGCCCCAGAAGCTGGCCCTGCACGCCACGCCGGCCAACATGAAGAACCTGGCCCAGATCAAGGCCAGCCAGGACGCGCAGGCCGCCAAGCTCAAGTCGGACGCCCAGGGTCAGGCCCACGCCATCGAGGCGCTCCACTTCGTCCAGCGGCGGCAGGCCTCCGACGAGGGCCGCCTCTTCGGCTCGGTGGGCCGCGCCGACCTGGCCGCCTTCCTGGCCCAGCACGGGATCGAGATCGAGCGGCGCCGGATCGGGCTCGACGAGCCCATCAAGAGCCTCGGCGAGTTCTCGGTGCCGGTGCGCCTGCACGCCGACGTCACCGCGCAGCTGAAGGTGTCCGTCAGCCGGGAGTAGCCGTGGCCACGCTCACCGACCTGCTCACCTCCAAGATCCCTCCCCACAGCCTGGAGGCGGAGCGGGCCGTGCTGGGGGCGATCCTGCTCGAGCGCGATAGCCTGCCCAAGGCCATCGAGTTGCTCAAGCCGGCCGACTTCTACAAGGAAGGCCACCGCAAGATCTTCGACGTCACCCTCGCGCTCTTCGAGCGCAACGAGCCGGTGGACCTCCTCACCGTCTCGGAGGAGCTGAAGCGAAGGGCGGAGCTGGAGGAGGTCGGCGGCGCCGCCGCCCTCGCGAGCCTGGTGGAGGAGGCGACCACCGCCGCCCATCTCCTGTCCTACGGGGCCATCGTCCGGGAGAAGGCCCTCCTCCGCGACCTCATCCGCATCGCCACCGACATCATCGGGCAGAGCTACGAGGCCCGCGACGACGTGGACAAGCTGCTGGACGACGCGGAGCGGTTGATCTTCCAGGTCTCCGAGCGGCGGATGCAGGGCTCGGCCTTCCCGGTGCGGGCCATCCTGAAGGACACCTTCGAACACATCGAGAAGCTGTACGACCGCAAGGAGCACATCACCGGGCTCGCCACCGGCTTCGACGATCTCGACCGGATGACGTCGGGCTTCCAGCCGAGCGACTTCATCATCATCGCGGGGCGCCCTTCCATGGGCAAGACCGCCTTCGCGCTGAACATCGCCAAGTACGCGGGGGTCGAGGACCACAAGCGCGTGCTGGTGCTGAGCCTCGAGATGTCCAAGGAGCAGCTGGTGCAGCGGCTGCTCTGCTCCGAGGCCAAGGTGGACTCCCACAAGGTGCGCACCGGCTACCTCGACCCGCGCGATTGGACCCGTCTCACCAACGCGGCGGGCCGGCTGGCGGAGGCCCCGGTCTACATCGACGATTCGCCCGCCCTCACCGTGCTGGAAGCGCGGGCCAAGGCCCGGCGCATGAAGGCGGAGCACGGGCTCGATCTGATCGTGATCGACTACCTCCAGCTCATGCGCGGGCGCCACCAGCAGGAGAACCGGCAGCAGGAGATCTCGGAGATCTCGCGCTCGCTGAAGGCCCTGGCCAAGGAGCTGAACGTGCCGGTGGTGGCGCTCTCCCAGCTCTCCCGTGCGGTGGAGGCCCGCGAGCGCAAGGAGCCCCAGCTCTCGGACCTCCGGGAGTCGGGCGCGCTCGAGCAGGACGCCGACGTGATCCTGTTCCTCTACCGCCCCGAGCGCTACGGCCTGCAGTCCGAGGACGGCGACCGGGTCGCCGACGTGATCATCGGCAAGCAGCGCAACGGCCCCACCGGCAAGGTGCAGGTGACGTTCATTCCCGAGTACGCGTCCTTCGAGCGCCTCGCCAAGCGCGAGGCCCAGCCGTTCTAGCCGCACGTCCGGGACGGTGACCAAGGTCGTCATCGTCGGGGCGGGCAAGGGCGGCCGGGCCCTGCTCGAGATGTTCAGCGGCGACCCCACCGTGACCATCGTCGGCGTCGTCGACGTGAATCCCTGGGCCCCCGGCCTCGAGCTGGCTCGCCGGCTCAACGTCCAGGTGAGCACCGACCTGCGCGAGCTGATCGCGGATCCCCGCCTCGACCTCATCATCGACGTGACCGGGAACCCGGACGTGCAGGCCGCCATCCTCCGATTGAAGCCGGCGAGTACCGAGGTGATGGGGGGCGCGAGCGCCAAGTTCATGTGGGACCTGCTGGCCGAGCGCAAGCGGACCGAGGAGCTCGAGGATCGCTACTCGCTCATGCTCCGGGAGCTGCAGGCCAAGTCGGACGGGGATTTCATCATCGGGCAGAACCCCAAGATGCGGGAGCTGGCCGAGCAGATCGTCCGCGTGGCCCAGACCCCGACCACGGTCCTCATCCGCGGGGAGTCCGGCACCGGCAAGGAGCTGGTGGCGCGGGCCATCCACCGCTACTCGAACCTGCGCGACAAGCCCCTGGTCACCGTGAACTGCACCGCCCTGACCCCGACCCTGATGGAGTCGGAGCTCTTCGGGCACAAGCGCGGCTCGTTCACCGGAGCGGTCGCGGACAAGGTCGGCCTGTTCGAGAAGGCCGACGGCGCGACCATCTTCCTCGACGAGGTCGGCGACATGCCGCCCGAGATGCAGGGCAAGCTGCTCCGGGTCCTGCAGGCCGGGGAAGTGAAGCCGGTGGGCGACGTCGTGACGCGCAAGGTGCGCGTGCGGGTGATCGCGGCCACCAACCGCGACCTCGAGAAGGCCCTGGCCACCTCCGAGTTTCGCGAGGACCTCTTCTACCGCTTCAACGCGTTCACGGTGGTCCTGCCGCCGCTGCGCGAGCGGAGCGAGGACATTCCGGTCCTGGCCTATCACTTCCTCCGCAAGGCCGAGGCGAAGGTGAACAAGAAGGTCGATCGGTTCTCGCAGGACGCCCTCGATCTCCTGCGGCGCTACAGCTGGCCCGGGAACCTGCGGGAGCTCGAGAACATCATCGAGCGGGCGGTGGTGCTCTCCTCGAATCAGCAGGTGGAAGTCGCCCACCTGCCGCTCTACTTGCAGGAGTCGGGGCCCATCCAGGTGACCACTCGGGAGGGGTTCGTCCAGGCCAAGGAGCGGGTGGTCTCGATGTTCGAGAAGGAGGCCGTCACTCGCTTCCTGTCGGAAGCCCGGGGCAACATCTCGGTTGCGGCCCAGAAGGCCGGGATCACTCGCAGGAACTTCCACCGGCTCCTGTCCAAGTATTCGATAAATACGAAGAAGTTCAAGATAGAGTCAAAGTAGTCCCATATATGTGACGTAGTCGACTCGCATCATCAAGCCTCAATCTAGTCTTTTTTATTAAATAGTTGCTGTCTACCGAGCAGTTCTGTGGCGGCATCCGGTGAGACATACATGTCACAGTCCAAGTGATAGATGGTTGCACACAGTACATCGAATCAATAGGTTCTGACGCAGCGGGCCCTGGAATGCTTCTTGTCTCCGGAGTGAGGTATCTCTCGCTCAAGGAGGAGCTCAATGGGGGGCCGTTGTCGCTGCGGGACCGAGATCCAGTTCGCGTTCAACCATCTGGGCTGCATCGCGTGCGGAGCGGCCTGTTGCCCCGCTTGCTCCTATCAGCTCGAGTCCACGAGTTACTGCTCGAGCTGCGCGGAGGCCCTGCTCGAGCTGCCCTGGGCGCGGCCTGCGGCCGCGACCGGCAGCCTGGCCTGAGCGGGTCGAGGAAGCCCGATGGTCACCTACGAGTGCGCATTGCTCCACGCCGGGACTCGGCGCGGGATGGTCCGCCGCGAGTGCGACGTCCCGTGCTGCCCGAGCTGCGCGATCGAGATCGACACCGACACCTATTGCCGCTGGTGCGCCCTCGGACTGGCGCCCGCGCTGTCCGCCTGACGGAGGCTCACGCATGGAATCCAAGGGAAAGACGTTCCGCCGGCTCCTCACCGAGGAACCGTATCTCTTCACCGGCGGCATCTACTCGCCGCTCGACGCGCAGATCGCCGAGCAGGCCGGGATGAAGTCGATCTACCTGAGCGGTTACTCGCTCGCGATGCTCAACGGCTGGCCCGACATGGGCCTCCTCACCATGACCGAGGTCACCAAGGCCGCCTCGATGGTGGCGAACGCGGTCGACCTGCCGATCATCGCGGACGCCGACGACGGCTACGGCAACGCGCTGTCGACCATGCGGACGGTGCAGGAGTTCGTGAGGACCGGCGTGGCGGGCATCCACCTCGAAGACCAGCGCTTCCCGAAGCGCTGCGGTCACATCGCGGGCAAGACCATCGTGTCGCGCGAGGAGGCGCTCGGCAAGTACCGGGCCGCCATCGCGGAGCGTGACCGCCTCGACCGCGACTTCGTGATCATCGCCCGCACCGACGCCTACGGCGCGGTGGGCGGCAGCATGGAGGAGGCGATCTGGCGGGGCCGCGCCTACGCCGACGCGGGCGTCGACCTGGTGTGGGCCGAGCTGTCGAACTCGGAGCGCGAGCCGGCGATCGAGTTCGCCCGCGCGATGAAGCAGTCGCACCCGAACCTACCGCTCGCCTTCAACTACTCGTCGTCCTTCCGCTGGCACAAGGATCCGAACCCGCTCACGTTCCGGGAGCTGGGCGAGCTCGGGTACCGCTTCATCTTCATCACGCTCTTCGGCGCCCACGCCGCGATGTACTCGGTGTGGAACTTCATGCAGGAGCTGGTGAAGAACGAGGAGCAGGCCCAGTGGACGCTCGAACGCCAGAAGGTGGGGCACCCCACCGAGAGCCATCACGTGATGGCCCGCGTGTCGCACTTCCAGGAGCTGGAGCGTCGCTACATCCCCGGCACCGAAGACCGTCTCAAGGGATCCGACGGATTCGGGGAGGCGAAGGCGCACTGATCGATCACGCCCCCGCGGCGACCGACATCCGGTCGGGGCGCCGCGGGCTCAGGGCGTCTTGCGCTGTCGGACGGCCTGGCCGATGCGGAGCGCGATCAGGGCCAGGATGCCCACCAGGACCAGGAGCAGGACGGTCCGCTCCACCTCCCCGACCACGTAGCGCATCCGCTCCACGTAGGTGCCGAAGCCGTAGCCGACCGCCAGCCCCGCTCCGACGACCACCGGGACGTAGAGTACCGCGCCCGCCACGTTGGCAAGCAGGAACGACGAGAAGGGCAGGCCGAGCGCGCCCGCGAGCGGCCCCGCGGTGAAGCGCACCCCCGGGACGAAGCGCGCCACGAACACCGCCAGGGGGCCACGGCGTGCCACGAACGCCTTCATGGTCTCGAGCCGCTCGGGGTGACCGAGCACCCAGCGGGCGTAGCGGGGCAGTGCGATTTGACCGTACCGGCGGCCGAGCCAGTACCCGATGTTGTCACCGACCACCGCGCTCACGATGCCGACCACCAGCACCAGGGAGAGCCGGAGCTTGCCCCGCCAGACCAGGTAGCCGGCGAGGGCCAGGATGGTCTCCTCGGGCACCGGGAGTCCCACGTTGCCGAGCACGACCACCACGAAGATGGCGACATAGCCCCAGTGACCGACGAACTGGTGGAGATCGCTCACGGAGCGGGGAGGAGGCGGCGGGTCACTCGCCGCGGGGACGTCCGGCGATGACGCTCACGTGCCCGTCCTCCTCGAGGAAGGCGTAGCGGATGTCCGGCACCGAGACCACCTCGTGGTGCCGCAGGGCGGCTCGGAGATCCCGCGGCCCCAGGCGCTCGCGCCGCAGGTTCTGCCTCAGGATGCGGCCGTGCCGGACGAGCAAGGTCGGGGAGTGCTCGACCACGCGATCGGCCCGCTTGAAGCGGAACGTCACGTACGCGACGAGCAGGTTGAGGAGGAGGATGGTGGTCGCCCCGATGAGCCCGCCCCCGAGGGAGTTGTCGTTGCCGATGACCGCGTTCTGGACCACGTTGCTGATGATGAGGAGCACCACCAGGTCGAAGGCGGTGAGCTGGCCGAGCTGCCGCTTGCCGCACAGGCGGAAGGCGATCAGGAGAAACCCGTACACCACCACCGAGCGGACGAGTTTCTCGCCCACGCCGATGTCGGGTACCAGGATGTTCATGTCGGCCGGCGGCTCCCTGCCCCCAGCATCGCACCCGCCCCGACGGTTCGAAGCCGAATTTGACACCCGGACCCCGCGGCCGTAGGCTCGGCGCCATGCTCGGTGCGCGCACCCTGGTGGCGGTGCTGGTGCTTTTCCACGTGGGGCTGGTCACGGTGGCCACCTTCCACACCGCCGACTTCGCGTGGGTCCCGAGCTACTTCGACGACGACGACGGCGATTTCCTGCCGCTCCTGCTCTCCGAGCAGATGCCGGCCCTGGTCGACCCCGGCCACGGGTGGACGCCCGCCCTGGTCGTGCTCGCGGCGATCGTCGCGTGGCGCCCGCCGAGCCGGTCCCGGCTCGCCGCGGCGCGCGTTCGCTTCCGGGCTCCCCCCTGTCTGTAGCCTCCTCCCCACGCAGTGCACGCGGGCGGCTCGCCGCCCACATGGTGGTGGACTCTCGATTCGAGGAGGATGCACATGTTCGGACTCGGCGCTCAGGAGTTGATGCTGATCCTGCTCATCGCGCTGGTGCTGTTCGGCGGCTCGAAGATCCCCGATCTGGGCCGGTCGCTTGGACAGGCGATCCGCGAGTTCAAGAAGGGAGTGGAGGCGCCGGACGCGACGCCCGAGCCCAAGGAAGCCGCCGATCGCGGCAAGGACGCCGGCTCGTCGCGATAGCCCGCGCCGCGGCGGATGGCCGCGAATGCTTGACACCCGGGCGCCTCCCCCTCTAGCGTAAGTGATCCAGAGGCGGCTCGGGTGAAGATCAGCGCGGTCAAGAAGCTGTTCGTCGGGTCGCCGCTGGCCACCGCCCAGGCGCGGCACGAGCGGCTCTCCAAGGCCTCCGCGCTCGCGGTCTTCTCCTCCGACGCGCTCTCCTCGGTGGCGTACGCCACCGAGGAGGTCCTGCTGATCCTGGTGCTCGCGGGCACCGCCGCGCTCAGCTACTCGATCCCGATCGGCATCGCGATCGTCGTGCTCATCGCGGTGGTGGTGAGCTCGTACCGCCAGACGATCCTCGCCTACCCGCAGGGCGGCGGCGCCTACATCGTCACCAAGGACAACCTCGGCACCCTGCCCGGCCTGATCGCCGCGGGGGCGTTGCTCATCGACTACGTGCTCACGGTGGCGGTGAGTGTCGCGGCCGGCGTGGCCGCGATCACCTCCGCGTTCCCCGCGCTCTACGACTATCGCATCCCCCTCGGCGTGCTCTTCATCGCCGGCATCGCGACCGTCAACCTGCGGGGCCTGCGCGAGTCGGGCGCACTCTTCGCGGTACCGACGTACCTGTTCGTGGTCAGCTTCGCGAGCATGCTCGCCTACGGGCTCGTGCGCTGGCTGATCGGGTGGGAGAGCGTTCCCCCGCCCACCCAGGCGACGGTGGAGATGAGCCAAGAGCTGACGATCTTCCTGGTCCTCCGCGCCTTCGCGTCCGGCTGCGCGGCGCTCACCGGGGTGGAGGCGGTCTCGGACGGCGTGCCCGCGTTCCGTCATCCGGAGGCGCGCAACGCGCGGATCGTGCTCGCCTGGCTCGGCATCATCCTGATCTCGCTGTTCATGGGCATCACCTTCCTGGCCCGCCACTACCAGGTGCTGCCCCGCCCGGAGGAGACGGTCGTCTCCCAGCTGGCCCGCCTGATCTTCGGAGGGGGGCTGCTCTACTACGAGATCCAGGTCGTCACCATGCTGATCCTGGTCTTCGCGGCCAACACCGCGTTCGCCGACTTCCCCCGGCTCGCCTTTTTCCTCGCCCGCGACGGCTTCATCCCCCGGCAGTTCGGCACCCGCGGCGACCGCCTCGTCTTCTCCAACGGCATCCTGATCCTCGGCGGCCTGGCCGCGCTCCTGATCGTGCTCTTCGGCGGCGCCACCCACGCCCTGATCCCGCTCTACGCGGTCGGGGTCTTCGTCTCCTTCACCCTCTCCCAGGCGAGCATGGTGCGGCGCTGGCTCTCCCGACGCGAGCCGGGCTGGTGGTGGCGATGGGTGCTCAACGCGGTCGGGGCCGCCACCACCGGGCTCGTCATGCTGGTGATCGCGGCCACGAAGTTCAGCCACGGCGCGTGGATGGTGGTGCTGCTCATCCCGTTGCTGGTCGCGCTGTTCATGATGATCCGCCGCCACTACGCCGACGTGGCGCGGCAGCTCTCCCTCGACAACTACGGGGGCCCACCGCCGATCGACCACTCGGTGCTGGTGCTGGTGGGTGACCTGCACCGGGGCGTCGCGGCGGCGCTGCGGTACGCGCAGACCCTGTCCGCGTCCGCGAAGGCGGTGTACGTCGAGCTCGATCCGGATCGGACCCAGAAACTCGAGGAGAAGTGGGGCAAGTTCGGGCTGGGGGTGCCGCTCGTGGTACTGACCTCGCCGTACCGGTCCCTCCTCACGCCCTTCCTCGACTACGTCAACCATCTGCTGGCGGTGGGGCAGAACCACGTGGTCACCATCGTGATCCCGGAGTTCGTGCCCGCCCGCTGGTGGCAGCACCTGCTCCACAACCAGACCGCTCTGCTCATCAAGGGCGCCCTGCTCTTCCGCAAGGGCGTCGTCGTGGTCGACGTCCCGTTCCACCTCCGGTAGGG
>JBGQHJ010000163.1:0-10262 GCA_041497895.1 Methylomirabilia bacterium
AGGGCGGCCTGGCGGAAGGTATCCGGCTTGAGCCCGAGCAGCTCGAGCTTGCGGGAGGCCTGCTGGCGCGCGGCCTCCGCGCTCTCGAGCCCGAGCCGCGCCTGCGCGGCATCGTTCTGCGCGGTCAACAGATCCTTCTCCGCGACCGCCCTGACCTGGTAGAGATCGCTCGCCCGCGCGAGGTCGGTCTCCGCCTTCTGTAGCGTGGCGCGCGCCTGCCGCTCGCCCGCCTGGGCCTGGAGGAACGTGGCGACCGCCGCGTCGGCATCCGGGCTCTCGAGCGTCACCAGGGGCTGGCCCTGCTCGACGCGGTCGCCGAGCCGCACCAGCACCGCGGTGACCCGTCCCTGCACCGGAGGCAGGACGCGCGCGGTGCGATTGGGGTCGGCGAGGATGCGCGCGGGCGCCACTAGCTCCTCGCTCGCGACCTCCGCCACCCGCACCGGCTCCACCCGGATCTGCTGGAGCTGCGGCGAGTCCGCCGGCACGACCACCACGTCGGCGGCCGGGCGCGTCGCGCTCGTGGCGGCTCCGGCCGCGGTCTCGCTGCGTCCGCACGCGCCGGTGGCGAGCGCCGCGAGCGCGATCGACAGCCCCATCGCGAACCGTCTCGACATGCCCGGCAGTCTAGCGATCGAACCTGAAGGAATCGTGAAGACGAGCGGCACGGCCGATTCTTGCCGCCCCCGGGGCCCGGCGGTATGGTACGGCCACGATGCGGATCCTCCTCGTGGACGACGATCGCAAGGCGGCCCAGATCCTCGCCCGTGGCCTCCGCGAGGAGCGCTTCGTGGTCGACGTCGCGTACTCCGCCCTGGAGGGCGACGAGCTGGCGAGCGCCACCGACTACGACGTCGTCGTGCTCGACTGGCTCTTGCCCGACCAGGAAGGGATCGCGCTCTGCCGCGAGTGGCGCGGGCGGGGCCTGGGGGTGCCGATCCTGATGCTGACCGCCCGCGACGCGCTCGAGGATCGCGTGACCGGGCTCAACACCGGCGCCGACGACTACCTGGTCAAGCCGTTCGGCTTCTCCGAGCTGCTCGCCCGCATCCACGCGCTGCTGCGCCGCTCGGAGCTCACCCGCCCGGTCGTGCTCGCGGTGGCGGATCTGACCCTCGATCCGCAGAGCCACCGTGTCGCGCGGGCCGGCCTCCCGATCAACCTCACCCCGAAGGAGTACGCGATCCTCGAGGTCCTGATGCGCCACGCCGGGCGGG
Organism: Methylomirabilia bacterium; assembly: GCA_041497895.1. Lineage (GTDB taxonomy): Bacteria > Methylomirabilota > Methylomirabilia > Rokubacteriales > CSP1-6 > CAMLFJ01. The sequence goes on from JBGQHJ010000163.1 coordinate 1,218, forward strand.
TGGTGACCCGGGCCCGGCTCGCCGATCACGTCTGGGAGACCGAGCAGGATTCCCTCACCAACCTGGTCGACGTCCACGTGAGCCACCTGCGCCGCAAGGTCGACGGCCCGGGAGGCTCGCCGCTCATCCACACCATCCGGGGGCGAGGCTACCTGGTGGGCCCGGCGACTCCGTGATCGCGCTGAACCTCAAGGCCCGCGTCTTCCTGCTGCACGTCATCGCGGTGGGCCTGATCCTCGCCGCCGCCTCGGTGGGCGCGAACTGGGCCTTCTCCCGGATGGTGCTCGGCCAGTTCGACCAGTCGCTGCTCGAGCTGGCCCACACCGAGGCCGCGGCCGCGCTGGCGAACCCGAGCCAGCCGCCCCGCGTTCACGAGATGGCGTCCGGCGCGGCGCCACCGTCGTTCCCCCGCCTGGACAAGCTCATCCAGATCGTCGACCTCGACGGCCACGTGGTCGCGCGCAGCACCAACCTCGGCGCGGCCCGCCTGCCCACCCCGGCCGGGCTGCTCGCCCGGCTGCGACAGGGCGAGTCGGTGATCGAGACCCGGCGCGACTTCGGCGACGAGCCCCTCCGTCTGCTCTCGATGCCGCTCCAGCTCGGGCCGGCGGCCTACGCGATCCAGGTCGGCGGCTCGCTCGACGACGTCGACGCGGCGACGCGATGGGCCCGATGGCTGTTCGCGTCGATGGCGCTCGCGATCCTGGGCGCGGTGGCGCTCACCGGCGCGATGCTGGCGCGCGCGATCCTGCGGCCGATCGATCAGATCGTGCTCCGGGCCCGGGTGCTGGGAGCCTCGGGCCTCGCGGAGCGGCTGCCCCATCCGGGCGGCCGGGACGAGATCGGCCGCCTCGTGGAGACGCTCAACGAGATGCTGGCCCGCGTCGAGCACGTCTTCGAGGCCCAGCGCCGCTTCACCGCCGACGCCTCGCACGAGCTGCGCTCGCCGCTCTCGCGGCTGCGGGCCGAGCTGGAGGTGACGCTCCGGCGCCCGCGCGAGCGGCCCGAATACGAGGAAGCGCTGCGGTCGTGCCTGGCCGAAGTGGCGCGCCTCTCGCGCCTGACCGAGGCCCTGCTCACGCTCGCCCGTCTGGACGCGGGCGAGTCGCGGGAGACGCCGCGCGAGGACGTGGCCCTCGCGCCGATCCTCGGCGAGGCCGCGGCGCGGCTCGGCGGCGGCGACCACGCCCGCGACGTGAGCGTGGTGCTCGAGGCGCCGGGCGACATCCGGGTCGACGTAGCTCCCGCCGCGGTGAGCCTGGTGATCAGCAACGTGCTCGACAACGCCATCAAGTTCTCGCCGCCGGGCGGCAAGGTGACGATCGAGGCCTTCGTCGAGGACGGCGCCGCGGTGGTGGCGGTGTCGGACACCGGCCCCGGCGTGCCCGAGGAGGAGCGGCCACGCCTCTTCGAGCGGTTCTACCGGGGCAGCGCGGCCCGCGCCACCGACATCCCGGGCGTGGGCCTCGGGCTCGCGATCTGCCGGCTCGTGGTGGAGTCTCAGGGCGGCAGCATCGCGCTGGTTTCCGCGCCCGGCGGCGGCGCGAGCATCCGGATCCGTCTCCCGCTCGCGACCTGAGCGCGCGCGGCGTCTTCAGGATTCCTTCATCCGCGCCGGGCCACCATGCCCGCCGGGATGACCATGGTCGAGCGGGCGGGCGGGAGCTTCGCGGCGAGGACGACGGCGGTCGTGGCCGTCCTCTGCCTGCTCGCGGGCCCCGGCGGAGCCCAGGAGCCCCTGCGCCGGCTGTCGCTCGACGAGGCGCTCGCGCTCGCCCTCGAGCGGAATCCGACGGTGCAGGCCAAGGCCGCCGAGCTCCGGTCGGTCCGGGCCAACGAGATCACGGCCGGGCTGCGCCCGAACCCGACCATGAGCTTCCTCGCCGAGCAGCTCAAACCGGGGCAGGCCCAGCAGGACGGCCAGTACACGGTCAACGTGGGGCAGCCGATCGAGCTCGGCGGCAAGCGCCTGCACCGCGTGGACGCCGCGCGCGCCGCGACGCGGGTCACCGCCTACCAGTTCGAGGACGTGCGCCGCCTCACCGTGCTCCAGATCAAGGCCGCCTTCGCGGGCGCGCTGGTGGCGCGCGAGCAGCTCGCGCTCGCGGAGGAGAACCTGAGAGCGCTCGACGAGACCGAGCGGCTCCAGCGGCTGCGGGTCGACCGCGGCGACCTGTCCGAGCTCGAGCTGCTACGAATCCAGGTCCAGCGCTTCACCTTCGAGCGCGACGCGGCCGACGCCCGACAGACCCTCGACGTGGCCCGGATCACGCTGCGGAGCACCGCCGCGCCCGCCGCGATCGCGGAGGACTTCGAGGTCGCCGGCGATCTCGCGTTCCCCGACGTCGCTCTCGACCCCGACCGACTCCGCCGCCTTGCGGTCGCCCACCGGCCCGATCTGCGCGCCGCCGTCGCGGACCGGGAGCGGGCCCAGGCGGACCACCGACTGGCCCGCGCCAACGCGTGGTGGGACATCACGCCCCAGCTCGAGTACCAGCGCATCGGCCCCGACAACACGATCGGGTTCGGCTTCTCCTTCCCGCTGCGCATCTTCGACCGCAACCAGGGCGAGATCGAGCGGACGCGGGCGGAGATCGCCCGGGTGGAGGCGGCGCGGCGGGCGACCGAGCAGCAGGTCCTGGCCGGCCTCGACGTCGACCTGCGCACCGCGCAGACCCAGCGCGAGCGGGTGCAGACCCTCCGCGACGTCTACCTGCCCAAGGCGCGGCGGACGCGCGAGGTCGTCGAATACGCCTACCGACGGGGCGGGCAGAGCCGGCTCGACTTCCTCGACGCGGAGCGCAGTGACCGCGAGACCGCGCTGGCCCACCTCCAGGCGATGGGCGCCTACCTCGCGGCCATCTACCAGCTCGAGGCCGACGTGGGCGCGCCGCTCGATCAGGCGGACTGAGCGCCCGCGAGGGTCATCACGATATTCCCGCTCGCGGCCACTTCCGCCCTCGCGTCCGGCCCGATCACGAGCGTCGAGCCCTCCTCCTCCACCACCGCCGGCCCGCTCAGCCGGTCGCCGATTCCGAGGCGGTAGCGGTCGTAGACCGCGGTCTCCACCCACCCGTCCGCACCGGAGAAGTACGCGCGCCGCGTGCCCTTGAGCGCGGCGCGCGCGCCCTGGCCCGGGCGGCCCTCGAGCACCACGTCGCTGCCCGAGACCGGCGCGCGCACCGCCACCCGGATGTTGATGAACTCGACCGGCACGCCGGGCGGGGTCAGGGCGAACTTCTCGCGGTACGCGGTCTCGAAGGCGGCCCGCAGGGCCGCGCGCCCGGGCTCGCTGTCCTCGTAGGGCCCGGCCGGCAGCGGCACCACCAGGTCGAAGCCCTGGCCCATGAAGCGGCCGTCGGCCAGCCGCGTCACCGTCGCCGACTCGAGCTTGAGCCCGGTCTCCGCCATCACCGCGCGCGCTTCGCGCTCGAGCCGCGCGAAGCCGGCCTCGAGCTCGCCGATGCTCCCGCGATCGAGGCGGATGCCCACGGTGGCCCCGCGGTCCACCCGCGCCGGCGCCACCAGCAGCCCGAGGGCCGAGGCCACGCCGGCCGAGGGTGGGCAGATCACGCGGCCGATGCCGAGCTTGCGGGCCACCGAGTAGGCGTGCACCGGCCCCGCGCCGCCGGTGCAGAGCAGCGCGTAGTCACGGGGGTCGCGCCCGCGCTCCGCGATGTGCACGCGCGCCGCGCCCGCCATGTTCTCGTTGACGATGTCGTGGATGCCCCACGCCACCTTGGTGGACTCGAGGTCGAGACGCCGGGCCACGTCCTCGATCACGCCGATCGCGGCCGCCATGTCCACCGCGACCTCCCCGCCCGCGAAGTAGTCCGGGTTGAGGTAGCCGAGCAGGAAGTCGGCGTCGGTCACGGTGGGCTCCCGCCCGCCCAGGCCATAGGAGGCCGGCCCCGGGTGCGAGCCGGCGCTGCGCGGGCCGACCTTCAGGAGCCCGATCTCGTCCACCGCCGCGATGCTGCCGCCGCCCGCGCCGATCTCGATCAGCTCGATGGTCGAGATGCGGATGGGCAGCCCGCTGCCCTCGATGAAGCGCCGCTGGCGCGCGGCCTCGAAGCTGTAGGCGGTCAGCGGCTCGCCGCCGTCCACCAGCGAGAGCTTGGCGGTGGTGCCGCCCATGTCGAAGGCGAGCACGCGCCCGTTGCCGTCGGCCTGGCCGAAGAACGCGGCCGCGATGGCGCCCGCCGCCGGACCGGACTCGAGCATCTGCACCGGCACCCGCTGGGCCTCGGCCACGTGGGTGAGGCCGCCGCTAGAGAGCATGAGCAGCAGCGGAGCCGGGATGCCAAGCGCGGACACGCGCTCCGCCATCAGGGCCAGATACTTCTGGGCGAGCGGCTTGATGTAGGCATTCGCCACCGTGGTCGACGCCCGCTCGTACTCGCGGATCTCCGGGGCCACCTCGTGCGAGGTCGTCACCGCGATGCCGGGATGCCGGCGCGCGATCAGCCGCGCCGCCTCGCGCTCGTGGCGCGGGTTGGCGTAGGCGTGCAGGAACACCACCGCGATCGCGCCGACGCCGGCGCGGGCGAGCGCGGCCGCGCGCGCGACGACCGCGCGGGTGTCGAGCCGCCGCGCGACGCGCCCGTCCGCCTTCGTGCGCTCGGGCACCTCGAGGCGCAGGTGCCGCGGCACCAGCGGCTCGGGCTTGGTGATCGCCAGGTCGTACAGCTCGTACTTCCGCTCGCGCCCGATCTCGAGCGTGTCCGCGAAGCCCGCGGTGGTGATCAGCCCGGTGACCGCGCCCTTGCGCTCGATCAGCGCGTTGGTGAAGAGGGTGGTGGCGTGGACGACCCGGGAGAAGGCGGCCGGATCGACCCGCGCCTGGTCGAGCAGGCCGGCGACGCCGGAGGCGACCGCGCGCGCGGGGTCGTCGTGGGTGGTGAGGACCTTGCGGCTCCATCGCGCGCCGGTGTCGTGGTCGTAGACCACGAGATCGGTGAAGGTCCCGCCGATGTCGATGCCGAGCGAGTACTGGGCCACCGCGGGCGCCCTCAGCGCGCCTTGAGCTTGAGGTCCTCCGCGGGCGCCGAGTAGGAGAAGCCGGGAATGAGCCCGGCCCCACCTTCCTCCACGCGCGGGCCTACGCCCCAGATGAACGCGAGCTCGTAGATCGGGATGTTCAGCACCTCGTCGTGCATGATCTTCTGGATCTGCCCGACGAGCTGCTCGCGCTTCTTCGGGTCGAGCTCGCGCCCCTGACGCACGTAGAGGTCGTCGATCTCCGGTCGGCTGCCGTAGGCGTAGATGCCGTTCTTCGTGGCGTAGGGCTCGATCCGGGTGGCCGCGTTGCCGAACGCGGCGGTGATCACCAGGATCATGCCGTGGAGCTTCTTCTCGCGCCACGCGGCGAAGTAGGCGGCGCGCTCCATGGTGCGGGCCCGGGTGCGGATGCCCACCGCCTGCAGATACCCCTGGATGGCCTCGCCCATCGAGTTGTAGGGCGGGAACGGATAGAAGTCGCCCGCGTCGAAGCCGTTGGGATAGCCCGCCTCGGCCAGCAGCTTCCTGGCCTGCGCGGGGTTGTAGGCGGGCGGCTCGTAGACCACCGCGTACTGGAAGATGCGCGGCACGATGCTGCCGGTCAGCCGCGAGAAGCCGAGGGTCTCGGCCTGGTTCACCGCCTCGCGGTCGATCGCGAGGCTCGCGGCCAGGCGCACCCGCCGGTCGTGCCACGGGGACTTGGGATCCCACTGGTCGGGCAGCTCGAGCCAGAACGCCCCGGAGAGCAGCGGCGCCTTGACCTGGTAGCCCGGCGTCTTCTGGATCGCCTCCGCGGTCGGGCCGGTCAGGAGGTACACGATGTCCACCTCGCCGCGCCGGAGCGCGGCGGCGCGAGTGGTCTCCTCCGGCATCGAGCGCATGACCAGGCGCTTGACCGACGGGGCCTTCCGCCAGTAGCCGTCGAAGGCCTCCATCACGATCTCGACGCCCGGCTTGAACGAGATCACCTTGTAGGGGCCCGCCCCGATCGGCGCGGCCTTGAACCCGTCCTCGCCCACCTGCTGCACGTACTTTTTCGGCACGATCCAGGCGGCCCCGGAGGCGGTCGTGCCGTAGAAGGTCATGAAGTCGGCCCACGGCTCCTTCAGCACGAAGCGCACCTGGGTCGGCCCCAGCACCTGCACCTCCTTCACCTTCTCCTTCAGGAGCGTGGCGCTGGCGCCCTTGTAACGCTCGAACGAGAACTTCACGTCCTCCGCGGTGACCGGCTCCCCGTTGTGGAAGCGCGCATTCTTGCGCAGGGTGAAGGTGAACGTCAGGTGATCCTTCGACTCCTGCCACGACTCGGCCAGGCTCGGGGTGTTGAGGCCGCCCGGCATCGGCTTCACCAGCGCGTCGTGCACCGCGTAGAGCACCATGAACGGGGTGCTGAACGCCTCGGTCTCGGCCGGATCGAGCCACTTGGCGGCGAGCGTGACGTGCAGGCCCCAGCGCATCTCGCCGTCGGCGGCGAGCGCGGGCGGAGTGGGCGCGACGAGGAGCAGGGCGACGAGGGCCGGCGGCAGGAGATGGAGTCGTTTCATGACGAGAACCCTAGGCCGAGCCGCCGGCCAGGTCAAGGCTCAGCGCCCGGGCGCGGCGTGGGCGCCCGCCCCGAGCGCGGCGATGCACGTCTCGCGAATGCGCCACACGTCCTCGAGACTGCGCCCGGACGTGGAATCCACGCGCGCGATCCAGTCGCGCAGGAACGCCCGGTGGAGGTCGTTCTTGTACGCGCCGATCTGCTCGACGGTGATGGGCTCCTCGTGCAGGAAGCGCGCGATGGGCTCGGCCCCCGGTGGGACGCCGGTCATGTCGATGCGCTCGCCCTGATACCGCAGGTAGCAATGGGCTTCGGGGATGTACGACAGCCCGTGCGCGCCCAGCACCGGGCCGACCCCGGGTGTGTTCCGCTCGCTCATCTCGTAGATGCCGAGCATGAGCTGGACGTCGATCGCCTGCTCGCGGGCGAGCGCGGCCAGGGTGGCGTGCTTGGTCGTGCACGTCCCGCGCCCTTCGTCGAGCACGAGCCAGTACTTGCCTCGGTCGGTGATGCGCCCGTACGGGATCTGCCGAACATGCAGGGCGGCCGCCGCGAAGTCGTGCGCCCCGACGGCGCGAAATCGCCGGGTGACCGGACCGTCGGCGGCGAGCGGCCGGAAGGCGAGCTGGCCGAGCGCGTTCGCCATGGCCCGGCTCAGAAGATCGCGAGCGGATGCGCCGGGGCGCCGGTCGCGCCCACCAGGCGCAGCGGAGTGGCGGTGAACAGGAACTCGTTGCGCCCTTCCTCGGCGCACGCCTTGGCCAGTCGCTCCGGATCCGAGTTGTCGATCAGGGCCAGGCCCAGGAACGGGATGGCCAGGTGGGGGGACATGCCGAAGCCCGGGTAGCCGCTCGGCCGCTCGTCCATCATGTCCCAGGAGATGCCCGCGATGTCCTTCTCGCGGAACCACTCGAGGCAGGAGAGGTGGAGCCCCGGGTGCTCGGAGATCCGCGGCTTCCACTCCGGGTTCTCGAGCCGGAACTTCTCGTCGCCGCTCCGCACCACCACCACGTCGCCCGGCTCGACCTTCACGCCGGCCCGTCGCTCCGCCTCGTCGAGCTCGCGCGGCGTCACCGGATGGCCCACCGTGACGTAGCCCTCCTTGCGGCCGGCCGCGATGTCGAGGAAAACGCCGCGGGTGGTGATCCCGCGTTCGAAGATCGGGTCGATCGGGCACCAGAGCGCGCCCTCGACGGTGAGGCTCTCCGCGAACGGCCGGCCGTTGTAGAGCTCGCCGTCCCAGCCCACGTGGCAGAGCGCGTCCACGTGGGTGATCCAGAAGCCGTGGTAGACCATGTCGAAGCGGTCGAGCACCACGTCCACCCGCTCGCGCTTGGACGGAAACGTCATGTGGTACATGTACACCGGCCGCGGGATCACGTCCCGCGCGAGCGACACGGTGCGGCCCTTCTTGATCAGCCGCTGGGCCTGCGCCTGCTTGGCGGGCGTGATCAGGTTCACGGTGCCGAGCTGGTCGTCGTGCCCCCAGCGGCCCCAGTTGTTCAGCTCCTTGAAGTAGCCTTCGACGCGATCGCGGCTGGGCAGCGGGACAGCGGTCATCGGACGGATCCTTTCTCCGGGCTCGGTCTCAGCGGCGGGCGCTGAGCCGGAAAGCCTGCGCCGAGGACGCGATGAACAGCAGCACCACGGGCTGCCCGAGCGCGTGCGCGTCCTGCCGCGCGAGCGACAGGACGACCCCCGCCGCGAACGCGGCCCACAGGCCCCACCGCCCCGCGCCCGCCCATCCGAGCGCGCGGGCCAGGCCCGCGCCCAGGAGCGCGCCGGCGGCCACGTTGAAGAGGAGCGAGGCGGCCACGTAGCCGGCGGGCAGGCCCGCCGAGGGGTCGAGGAACCTGGCGAGCCGCGGTCCCGGCCCCCACACCGCGGAGGCGAGGACCGCCCATCCGAGCGCCACCAGGTACGGCGCGACCGCCCCGCCCAGACCGGCCAGGAGCACGTCGAGGACGCCGCGTGGGCGGGACAACGTCAAGGCGGAGCTCCTCATGGCCTGGAAGGTAGCACGGCCGGGCCCGGGCCGGCACGTCACGAAAGCTCAGGGCACGACCACCGCGTCCAGCGGACGCCGCGGGCTCGGCGCGGCCGGGCGGGTGGGAAAGCCCATCCGGAACGCGAAGGTGGGCTTCCAGTCGGCCGCGCCGGTGAGGGCGCCGAGCGCGTCGGCCGCACGCGGCTCCCGCCCGAGCGCGCGCTCGCGGTCCACCAGCTCGACCGGCTGGTTGATCGGCTGCATGGCGAGGCCGCGGCTCACCGCGAGCAGGTGCAGGCGCTGCCAGAGGCGGCCCGCGCGAAGGGCCTGCGCGCGGTCGTAGAGATCCCGCACCGCGATGAGGCCGAAGAGGGCGCTCGCCGGCACCTGCACGTCGCGGGTGGCGTCGAGCCAGTAGCGGTGGTTGGTCTCGGGTGACGGCGGGGGCAGCATCTTGGCCGCCGCGGTCATCCACGCGGGCAGCCCGGCCGCGTCGAGGGTGGGGCCGTCGCGC
>JBGQHJ010000164.1:0-10145 GCA_041497895.1 Methylomirabilia bacterium
CTCCTGAAGGGGACCGCGGTGGCCGCGCGCGGGCTGCAGGCGCCGTGCTGCCCGTCCTACGATCCGAACTTCAAGGACTATCCCTACGACCCCGCGCAGGCCAAGAAGCTGCTCGCGGAGGCCGGCTTCCCGAACGGCTTCGAAACGGTGTGGCAGACCTCCGTCGACGGCAGCGGTCAGCTCATCCCGGTGCCGATGGCGGAGTGGATCCAGCGTGACCTCGCTAAGATCGGGATCCGGATGAAGCTCCGCACCTATGAGTGGATCACCTACATCGGCTACTGGATCAAGGGCATGGACGACGCCTCCAACAAGGTCGGCAGCCAGCAGATGAGCTGGGGGATGACGAGCGACTACTGGCTCGACATCGTCACCAACTCCTCGCACATCGCCCCCGCGGGCGGGGCGGGCCAGAACGGGGGTTACTACAGCGGCGCCGACGCGATGCTGAATCAGGCGCGCGGCGAGATGGACGAGGGGAAGCGAGCCGCCCTCTACCGAAAGATCACCCAGAAGATCAAGGAAGACGCGCCGGCCGTGCCGATCATCAACGATCTCGCGCCGCTGATGCTGAGCCCCAAGGTGAAGGGCTTCGTCCACGCGCCGGAGGAGTGGTACGACATGACCACGGTCTGGCTCGCGTGAGTGCCCTGGTCGGCCCGGGAGGCGCAGGCCTCCCGGGCTGACCTCTCGCCATGCTCAAATTCCTCGTCTACCGCGTCGCGACGATCGTGCCCGTGCTGCTCGGGGTGTCGATCGTGGTGTTCCTGATGATGAAGCTGATCCCGGGCGACCCCGCGGAGGCGATCCTCGGCCCCGCCGCCACCACCGAGAAGATCGAGATGGTGCGGAAGTCGCTCGGCCTCGACCGGCCGTTCTACGTGCAGTACGTGCGCTGGCTGTGGAAGGTGGTCCAGGGCGACTTCGGCACCTCCATCGCGGTCAACGTGCCCGTCGCGCAGCTCGTCTGGCCCAAGTTCTGGAACACGGTGCTGCTCACCGCGGGCAGCCTGGTGATCTGCATCGTGGTCGGCCTCGGGGTGGGCATCGTGTCCGGCACCCGCCAGTACTCGTGGTTCGACCGCATCAGCATGTCCTTGACCCTGGTCGTGGCCAACACCCCCGCGTTCTGGCTGGGCCTCATCCTCATGGTGGTGCTCGCCCTCTACCTCGGCTGGTTCCCCGCCACCGGGATGTACTCGATGCGGGCCTCGGAGAAGACCTTCGGCGACCTGATCCATCACATGGTGCTGCCCGCGATCACCACCGCCTCGGTGTCGGCCGCGATCATCGCGCGGCTCGTCCGCTCGTCGTTTTTGGACGTGATCCGCAAACACTACATCACCGCGCTGCGGGCCAAGGGGCTGTCCGAGCGCGACATCATCCTGCGCCACGGGATGAAGAACGCGCTGCCGCCGATCATCAACATCGTGGGTCTCCAGGTCGGCTACCTGATGGGTGGGGCGCTGTTCACCGAGGTCGTCTTCTCCTGGCCGGGGATCGGGCTGCAGATCTACAGCTCGATCGTGGCCCGTGACCTGCCGGTGGTCCAGGCCGCGGTCCTGGTGACCACCTTCGTGTTCGTGCTGGTCAATCTCGGGACCGACGTCGTCGTCGCGGCCCTCGATCCCCGAATCCGGCGGGCCTGAGGAGGCGCGCGATGAGCGTGGTGAACCTGCCCTTGAAGGGAGAACCGGTCGATGGGCGGGCGCTGCCCCTCGACGCCGCGGAGGCCGAGATGTTCCGCCGGCCCTCGGAGTGGCGGATCTTCTGGGAGGCCTTCAGCCGGGACCGCCTGGCGGTGGGCGCGGCGGCGCTGATCGGTCTCGTGTGTCTGGTCTCCCTGCTGGCCCCGGTGCTGAGCCCCTACGACCCGACGGTGGGCGACAACGCCCTGCGCCTGGCACCCGTCGGCACGCCCGGGCACCTGCTGGGCCTGGACGGGCAGGGGCGCGACATCCTGAGCCGGCTCGTGTGGGGCGGCCAGGTCTCCATCATCATCGCGCTGCTGCCGGTGACGGTGGCCAGCCTGATCAGCGTGCTGCTGGGCCTGGTGGCGGGCTTCTTCGGGGGCAAGGTCGACATGGTGATCATGCGGGCCCTCGACGTGTTCTTCGCCTTCCCGGCGGTGCTCCTGGCGGTGGCGATCGCGGGGGTGCTGGGCCCCGGCATGCTCAACGTGATGCTCTCGCTCACCATCGTGCTGATCCCGTACATCTCGCGGGTCGCCTACATGGCCACCGTCACCGTGAAGAGCGAGCTGTTCGTGGACCAGGCGCGGGTGTCGGGGGCGCGGCCGAGCCAGATCCTCTTCCACCACATCCTGCCCAACACCCTGTCCCCGGTGATCGTCTACGGCAGCACCCTGGTGGGCATCTTGATCGTGCTCGGGGCCGGGCTCTCCTTCCTCGGGCTCGGCATCACCCCGCCCCGACCGGACTGGGGCATCATGTGCTCGGACGGCCGCAATTTCCTCTTGGTCGCGCCCCACGTCTCGGCGGTACCCGGGATCATGCTGATCCTGGTCGCCATGTCCTTCAACATCGTCGGGGACGGTCTGCGGGACGCGCTCGACCCGAAGCTCCGCAAGTGAGCCCCGCAGTGAGCGACACGCTCCTCGAGGTCGACGACCTTCACACCCACTTCCACCTCAAGAACAAGACGGTGCGGGCGGTGAACGGGGTATCGTTCGCGATCAAGCGCGGAGAGATCGTGGGGATCGCGGGCGAGTCGGGGGCGGGCAAGAGCGTGGCTTGTCTCTCCATCCTGCGACTCGTCCCGAGCCCCGGGCGGATCGAGCGCGGCCGGATCCTCTTCTCCGGCGAGGACCTGCTCACCAAGAGCGACCGGCAGATGCGGGACCTGCGGGGCCAGACCGTCTCGATGGTGTTCGAGGATCCGCTGAACTCCCTGGATCCGGCCTACACCGTCGGCAGCTTGATCGGGGAGGCCCTGACCCTTCACAAGGGCCTGTCCAGGCGCGAGGCCCGGACCAAGGCGGGGGAGCTGCTGCGGCTGGTGGGCATTCCGGACCCGGAGCGGCGGCTCGACAACTACGCCCACGAGCTATCGGGCGGCATGCAGCAGCGGGTGATGATCGCGATCGCGCTCTCCTGCGACCCGGCCCTGCTGATCGCGGACAACCCGACCACCGCGCTCGACGTGACCATCCAGATCCAGATCCTGGACCTGGTGAAGCAGCTCCGCGACCGGCTCGGCATGGGTGTGCTGTGGATCACCCACGATCTCGGCGTGGTGGCCAAGCTCTGCGACCGGGTGGTGATCATGTACGCGGGCGAGGTCATGGAGCAGGGGCCGGTGTACGGAGTGCTGAAGCACCCGCGGCATCCCTACACGCGCCGGCTCATCGACGCGCTGCCCAAGCTCGGGCGTCCCGACCAGCGGCTCATGCCGATCGAGGGGCGCCCGCCCGATCCCGCGAACCTGCCCGCCGGGTGTCCCTTCGCGCCGCGCTGCCACCGGGCTCACCCGGAGTGCGAGGCGGGCGACGTGCCGCTCGTCGAGAGCGGCGACGGGCGCGCCGTTCGCTGTCTGTTCCCGGAGGAGTGAGATGACGATCGCCGCGCCGCCCGAGGCGCCCCTGCTGCTGGAGGTGCCCAAGCTGCTGGAGGTGAGAGACCTGGTGAAGCACTTCCCGGTGCGCCGCGGGCTCTGGGCGAGCGGCCCGCCTGCGGCGGTGCGCGCGGTGGACGGCATCAGCTTCGACATCCGGCGCGGCGAGACGGTCGGGCTGGTGGGCGAGTCCGGCTGCGGCAAGACCACCACCGGGCGGATGATCATGAAGCTGATCGCGCCGACCTCGGGGGACATCCGCTTCGAGGGGAAGTCGATCGGGGGCATCCCGTTCGAGGAGGAGCGGGCCTACCGCCGCCACGTGCAGATGGTCTTCCAGGATCCGTACTCATCACTGAACCCCCGGATGACGGTGGGCTCGATCATCGGCTATCCGATGCGGATCCAGAACGTGTACCCCGGGCCCGCCCGCGACGCGCGCATCCGCGAGCTGCTGGAGCTGGTCGGCCTCTCCCGCTACCAGGCGAGCTGGTACCCGCACGAGTTCAGCGGCGGCGAGCGCCAGCGGGTGGGCATCGCGGCGGCGCTGGCGCTCAATCCCAAGTTCGTGTTCTGCGACGAGCCGGTCTCCTCGCTCGACGTCTCGGCTCAGGCGCAGATTCTCAACCTCTTGAAGGACATCCGGAGCGAGTTCAACCTGACCATCCTCATCGTCACCCACAACCTGAGCGTGGTCGAGTACCTGAGCGACCGCGTGGTGGTGATGTATCTCGGCAAGATCGTCGAGGTCGCCAGCACCGCCGATCTCTACCGCGAGACGCTGCACCCGTACAGCAAGGCGCTGGTGTCGGCGATCCCCACCCCGGATCCCGACGTGGAGCGCGAGCGGGAGCAGATCATCCTGCGGGGAGAGATTCCGAGCCCGCTCAATCCGCCGACCGGGTGCCGCTTCCACACCCGATGCCAGTCCTACATCGGCGACGTCTGCCGAGACGCGGAGCCGGAGCTGCGCGAGGTGCGCCCCGGCCACTTCACCGCCTGCCACCTCTACTCCGGGCTCACCGCCGCGCCGGCCGCGCCCGGAGTCACCCGCGCCGCCGGCCAGCTCGTGTAGCGCCAAGGAGGACACCATGCCCGTCTCGTTGCCCACTCCGGACCAGCTCAAGCGGATCGCCGAGAAGATGAACCTTTCCCTGACCGACGCGGACGTGGCGTCGTTCCTGGCCCTGATGAAGCCGAGCATCGACGGCTACAACGTCGTCGACCAGCTCCCCGACAACCTGCCGCCCGTGAAGTATCCACGCACGCCGGGATACCGGCCCCAGCCGGAGGACAACCCCCACAACGCCTGGTATTACAAGTCGCGGATCGAGGGCGCGGCGCAGGGCAAGCTCAAGGGCAAGCGGCTCGTGATCAAGGACAACGTGATGGTGGCGGGGGTGCCGATGATGAACGGCGCCTCCACGCTCGAGGGTTACACCCCGGAGGTAGACGCCACCGTGGTGGCGCGCATCCTGGACGCGGGCGGCACCATCCTCGGCAAGGCCCACTGCGAGTACTACTGCCTCTCCGGGGGCAGCCACACGAACGCGACGGGGCCGGTGCACAACCCGCACAAGAGGGGCTACTCGGCCGGCGGGTCGTCGTCGGGCTGCGCGGTGCTGGTGTCGGTGGGGGAGGCCGACATGGCGATCGGGGGCGATCAGGGCGGCTCGATCCGCATGCCCGCCTCCTTCTGCGGCATCTACGGTATGAAGGCGACCCACGGTCTCGTGCCCTACACCGGCATCATGCCGATCGAGATCTACGTGGACCACACCGGACCGATGACCGCCACCGTGAAGGACAACGCGCTGCTGCTCGAGGTCATCGCGGGGCCGGACGGTTACGACCCCCGGCAGTTCCAGCCGAAGGTGCATCCGTACACCGAGCTCCTGGGCGGCGGGGCGGGGGGCCTCAAGATCGGCGTGGTGAAGGAGGGCTTCGGTCTCCCGCAGTCCGAGGCGGTGGTGGACGCCAAGGTGCGGCAGGCCGCGGATCTGTTCAAGCGCCTCGGCGCGAAGGTCACCGACGTCTCGATCCCGGCGCATCTGCTCGCCGGCGCGCTCTGGCTGCCGATCGGCGTCGAGGGGCTCACCCAGACCATGATGTGGGGCGACGGGTACGGGCTCAGCCGGCAGGATCTCTACGTGACCAGCCTGATGGACGTCCAGCGCCGCTGGAGGCAGCGGGCCGACGAGCTGTCCGAGACCACCAAGCTCTTCACGATGCTCGGCACCTACATCCACGAGCACCACGGCTCTCGCTACTACGGCAAGGCCATGAACATCACCCGGCGCCTCACCGCGGCGTACGACGCGGCCCTGGCCGACTGCGACCTCCTGCTGATGCCGACCACGCCGATGAAGGCGCAGCCGATGCCGGCCCCGGGGGCGCCGCGCGAGGAGATCGTGGGGCGGGCGCTCGACATGATCACCAACACCGCCCCCTTCGACATCACCCACCACCCCGCGATGGCCATCCCCTGCGGCATGGCCGACGGGCTGCCGGTGAGCGTGATGCTGGTGGGCAAGCACTGGGACGAGCCGACCATCTATCGCGCCGCGCACGCCTTCGAGCAGGCCGGCGACTGGAAGGCGATGTAGTCGCGCGCCCAGGGGCCAGCGGCGGAGTCTACGGGATCGTCGGTACCGCGCACATCGCCGCCAGCTCCGGCGCGGTGACGACCTCCTCGAAGCCGCCCTCCTGGCGGTCGCGGTCCGGCCCGAGCTCGGTGAAGCAGGCCTCGTCGGCGTAGAGGTGCCCGCCGAGGCGCTGGAACAGCAGCACGGTGCGGAAGGCCGAGCCGGGGCCGCGGGCCGAGGCGCGGAGGTAGCGCTCGCTCGGGAGCGCGTCCGGTCCGCGGGCGAGGGCTTCGTGGATCACCCGGCCGGCGAGCGTGCCCTTGGCCCCCAGGTCGAACCCGAGTAGGTGGGCGAAGGTGATCGCGATGTCCGCGTTGCCCACCGGGGCTGTGTCCACGAGGCTTTCCTTGAAGTCGGGCCCGGCCGCGACCATGAAGTTGAACGTGTCGCTGCGGTTGAAGCTGCCGTGCATGCCCTGGCCCTGCTGGAGGTTGTTGTCGGCGATCTCCACCCCGGTCATGAAGCGATTGCCCGGGTCGGTGGCGAAGCCCCTGAAATTCAGGAGCACCGCCGGCGTCGGCAGCGCGGCCGAGCCCTTGAGATTGATGGCGCTGAGCGGCAGCGTGCCCGGCACCTCTCCGTAGGCGTCGTCGACGAAGATGCCGCCGGTATAGTCCTGGCCGGCCAGGAAGGTGACGATGCGCCCGAGGAGCGCCGGGTCACGCTCCCCCGGCAGGTAGATGAGATCGGAGCCGCCGTTGGCGGCCACCACGAGCCTGGCGTCGGTAGGCGCGTCCGTGGGGCCGCCGACGCGACCGGTGCCGCCGAGCAGGCCGTTGCCCCTGACCGGGCGCGGGCGCGCCGTCGCGGTGGGCTGCTCGATGGTCAGGTCCACCCGCTGGTACATGGGCCGGCCGTCCACCGTGACCCGGCTGTCGGGATCGAAGAGCGGCAGGTCGAGGCCCCGGGCCAGGTCGATGGCCACGAAGCCGGGTGGCAGGGCGCCCGCGTCGACCTCCTGGCGCCCGCTCGCGTCGCGATAGGTCCGGCTCGCGGCATAGCTCCGCGTGTGGCGTCGGCCGGAGGCGTCGAGGTCGCGCTTGCTGATCGTGGCGAAGCCGTGGTCGGCGGTGACGAAGACGTCGGTGGTGGCCGCCAGGGCCGGGTCGCTCTCGACGTAGGCGAGGATCTGCTTGAGGTTGTCGTCGGCGTTACGGATGGCCGCGCGGGACGTGGGCCCGTTGATCCCCGGTACGAGGGAGCCGAGGCTATCTCCCTGAGTGTGCTGGGTTCCGTCTGGATCGCGTGACCAGTAGACCAGGATGAAGCCGCGGCCGGCGTGGGCGCCCTGGCCTGCCTCGGTGAACGCGGGCAGGACCGCGCGCGTGATCGCGTCGGCGAAGTACCGCTGCTGGGCGACATTGGCCACCCGCGTGCCCGGGGTCACGTTGTTGCCGGCCGGCTGGGTGCGTAGCGGCGCCGCGAGCGGAAGCCCGGCCGCCTGCAGCCTCACCTCGATGTCGGCCGGGAGCGGAAGGCCGGCGGCGGTGCCGGTCCGGTCGTCGATGATCACGGTGTCCGGCACGGCGAACGCGCCGGCGACCGGCCTGCCCTGGGTCACGTCCATGATGAGCGTCGGGCCCAGCTTGCCCACCGCGGCGGTGTGGAAGCCGTGCTTGCGCCCGAAGGCCAGGAGGGCCTCCTCGCCCAGGAAGTTCCCGCCGGGGAAGTGCGCGTCGATGTCGCCGAGCACCTGGTCGTCCTCGATGAAGGGCGTGAGCGTGCCCGGGCTCTTGCCGGTGAAGCTCGCGGGCCGACCGTCGAAGACCGGGAAGCCGGTGAAGAGGAAGTTGCTGAAGTCGCCGGTGTCCCCCGAGAAGTGCCCGGTGGCGATGGCCGCCGCGTTCGGGGTCGTGAAGGTCGGGAAGACCGCGTGGCTGTTCACGAAGTACACCCCGCGGGTACGCAGCGCGGTCATGGTCGGCGCGTCGGTCGGGTTGACCGCCTCGGCCCTCAGCCCATCCATGACCACGATGATGACGTTGCGCCGCGGCCGGCTCTCGCGCTCCTGGGCGGCCGGCCGGGCCGGGGCGGCGGCGGAGCACGCGATGATCGCGCCGAGCAGGAGCACGCCGAGTCTCGGGCCTCGCATGGGGGCACCTCCTCCCGGGATCGTAGCCGAGCGTGATGACTCCACGATGACCGGCCGGCTACGGTTGGATCACGACGCGGCCGCGGCCGGCGACGTGATCCGGAACAGGACGTCACCGCCGGGCTCGCGGACGGCCTCGAGGCGGAGCCGCCGGTCGTGGGCCGCGAGCGCGCCCCTCCACAGCTCGCTCCACGCCCCGAAGGCGGCCGGATCGAGCGGCTCGAGGCCGCGCGCCAGACGCCAGCCGCGCAGGCGCACCGAGGCCCCATCGCTCCCGGCCTCGACCTCGACCGTCTCGCCCTGGGCCCGGGCGAGCGCGGCCAGGTAGCGCGCGAACGGCCCGGGCCCGGCGCTCTCCATCGCGAGCAGGCGCACGGTCTCGTCGTGGAGCTGCATGCCGATGAGTCGGGCCGCGTGCCCCAGGAGGGCGCGGGTGTCGGCGGGGCCCAGCAGCTCGACCGCCACCGGCAGCGTGGTCCGCACGTACTCCATGGCGTAACGCGCGATCACGGTGTCGAGGCGCTCGGGCGGCCAGGTCGCGGGGTCGAGGCACGGGGCGGCGGCGGGGTCGAAGGCGGGCATGGTCTCGCCGGACGCGAACCGCACCCGCTCGTCCGGGGCGAGGTCGCGCTCGTGCTCGAGGTAGTAGCCCTCGAGCCCGGCGTGGCCGTCCACCGTCTGGCCGGTGCAGACGAAGCCGAGCCGCGGGTTGCCGAGCGTCACGCCGTTATGGCCGTGCCAGCCGTGGAGCATGGCCGCGTTCACCCGGCTCGGGATGCCGCAGATCGACGCGCCGGACCAGATCCAGCGCGGCGGCGGGTAGCGCACCCAGGCCTTGCGATCGGACTCCCGCGCGTACTCGGTCTTCACGCCGCCGACCTGGTTGGAGAGGTAGTGGTACTGCGCGCAGGCCACCGCATGCGGCAGGCGATCGAGCCCGAGCTTGGCCAGGCCCGGCCGGAACTTCTCGAGGTGCTGGCGACGGAACAGGCGGAAGACGAATTCCGCCGCGAGGTCCTCACCGCGGCGCGTGACCAGGGTGAGGACGAAGCCGGTCAGGAGCGCCTGGTAGAGGACCGAGATCGCGCGATGCCCGGCGTTCATCAGCTGGCTACTGCGCACCTCGCTACTGGGCCTTGAGCCGGATGTCCTCGTAGGCCGGGAAGGCGTACACGGGGATCACGTTGATGGTGTGCTCGGCGACGCGCGGCCCGACCCCGATGAGGCCACGCAGGTCCATGATCGGGGCGAACATCACCCGGTCCACCGTCGCCTGCTGGATGCGGTGGAGGAGGGCCTCGCGGCGGGCCGGGTCGCGCTCGCGTGCCTGCTGCAGGAAGAGCTCGTCGAGGTCGGGGTAGCCGCCGTAGGCGGCGGCGCCCTTGGAGTAGACGAACGACTCCACGCGGCTGGCCGCGTTCCCCGAGTTCCCCACCGCCACCAGGAAGAGGCCACGCAGCTTCTTCTCTTGCCAGTCCGCGTAGAAGGCGGCGCGCTCGGTGGGGCGCATCCGCACCCGGATCCCGACCGCGTTGAGGTTGTTGAGCGCGGCGTCGCCCACGGTGGAGAAGCCGGGGATGGCGGTGAAGGTGCCCGCGTCGAGGCCCCGCGGGAAGCCGGCCTCCGCCAGCAGCTGCTTGGCCTTCTGTGGATCGTAGGCGGGCGGCGGGACCTGGAGCGCGAAGTCCATCACCCGCGGCACGAAGACGCCAGTGGGCGGGCAGTGCCCGAGGCAGGCCGCCTCGTTCGTGCCCTTGCGATCGAGGGCGTGGTTGACGGCCAGGCGCAGCCGCCGGTCGGCCCAGGGCGACTTGGGATCCCACTGGTCCGCGAAC
>JBGQHJ010000165.1:0-10140 GCA_041497895.1 Methylomirabilia bacterium
CGCACGCTCCTGGTGGCCGGCACCCGCGATACCTACTGCCCGGTCGACGCGCTGGAGCGGCTCGCCGAGGCCACCGGGGCGGAGGCGCGGATCATCGAGGGCGCGGACCACTTCTTCTTCGGCAAGCTCTACCCGCTCGGCGAGGCCATCGGGGCGTGGGTGGCGGGAGCGCCGCCCGCCCGGTGATCAGAGCCGCTCGCGCGGGAGCCGTGGGGGGGTGGCGGTCCCGGCCGAGAGGATGATGCGGATACCCTCCTCGACGGTGAGGCCGGTGGGCAGCATCTCGTCCTTGGACACCACGATCACGTCGCCCAGGTACAGGTTGTTGGTGGGCACGAACACGGTGACCATGGCCCGCTTGCCCTCGAGCCCCTCGACGAGGACCTCGGAGGTGACGAAGCCGAAGACGTACTCGCCCTTGCGGGGATGCTCGGCGAGGACCACCGACTTGAAGGAGTTGAGCTTCTGGGGCGAGAACGACTCCAGGAGCTGCTTCACGGATGGATAGATGCTCCGGAAGATCGGCACGTGGTCGAAGAGCATCTCGATGCGGGCCAGCACCCGCCGCCCGACCACGTTGCGGGCGATGGTGCCCATGATGAAGATGATGACGACCGCGGTCAGGAAGCCCAGGCCGGGAATGCGCCGGCCGATCATCTGCGTGTACACCGGGGAGAAGAAATCGTCGATGGCGTTCCAGAACACCCACAGCAGCCAGGCGGTGGCGATCGCGGGAACGGTCGAGAACAGCCCGGTGATGAAGCGCGTCTTGACCCAGTTGCGGAAACTGCCCGACATGTTGGATCGATGACACCACACGGCTCCGGACAAGTCAAGGAACTGACCGGTCGGGTCGCGCTCGTCACCGGCGGGGCGGTGCGCGTCGGACTCGAGATCGCGCGCGCGCTCGCCGACGCGGGCGCCGACGTGGCGATCGGCTACCTGCGCTCCGCGACGGCGGCGCGCGCGGCGGTACGCGACCTCGAGGCCCGCGGCGTGCGCGCGGTGGCGCTGCGCGCCGACGTGGGCCGGCCCCGCGAGGCCCGCGCCCTCGTGGCCGCCGTGGTGAAGCGGCTCGGTCGCCTCGACGTCCTGGTCAACAACGCGGCGCTCTTCTTCCGCACCCCGGTGGAGACGACCACGCCGGCCCAGTTCGATCGCCTGCTCGCGGTGAACCTGCGCGCCCCGTTCTTCTGCAGCCAGGCCGCCGCGCGCGCCATGGGGCGGCGCGGCGGGCGCATCATCAACATCGCGGACGTGGGCGCGGTGCGGGCCTGGCCCGGCTACGTGCCCTACGGAATCTCCAAGGCCGGGGTCGTGATGCTCACGCGCGGACTCGCGGCCGCGCTGGCCCCGCGGGTCCAGGTCAACGCGGTCGCGCCCGGGGTGGTCCTGCTGCCGGAGGGCTTCCCGCGGGAGCGCGGGCGGCGCCTCGCCGCGCGGATCCCGATGGGCCGCCACGGCCGTCCCGCCGACGTGGCGGAGGCGGTGCGATTCTTCGCCACGTGCTCCGACTACGTGACCGGGCAGGTCCTCTTCGTCGACGGCGGGATGTCGCTGCTCTGAGCCCCCGCGCCTGGTTGTTCCAGGTGGACGAGGCGGCGGCGCTACGTGCGGCCGCGGCGGCCGCCGCCCATCGCGGCGAGGAAGTCGCTCATGGACGCGAAGCGCATCATCGGATTCCCGCGCTTCTCGGCGCCGATGGTGGTCTGCGATCCCCCGTAGTTGTGGCCGGGCAGCACCACCGTGTCGTCGGGGAGCGCGCCGAGCCGCTGGGTGAGCGAGGTGTACATCTCCTCCGGGTCGCTGCCGGGCAGGTCGGTGCGCCCACAGGAGCGGATGAAGAGCGTATCGCCGGAGATCAGGCAGCCGTCCACCAGGAAGCACTGCGAGCCGGGGGTGTGCCCCGGCGTGTGGATGAAGGTCAGCGGCACCGCGCCCACCTGCAGCGTGTCGCCCGCCTCCACCTTCACGAGATCCGAGCCGAAGCCCTTCAGGAACTCGCGCTCCGCGCGGTGCACGTAGACCTTCGCGGGGTGCTTGGCGAGCAGCTCGGCGACGCCGGGAATGTCGTGACCGAAGAGGTGGCCGCCCACGTGATCCTGGTGGGTGTGGGTGATCAGCACGCCGGTGAGCCGCAGGTCGTCGGCGGCCACGAGATCCGCGATGCCGTCGATCTCCCACGCCGGGTCGACCACCACGCACTCCCGGCTCGCCTGGTCGCCGATGAGATACACGAAGTTCTGCATCGGGCCCAGCTCGACCTGCTTGAGGTAGAGGCCCGCCGGCATCAGTTCCCGGACACCCACACCGGCTGGTAGTACCCGCTGGTCACCGTCTGCGGCAGATAACCGCCCGCGACCATGGCTCCGTCCTCGTTGACGTAGCCGGGCACCCAGACGTACGTCGTGTACGCGGTCGGCACCCACTGATACGCCCAGTAGCCCGACGGCGGGTAGACGACGACCGGCGGGGGCTGGTAGTGGCCGGGCGGCGGACCGACCGGCGTCGGGGCCGCGGGACGGGGGCCGAGCGGGACCGGCGGGGGCGTCATGGCGAACGGGTTGGGCGTGAAGACGGTCGGCTTCAGCACCTCGCCCGCCACGGCTGGACCCGGCAAAAAGCCCAGCGCTCCGATGACCAACCCGATGGCGACCGTCAGTGCCCTCATGCCTTCTCCGACGCCGGCGGGGAGCCCCCTATTCGCCCCGTCAGGCCGGGATGTCGGCACGCGCTTTCCTCAGATCTTCCAGGTCCTTGGAAGACACCGCGAAGATCCCCGGCTCGGCCTTGAGCTTGACGTAGGTCACGGCGCCGTCGCTCCGCCCCACGAGCAGGGTACCGAGCTCGCTCCCGTCCCCCTTGAACACCGTCACCTCGAGCTCGGGCTTGTCCAGGCCGAACTTGGCGTCGTCCCCGCCCTTCGAGGCGATCTCCTTCCACTTGAGCGCCTTGAGCGCCAGCAACACGTTCGCGACCCGGCCGTCCTTGGTCGCGCCGCGCGCGGGCTCGACCTGCTTCCACTCCGTCTCGCCGGTCTTCTCCACGACCAGCGGCTTGTCGCCGCCGGTCACCCGCGCGCGCTTGACGTCCCCCAGGTCGAAGGACGGAAACACGGTCCGGTCGCGCAGCTCGGCGACGCCGGGCGTCAGCTCCGAGAGCGCCTTGCCCTCCACCAGGACGACCGGCCCCTCGCCCTGCACCGCGGCCAATGCCGCGGGCTGGCCGCCCCGACGCTCGGGGGAGGACTGGAGCAGCAGCGTCTTGGGCTCCTTCGCGTCGCCCTCCCAGAGCCGCACCGTGACCTCCGGCTTGGAGAGGAAGCGCGGCACCTCCGCCGCGCCCTCCGCGAGGAACCCGAGCGCGCGCAGATCCCGGATCTTCCACAGGAGCTGGGTGACCGCGCCGCTGTCGGCGCGAAGGGCTTCCGGCGCGGTGAGCTTCCAGCCGGCACCCGCCTTCTCTAGGCCGATGCTCTCGCGGCCGTGGGTGATCTCGACCTTGGCGAGCTTGTCGTACGCGTAGCTCACCACCGTCTTGTCGCGGAGCGCGGCCACCGTCTTGGGGAAGGCCGTCCACACCACCTCCGCGGTCATGATGACCCCGGGCTCGCCCTCGCGCTTGACGTAGACGCCCTTCTTCTCCGGCACCGGGCGGCCCACCAGCAGGGTGCGCGCCGCGCGGTCCTTGTCGCGGCCGACCCACACCGTCACCCGCGCGGGCTTGTCGAGACCGTAGGGCACGAGCGACTTCGGCGCGTCGTCGACGAACTCGATGGCCTTGGCCCCCTCGAGCTTGTCGAGGAACTCGGAGACCAGGTCGGTGTCCGCGCGCAGCGCGCGCGGCTTCACGATCCGCCACTTGCCCGGCTCGTCGGCGGCGAGCCCGATCTGGTCGCCGCTGACGTCGAGGTCGACGCCGGTGACGTTCTTCCGGTCGAAGGCGATCACGGTGCGGTCGCGGAAATCGGCGACCGGGCGGCTCGCGTCGCGCGCGATGCTCTCCGAGAGCGTGATGACCGCGGGCTTGCCGCCCTCGCGGGCGTAGACCCAGACCCCGGTCGGGTTCTTGCTGCCCACCCGGAGCACGAGCGGCTCGGCGCGCCCCTTGACCTCGAGCTTGACCTCGGCTTCCGGGGGATCGAGGCCGAAGTCCGCCGGCTTCGCCGGATTGGGGTCGATCTCCCGGTCCATGCGCGCGGTGGCGAGGCCGGTGACCATGTCGTCGACCACCGCGCGGTCACCGCGCGTCTTGACCGGCTCGAGCATGTCCCAGCCGCCGTCGGCCGCGCGCTTGAGGCGCACGGTCTCGCCCTTGCGGGCGACGGTGACCGCCTCGACGTCCTTGGGCTCGACGGTCCAGATCCGGCCCTTGGCCGACTCCACCTTCTCGCGGCGGGGCGCGAGGGAGTAGGTGTCGTAGTAGAAGAAGCCCCCGAGCCCGGCGGCCAGGATCAGCAGGACGAGGATCGTCCGCCCGCTCGGCATACGCTAGCGCGCGCGGCGGCGCTGGACGATCACCACGATCCCGCAGATCAGCACCGCGCCCGGGAGCGCCAGGAGCGGCAGGGCCAGCACGAGGCTGGACTGCGCGGAGGTCAGCACGACCGGGTTCTGCTTGGGATCCTTGGCCCGGATGGAGATCAGGTCCTCCTCCTCCGCGAGCCAGGAGACCACGTTCAGGAAGAAGTCCCGGTTCCCCTGGGCGCCCAGGAACTGGTTCGACGCGAAGTCGGCGGTGCCCACCACCACGATGCGCGCCTTCGCGGCCTTCTTGGGCGCGTCGGCGGCGCCCTCGGCCTTGAGGGGCGGCTCCGCGTCCACCGTCGCCACGACCGCCACCGGCAGCGGGCCGGTCTTCTCGCCGGGATCCGGGGTGGCCTTGCCGGTCTGGAAGACGTTCTTGTCCGTCTCCCCCCACGACTGGCGGCTCGTCTGGGCGAGCGGTGAGGCCTGGACGCCCTTGGGGAGCGCCTTGGACGGCTCGACGGAGCGGGTCAGCGGGAACAGGGTCATGACCCCGCCCATGTCCTTGGTGATCGGATGCGGATCGTACTGGCCCACCACCGGGACGAGCGGGCCCACTCCGAAGACCTGGCCGATCGGGTTCAGCTCGATGACCACGTCGTCGTCCACCGTGACGCCGTACTTGGTCAGGTACTTCATGGTCGCGGTGGCCTGGAAGGGCACCGCCATGAAGAAGACCTTGCCCGCCCGCGCCACGTAGGCGTCGATCGCGGCCAGCTCCTGCGGGAAGAGATCGGTCTTCGGGCCCGGAACCACCACGATGCCGGCGTCGTCGGGGATCTTGGGGTCGCGGGCCAGGAACAGCTCCTTGACCTCGTAGTTGGCCTTCTCCATCTGCTCCTTGGCCTGGCTGAAGCCGCCCCGGTCGGTGGCCCCGATCTCCCGCTCGCCGTGCCCCTTGACCATGTAGACCACCCGCTTGCCCGCCCGGGTGACCTTGACGATCCCGTTGGTCAGCTTCTCCTCGTCGGCGTCGAGCACCTTCTCGGTCCGCACCTGGCCGGCGGGGCCGCCTTCCAGCACCACGGTGCCGTAGCTCTCGACCCCGTACTGGCGCGCGAGAGCGGGCGCCTTGTCGGTGTCCTCGAGGCGCCACTCGAACTTGCCGCCCGAGTACGTCTTGTACTGGGCGAGCAGGTCCTCCGCCGTCTTCTTGCCGGGAGTGTCCGAGCGGTAGAAGGCGATGGCGCTCACCGGCGACTTGAGGGTACGCAGCACCTGGATGGTCTGGGGCGAGACACTGTTGCGCTTGTTCTCGGTGAGATCCCAGCGGGCGCTGTGCCGGACCGAGATCGCGTTGGCCGCGACCACGATCCCGAGCGCGAGCAGGACCATGATCGCGGCGCCGGTCCCGTAGCGCGCGGTGCGAGTGCCCATGGCGGTGCGGGCCTCGCGCGCGTTCAGGACCAGCGAGAGCAGCAGCAGGACCACGCCCAGCCCGAGGAAGACCCACTGCGCGGGCAGCGGGTAGAAGAACCGGAGCGCGGCGGCGATCAACAGGCAGATCACCGCGCCGGTGACCGCCTGGCGCTTGAGCAGGCTCGTCACGCTATCCCCTCCACCGCTTCGAGTCGAGCGACCGGAGCGTCAGGAACAGCGCGAGCGCGACGCCGGTCAGGTAGTAGACGAGGTCCTTGGTGTCGATCAGCCCACGCGTGAAGCCGTCGAGGTGATCGCCGATCGAGAGGTACTGGAGCACCCCGCGCAGGTTGCCCCCCGCGAACTCGGCTCCCCACCCCACGATCCAGAACGCGAGCAGGATCCCGAAGGTGCCGAACCCGGCCACGATCTGGTTCTCGGTCATGGACGACACGAGCACGCCCACCGCCAGGAACACCGCACCGGTCAGGACGAGCCCCAGGTAGCCGCTCAGGATCGGTCCCCACTCCACGCGGGTGAAGTAGGCGACGAGCGCCGGGTAGAGCAGGGTCAGGACGAGCAGCAGCACGTAGAGGGCCAGCGCGGCCAGGTACTTGCCGGCCAGCACCTCGCCGTCACGCACCGGGTAGGTGAGCAGCAGCTCGAAGGTCCCCGACTTCCGCTCTTCCGCGAAGAGGCGCATCGTGATCATCGGCATGAAGAACAGCAGCACCACGCTCATGTTGGTGAAGAGCGGGCGCATCACGTTCTCGATCACGTTGAGGTTCTGGCCGAACTGCGGCTGCATGAACGAGCGCATCGACGCGTCGCTGTAGAAGAGGAAGATCTGGCTGAAGAACCAGCCCGAGATGAGCAGGAAAAAGGTGAAGACCACGTAGGCCACCGGCGAGCCGAAGTACAGCCGCATCTCCTTCTTGAACACGGGCAGCCAGCGCATCAGCGCGCCTCCTCCTCGAGCACGACCGCGTCGGGCGCGGCCTGCTCGCCCGCCACCACCCGGATGAAGACCTCCTCGAGGCTCATCCCCACCTGGTGCAGCTCCTGGAGCTCCCAGCCCCGGCCGGTGACCAGGCGGACGAGCTCGCCCCGCACGTCCCGGCCGTGCTCCGACTCGACCACGAAGCCCGCCGCGCCGTCGCGCGAGGCCAGTGGCTCCACCGCCACCACCCCGGGCACCGCCCGCAGCGCCTCCGCCACGTCGCCCGACGCTCTCGCGACCCGCACCTCGACCCGGGCGGTCGGGAAGACCTGCTGGACCAGCTCCGACTCGGTGCCCTGGGCGACGATGCGCCCGTGGTTGATGATGATGATGCCGTCGCACACCATCGACACCTCGGGCAGGATGTGCGTCGAGAGGATCACGGTGTGCTGGCCGGCCAGCGATCGGATCAGCGCCCGGATCTCCGCGATCTGCCGCGGGTCGAGCCCGATGGTGGGCTCGTCGAGGATCAGCACCTCCGGATCGCCCAGGAGGGCCTGGGCCAGCCCCACCCGCTGCCGGTAGCCCTTGGAGAGCTTGCCGATCAGCCGGTTCTGCATGTCGGTGACGAAGCAGCGCTCCATCACGTCGGCCACCCGGCTCCGGCGTTCCCCGCGCCCCATCCCCTTGATCTCGGCCACGAAGTCCAGGTAGGAAGCGACCGAGAGATCGGGATAGAGCGGCGCGTTCTCCGGGAGGTAGCCGATGCGCCGGCGGACCTCGAGAGACTGCGAGAACACGTCGTAGCCGGCCACCCGGGCGGTACCACCGGTGGCGGGCATGAAGCACGACAGGATCTTCATGGTCGTGGACTTCCCCGCCCCGTTGGGCCCGAGAAAGCCCACGATGCGGCCCTTGTCCACGCGGAACGACACGTCGTGGATGGCGGTGACCGGCCCGTACCGCTTCGTCAGATTGTCGACCTGGATCATGGTTGTGGCTCGGTTTCCCCCCGCGCCGCCCGGAAGTATATCACGCGCTCAGAACAGGCCCGTGATGGCGCCGTCGGGAGTGACGTCGACGCGCTCCGCGTTGGGCCGGCGCGGCAGGCCCGGCATCGTGGTGATGTCGCCGGTGATCGCCACCAGGAACCCCGCGCCCGCGGAGATGCGCACCTCGTTGACCGTGATCGTGAACCCGCGCGGCCGGCCGAGCAGCGTCGGGTCGTCGGAGAGCGAGCGCTGGGTCTTCGCCACGCAGATCGGCAGCTTCCCGTAGCCGAGGCTCTCGGCCTGGGCGATCTGACGCTCCACCCGCTTGGGGTATTCGACCCCGTCCGCGCCGTAGATGCGCCGCGCGATGGTGTCGAGCTTCACCGTGATCGGGTCGTCGAGGGAGTAGAGGGGCTGGAAGCCCGAGCGCTCGGTGGCCAGGAGTTTCTGGAGCCCGCGCGCCAGGTCCTCTCCTCCCTCCCCGCCCCGGCCGAAGACGTCGGCCACGTGGACGTCGACGCCCAGCCGCCCGCAGCGCTCGCGGACCGCCGCGTACTCCCGCTCGGTGTCCGACGGGTACCGATTGAGCCCGATCAGCACCGGCACCTTGAACTGCCGCACCGCCTCCACGTGCGCCTCCAGGTTGTCGAGGCCGGCGGTGAGCGCGGCCACGTTCTCGCGATCCAGCTCCGGCAGCGGCACGCCGCCGTGGTACTTCAGCGCCCGCGCGGTGGCCACGATCATGGCCGCGTCGGGCCTGAGGCCGGCCAGGCGGCACTTGATGTCGAAGAACTTCTCCGCCCCCAGGTCGGTGGCGAAGCCGGCCTCGGTGAGGCAGACGTCGCCCAGCTTGAGGGCCAGCCGGGTGGCCAGCACCGAGTTGCAGCCGTGCGCGATGTTGGCGAACGGCCCGCCGTGCACGAGCGCGGGCGTGCCCTCCATGGTCTGCACCAGGTTCGGGTGGATCGCGTCGCGCAGCAGGGCAATCATGGCCCCGGTGACGCCGAGCGCGTCCGCGGTCACCGGCTTGCCGTCGCTGGTGAGCGCCACCAGCATGCGGCCGAGCCGCTGCTTGAGGTCCATCAGGTCCTCGGCCAGGCAGAGCGCGGCCATGATCTCGGAGGCCGAGGTGATCAG
Organism: Methylomirabilia bacterium; assembly: GCA_041497895.1. Classification (GTDB taxonomy): domain Bacteria; phylum Methylomirabilota; class Methylomirabilia; order Rokubacteriales; family CSP1-6; genus CAMLFJ01. Next base: position 8,955 of record JBGQHJ010000165.1, read on the forward strand.
GAAGCCGCCCTCGCGCGGGACGCCGTCCATCCGTCCCCCGAGCCCGACCACCACGTTGCGCAGGGCCCGGTCGTTGACGTCCAGGATCCGCTTCCAGGCCACCTGGCGCACGTCGATGCCGAGCGGGTTGCCGTGGTGGACGTGGTTGTCAAGCGCCGCCGCCAGCAGGTTGTGAGCCGACGTGATCGCGTGGAAGTCGCCCGTGAAGTGGAGGTTGATCTCGTCCATCGGGACCACCTGCGATCGACCTCCGCCGGTGCCGCCGCCCTTCATGCCGAGGGTCGGCCCGATCGAGGGCTCGCGCAGCGCGATGACCGGCCGCCCGCCCACCCGCCAGAGGGCCTGGCCGAGCCCGATGGTCATGGTGGTCTTGCCGTCACCGGCCGGCGTGGGGGTGATCGAGGAGACCACCACCAGCTTGCCGTCGGGCCGCTCCCGGCGGGCCGCGAGGGCGGCGACGCGGATCTTGGCCTTGTCGTGGCCGTACGGGATCCACTCGTCGTCGCCCAGGCCCAGGTCGCGCGCGATCTGCGCGATCGGACGGGGTTTCCGGTCAGCGTCGGATCGTGACGGGGTCGAGGTCGGCATCGGGCATGATCTCCTTCAGCCAGTCGGGAATGGGAATCATCTGGGACGTCGCCGGGTTCCAGCAGGCGTGCAGCGTGTGGCCGGTGGCGACCAGGTCGACAGCCTCGTTGCGGATCTCGTAGGCGAAGCGGAAGCTCGCGCGCTTGCGCTCGCTGACCCGCGACGTGATCTCGAGCAGCTCGTCGAGGCGGGCCGGCTTGACGTACTTCACGAAGGCCTCCACCACCGGCAGGTGCACGCGCTCGTTCACGCGCGACATCGGCCAGCCGTACTCGCGCAGGTACTCCACGCGGCCCACCTCGAAGTAGGTGAGATAGTTGCCGTAATAGACGACCGACATCGTATCGGTGTCCTTGTATCGTACGCGCACGTGGGTGATCGATGGCATCGTGGACCTGACGGGCACTTATAGGCGACGGACCCGGCCCCGTCAAGGGCTCCGGGCCTCCGTTCCCCTATTCGATCACCTCATCCGCCCGCCCCAGGAGCGACGGCGGGATCGTCAGGCCGAGGGCTTTGGCGGTCTTGAGGTTGATGACCAGCTCGAACTTGGTCGGCTGCTCGACGGGGAGATCGCCGGGGTTCGCACCTCTCAGGA
>JBGQHJ010000166.1:0-10128 GCA_041497895.1 Methylomirabilia bacterium
CAGGTCCACGCCCATGAGCGCGGCCATCGCCCCGGTGCCCACCGGCACCGCCTCCTGCATGAACTCGCCGCGCCGGCGCACCAGGCGCACCGCCTCCGCGAAGCGCAGCGCCCCGCCCACCACCAGCGCGGAGTACTCGCCCAGGCTGTGGCCCGCGGCCAGGTCGGGGCTCACGCCCCGCTCGGCGAGCGCGGCCGCCGCGGCCACGCTCGCGGTGAGCACCGCGGGCTGGGTGTTGGCGGTCAGCCCGAGATCCTCGGCCGGCCCCTCGAAGCACAGGCGCGAGAGCGGGAAGCCGAGCGCGGCGTCCGCCTCGGCCCACACCGCCGCCGCGGCCTTCGAGGCCTCGGCGAGGGCACGGCCCATCCCGACCTCCTGCGAGCCCTGGCCGGGGAAGAGGAAGGCGATCGCGCCCGCTACCATCGCAGCAGCGCCGCTCCCCAGGTGAAGCCGCCTCCGAAGGCGGCGAGCAGGATGAGATCGTTCGGCTTCACGCGGCCGGTCGCCCAGGCCTCCTCGAGTGCCACGTAGACCGAGGCCGCACCGGTGTTGCCGTAGCGCTCCACGTTCACCATCACGCGCTCCATCGGCACCTTGAGGCGCTTCACCGCGGCCTCGATGATGCGCAGGTTCGCCTGGTGGGGCACGAAGAGGTCGAGGTCGGCGGCGGTGAAGCCATTGTTCTTCAGGATGCGCTCGGCGCAGTCGCCGAACATGCGCACCGCCACCTTGAACACCTCGTTGCCCTTCATCTTGGCGAAGTGCAGCCGCTGGTCGACCGTCTCGTGGCTGGCCGGGCGGAGCGAGCCGCCCGCGGGCTGGATCAGCAGATCGCCGTAGCGGCCGTCCGAGTAGAGATCGGTGTCGATGATGCCCGCCTCGTCGGTCGAGGGCCGAAGCACCGCCGCGCCCGCCGCGTCGGCCAGCAGGATGCAGGTGCCGCGGTCGGTGAAGTCGGTGATGCGCGAGAGGCACTCCGCGCCGATGCAGAGCACGGTGCGGTACTTGCCGGTCTGCACGTACTGGGCGCCGATCGAGAGGCTGTAGACCGAGCCGGAGCAGGCCGCGTACACGTCCACCGAGCCCGCGTTGCGGCAGCCCAGGCGGTGCTGGACCAGGTTGCCGGTGGTGGGGAAATGCATGTCGCCCGCGGTGGTGCCCACCACGATGAAGTCGATCTCCTCGGGAGTGACCTGGGCACGCTCCATCGCCTGCCGCGCCGCCCGGAGGGCCAGGTCGGACGGCCCCTCGCCGTCCTCGACGATGTGGCGCTCGCGGATGCCGGTCCGCTGGACGATCCACTCGTCGGAGGTGTCCACCATCTGCTCGAGCTCTTTGTTGGTCAAGATCCGCTTGGGCGCGTAGGCTCCGATGCCGACGATGCGGGCGCGGGTCATTCCCGGCCTCCCTCCCGCCCCTCGGCCAGGACGGCCTCGGCCTCGAGCGCGGTCTTGATGTGCTGGTTCACGTCGTTTCGAACCCACTCCGCCGCCACCCGGACCGCGTTCTTGATCGCCTTCACCGGCGAGGCCCCGTGGCAGATGATGGCCGCGCCGTTCATGCCGAGCAGCGGGGCCCCGCCCATCTCGGTATAGTCCACCCGCCGCTTCAGTCGCGCAAAGGCCCGCTTGGAGAGCGCGGCGCCCGCCACCGAGAGGATGTCGCGCGAGAGCTCCTCGCGGATCATCGCGGTGAGCATCTCGGCCAGGCTCTCGGAAACCTTCAGGCACACGTTGCCGGTGAAGCCGTCGGTCACCACCACGTCGCAGCGCCCGTTGTAGATGTCGCGCCCCTCGATGTTGCCGATGAAGTTGAGCGAGGAGCCGCGCAGGTCCTCGAAGGCTTCCTTGGTGAGGTCGGTGCCCTTGCCCTCTTCCTCGCCCACCGACAGGAGCCCCACCCGCGGGTTGCTCTTGCCCACGATGTGGCGGGAGTAGACGTGACCCATCACCGCGAACTGGAAGAGCTGGCGGGGCTTGGGATCCACGTTGGCGCCCGCGTCGATGAGGACGGTGTAGCCGGAGAGGCTCGGCAGGGGCGCCGCGATCGCCGGGCGGTCCACCCCGGGCAGCACGCCCAGGACGTGCATGCTGATGGCCATGGCTGCTCCGGTGTTGCCGGCCGAGACGATGGCGCCGCACTCGCCGTCCTTCACCAGCTCGGCGGCCACCCGCAGCGACGAATCGCGCTTGCGGCGCAGGGCCTGCGAGGGCGATTCGGCCATGCCCACCACCTGCGAGGCGTGGCGCACCGTCACCCCGAGGTCCTGGGCGCCGAGGCGGGTGATCTCGCGCTCGATGGCCGCGCGATCGCCGACCAGCACCGAGGCGAGGCCGAACTCGCGGCAGGCCGCCACCGCCCCCTCGACCACGACGGCAGGGCCGAAGTCGCCTCCCATGGCGTCGACCGCGATCTTCATGGCGCCGATCTTATGGCACGGCCCGGCTCGGCCGGAAAGAACTATTCTCCCTCGACCGAGATGACTTCGCGCCCCTTGTAGAAGCCGCAGTGGGGGCAGATGCGGTGGGGTGGCTTGACCTCGCGGCACTGCGGGCAGAGCGAGCGGCTCGGGGCGACCATCTTGTAGTGCGTGCGCCGCTTGCGTCCCCGCGTCTTCGAGTGGCGTCTCTTGGGAAGAGGCATCGGGTCTCCTATCTGGTCCGCTCGGCCCAGTCCTTGAGGGCCGCCCAGCGCGAATCGGGCGCGGGCGTCTCGCACGCGCAGGCCGTGATGTTGCGGTTGCCGCCGCACACGGGGCAGAGGCCGCGGCAGCCCTCGCGGCAGAGGGGCTTCATGGGCAGCACCAAGGTGGTCTCGGTCTCGAGCAGAGCCGTGACGTCGAGCTGGCCGTGCTGGTAGACGTCCGTGTCGAGGTCGTCGGCCCCCAGCTCTCGCTCCTCCCCGCGGGCGGCCGGGGCGGGCACGAAGCGAGCGTCGACGTTGGGATGCACCGTCACCGTGTAGGGCTCGAGGCAGCGGCCGCAGTGGAGCGGGACCCGGGCCTCCAGGTCGCCGCGCACGAAGACCACGTCGCCATCTTTCTCGACGACCAGCGAGAGATCGTCGAGCGCCCAGCTCGGGTCCTGGAAGGGACGCGGAAACTCCGCGACGCCCTCGATACGCAGACCCTCGTCGGGGATCTCGGAGACCTGGATGAACACGTGAAGGACCCCTAACTTTCTGTCAATTAAGGCGTTTTGCTAAAGCCGCGTCAGTATAAGCGCGGGGTTACCCCTTGTCAACCTAATTGGCCCCCGCCGGGCCCGTTGCTTGACGGTCCTGGGGACGACTGCTACCCTTCGGTCGGGAGGACAAAGCCCATGGGCAACCTCGTGAAAACCGGTGTCTTGCTGGCAGCGCTGACCGTGCTGCTCGTGCTCGCCGGCGGGGCCCTCGGCGGGCAGCGCGGCATGCTCTTGGCCTTCGTCATGGCCATGGTCATGAACCTGGGCAGCTACTGGTTCTCGGACAAGATCGTCCTGTCCATGTACCGGGCCCAGCCGGTGGACGAGGCCCAGGCCCCCGCCCTCTACCGGATCGTCCGCACCCTGGCCACCCGCGCCGGCATCCCGATGCCGCGCGTCTACATCCTCCCGCAGGAGACCCCGAACGCCTTCGCTACCGGCCGGAACCCTCAGCACGCGGCGGTCGCGGTGACGGAGGGCATCCTGCGGGTCATGAGCGAGGAGGAGCTGGAGGGGGTCCTCGCCCACGAGCTCTCCCACGTGCAGAACCGCGACACCCTGATCATGGCCATCGCGGCCACCCTGGCGGGGGCCATCACCTACATGGCGCACATGGCGCAGTGGGCGATGATCTTCGGCGGCGGCCGGCGCGACAGCGACGAGGAAGGGGGCGGCGGCGGGCTCCTGGGCGGTATCTTGATGATCGTGCTCGCGCCCCTGGCGGCCACCCTGATCCAGCTCGCGGTCTCGCGCTCGCGCGAGTTCCAGGCCGACGCCAGCGGGGCCCGGATGGCCGGCCAGCCCTGGGGCCTGGCCAAGGCGCTCGAGAAGCTCGAGCTGGCCTCCAAGGTGACGCCGATGCAGGCCACCCCGGCCACCGCGCATCTGTTCATCGTCAATCCCCTGAGCGGCGGCGGGTTCGCCACGCTCTTCTCCACGCATCCGCCCATCGCCGAGCGGGTGGCGCGCCTGCGCGCCATGGCCTCGTCCCCGGCCAGGTAGCTCGATCGTCGAGTCAGCCGCACACACCATCGCGGTCCGGGGGAGACGGGTGACCGTCTCCCCTTTTTCGCGGCCATGATCGCCGCGCGGGACCTCCGTCGAGCCTACGGGCCCACGCTCGTGCTGGACGGGGTGTCCTTCACGCTCGGCGAGGGTCAGTGCCTGGCCCTCCTCGGCCCCAACGGCGCCGGCAAGACGACGCTGCTCCGCCTGCTCGCGACCCTCCTGCGCCCGACGTCGGGATCTCTCCAGGTGAGCGGGATCGACGCGGTCCGTGAGCCCGACCGGGTGCGGCCCCTGCTCGGCGTGGTGGCCCACGGCTCCTATGTCTACGAGGACCTGACCGCCCGCGAGAACCTGCGCTTCTGGGAGACCATGCGTGGGGGTGACGCCTCCCCCGTCCGCCTGGCCGCGGCGCTGGCCCAGGTGGAGCTCGACGCCGTCGCGGAGGAGCGCGTGCGCACGTTCTCGGCCGGCATGAAGCGCCGGCTCGGGCTGGCCCGCGTGCTGCTGGCCCGGGCCCGGGTGCTGCTGCTGGACGAGCCTTTCACCGGGCTCGACCGGCGCGGACAGAAGTGGGTGAACGAGTTCCTGCTGGCCTTCAAGGCCGCCGGCGGCACCGCGGTGCTCGCGACGCACAGCCTGGGCAGCGGGCTGGCGGTCGCCGACCGCATCGGCATCCTCGGCCAGGGCCGGCTCCTGCTCGACCGGCCGGCCGCGGATCTCTCCTCCGATGAGCTGCATCGCCTCTACGAGAGCCTCACCGAGGCGGCCGAGGCCGCTCCGTGACCTACGCCCGGCGGGCCTGGATCATCTTCTACAAGGACCTGCTGGTCGAGCGGCGGTCGAAGGAGCAGACCAACGCGCTCCTGTTCTTCTGCCTGCTGCTGCTGTTCCTCTTCCAGTTCGCGCTGGGCCCGGACCGCGACCGCCTGACCGCCGCGCTCCCGGGCCTGCTCTGGCTCGGCTTCATCCTGGCCGGTCTCCTCGGCCTGGGCCGGAGCTTCCTGGCCGAGCGCGAGAACGACTGCTGGGAGGGCCTGCGGCTCACCCCGGGCGACAAGTCGGCCATCTACCTCGGCAAGCTCGCGGGCAACTGCGTGCTGATGAGCGCCGTCGAGGTCGTCCTGGTGGTACTCTTCGGGGTGTTCTACAACGTGGACCTCTGGACGCCGGCCGCCCCGCTGAGCCTGGTGCTGGCCCTGGGCACGATCGGGCTCGCCTCGGTGGGCACGCTCTTCGCCGCGATGACCACGCAGGTGCGTGCGCGCGAGCTGCTCTTCCCGGTGCTGCTGCTGCCGGTGCAGGTCCCGGTGCTGCTCGCCACCGTGAGCGCGACCCAGGCCCTGCTGCTGGGCCAGCCGCTCGGCGACGTCGCGCACTGGCTCAAGCTGCTGGCCGGCGCCGACGCGGTCTACCTGACGATCGGGCTGCTCACCTTCGAGTTCGTGCTCGAGGGCTGAGCCGGGAGAGGACATGACGCGCGCGCTCGGCTGGCTGGCGGCACTGGGGCTGCTGGCGGGATTGGCGGCGGGCTTCGGCTACGCGCCCCGCGAGGCCGTGCAGGGCAACGTGCAGCGCATCATGTACCTGCACGTGCCCTCGGTGCTCACCGCCTACCTGGCCTTCGGCCTGGTCCTGATCGGCGGCATCGCCTATCTCGCGACCCGGCGCCCGGGCTGGGACCGGCTGGCCGGCTCGGCGGCCGAGATCGGCGTGCTCTTCACCGGCATCACCATCGTCTCCGGCTCCATCTGGGGCAAGCCCACCTGGGGCACCTGGTGGACGTGGGACGCGCGCCTCACCTCGACCGCGGTGCTCTTCTGCGTCTACGTGGGCTATCTCTTGCTGCGGAGCCTGATCGACGACCCGGAGGCGCGCGGCCGCTACGCGGCGGTGGTCGGCATCCTGGGCGCGGTCAACATCCCGATCGTGCACTTCTCGGTGAAGTGGTGGCGGGCCCTGCACCAGCCGTCGACGATCCTGGGCCCCGAGCCCTCGCCGATCGATCCCGCGATCGGGCTCGCCCTCTTCGTGAACTGGGTGGCCTTCACCCTGCTGTTCGCCTACTTCCTGTCGCGGCGGATGGAGATCGCCCGGCTCGAGGAGCAGACCTGATGCCGGCCAACTGGAGCTACGTGATCGCCGCCTACGGCATCGCGGCGGTGGCGCTCTTCGGCTACTGGCGCCGCCTGGCGCGCCGGATCCGCGCCCTCAGCGCGCGACCGCGGGCGGCCGCGAAGGTGCGGGCGGCATGAACCGCAAGGCCAAGTTCATCGCGGGCGGCCTCGTCATCGTGGCCGCGCTCGCCTACCTCATCTACGCGGGCGTGAGCCAGTCGGTGGTCTACTTCGTCACCCCCTCCGAGCTGGGCGCGGCCCCCGTCGCCGGAAAGTCCTACCGCCTGGGCGGCATGGTGGTGCCCGGCACGCTCAAGTGGGACGCCAGGAGCCTCGACCTGCGCTTCACCCTCTCCGACGGCCAGGCGTCGGTCCCGGTGCGGCACCGGGGCACGCCGCCCGACCTCTTCGCGGAGAACCGGGGCGCGGTCGTGGAAGGCACCTGGAGCCACGACGGCTACTTCCAGGCCACCACGATCCTGGCCAAGCACTCGGAGGAGTACAAGGCTCCGCACGATCAGAGCCAGGCCGGCTACAAGGAGCTGCTGAAGACTTTGAGAGGCCCGGAGAGCAGACCATGACTCCTGAACTGGGTTACGCCGCGACGGTCGCGGCCCTGTTGCTGGCGCTCTACGGCTCGGGCGCCGCCGCGCTCAGCGCGGTCAGGGCGCGCGGGGACCTGCGCCGCTCCGCCGAGCGCGCCGCCGTCGGCGTCTCGGTGCTCGTGGTCGGGTGCATGCTGATGCTGGTGTACGCCTTCCTCACCTTCGACTTCTCGGTGCGCTACGTCGCGAGCAACACCAACCTGGGCACGCCGTTCTACTACCGCATCACCGCGCTCTGGGGCGCGCTCGAGGGCTCGATCATCCTGTGGACGTTCATGCTCTCGATCTACACCCTGATCGTCATCGCGCGCTACCGCCGCACCCAGCCGCAGCTCTACCCGTGGGTGCTCGCGGTGATGCTGGGCCTCTCCGCCTTCTTCCTGCTCGTGATGACCGTGCCCGCGCCGCCCTTCGAGCGCCTCTCGCCGATTCCCCCGGATGGTCGCGGGCTCAATCCGCTGCTCGAGGACTCCGGGATGATCACGCACCCGGTGGCGCTCTATCTGGGCTTCACCGGCTTCACGGTGCCGTTCGCGTTCGCGATGGCCGCGCTGATCATCGGGCGCACCGGCGACGAGTGGATCACCATCACCCGGCGCTGGACCATCGTGGCCTGGTACTTCCTCTCGCTCGGCCTGCTGATCGGCGGCTGGTGGAGCTACCACGTGCTGGGCTGGGGCGGCTACTGGGCGTGGGACCCGGTGGAGAACGCGGCCTTCATGCCCTGGCTCACCGGCACCGCGTTCCTGCACTCGGTGATGATCCAGGAGCGGCGGCGCATGCTGAAGCTCTGGAACCTGGCCCTGATCATCCTGACCTTCAGCCTGACCCTGTTCGGCACGTTCCTCACCCGCTCCGGCATCATCGGCTCGGTGCACGCCTTCAGCCAGGGCTCGGTCGGCCAGTTCTTCCTGGGCTTCCTGGCCCTGGTGGTGCTGGGCGCCTTCTCGCTGCTCGCCTGGCGGCTCGACCGGCTCCACGCGCAGGGCGAGCTCGACTCGATCGTCTCGCGCGAGTCGGCCTTCCTGCTGAACAACCTGTTCCTGGTGGCCGCGGCCTTCACCGTGTTCTTCGGCACCGTGTTCCCGCTCCTGTCGGAGGCGATCAAGGGCACCAAGGTGAGCGTGGGGGCGCCCTTCTTCAACCTGGTGAACATCCCGATCTTCCTCGCCCTCATCTTCCTCATGGGCGTGGGGCCGGCCATCGCCTGGCGCCGCGCCTCGGCCGAGAACCTGCGCCGCAACTTCCTCAAGCCGGTGGTGATCGGCATAGCGGCCGCGCTTTTCTGCCGCCTGCTGGGCATCGCCAACGCGCTGGTGCTCCTCTGCCTGGCGCTGGTCGTCTTCGTGGCCGCCGTCATCATCCTCGACTTCGCCCGCGCCGCCCGCGCGCGCCGCCGCACCGGCGACGGCTGGCTCGACGCCACCTGGGGCCTCGCGCTCCGCCAGAACCGGCGCTACGGCGGCTTCGTGATCCATCTGGGCATCCTGGTCCTGGCGCTCGGGGTGGCGGGCTCGCAGGCCTGGTCCACGCAGACCGAGGCCACGCTGAACCGTGGCGAGTCCATGGAGCTGGCCGGCTACACCATCCGCTACGACGGCCTGCAGGGAGTGGAGGAGTCGAACCACGCCAAGGTGATCGGCACCTTCACGGTGTCCGACAAGAAGGGCCCCTACACCGTCCTCACCCCGGCCAAGAAGTTCTACCCGCAGGAGCAGACCCCGATCGCCGCGGTGGACTATCGCCTGGGCTTCGTCGAGGACCTCTACCTGGTGCTGGGCGAGTTCGCCCGCGACGGCTCGCACGCCACCATCAAGGTGCAGGTCAACCGCATGGTCTCCTGGCTCTGGATCGGCGGCTTCGTGCTGACGCTGGGCGCGGCGCTCGCCATCGTGCCGGAGCCGCGGCGCCGGCCGGCGGTGCCGCGCGCGGGCCAGACCGTGGTGGCATGAGCGGCGCCAGACGCATCCTGCGCTGGGCGATCCCGCTGGCGGTGGTGCCGGTCCTGGTGCTGCTGGCCTACGGCTTCCGCACCGACCCGCGCGAGATCCCCTCGCCACTCGTGGGCAAGCCGGCCTCCCAGTTCAAGCTGACCGCGTTCGACGGCAAGCCGCTCGCGCTGGAGGCGCTGCGCGGCCAGGTGGTGATCGTGAACTTCTGGGCCTCGTGGTGCTACCCCGCCTGCTACGAGGAGGCCCCGAGCCTCGAGCGCGCCTGGAAGACCTACAAGGACCGCGGCCTCGTGATGGTCGGCGTGAACTACCAGGACAAGGACGAGCCGGCCAAGCGCTTCCTCGCCCAGTTCGGCCACACCTTCCCGAACGCGCCGGACCCGGGCAGCCGCGTCTCGGTGGACTACGGCGTCTACGGCGTGCCCGAGACCTATTTCATCGACAAGAAGGGCCGCGTGCGCTTCAAGCGGGTGGGCCCGGTGAGCGACGAGATGCTCAAGGAGCAGATCGAGCGCCTGCTGGCGGAGGCGGCATGAGCCGGCTCCTCGCGCTGGCCGCGCTGGCGGTGCTGCTCACGGCCGCTCCGCCCGCGCTCGCCGCCGGGCCGGCGGGCGGGCCCACGGCGGCGGCCTCGCCCGCGGACGCGAAGACCCCGGTGAGCGAGGACACCGTGCACGAGGTGGCCGCGCAGCTCCGCTGCGTGGTCTGCCAGAGCCTCTCCGTGGCCGACTCGCCCTCGGAGACGGCGCACGAGATGAAGGACATCATCCGCGAGCGCCTGGCCGCCGGCGAGAGCCCCGAGCAGGTCCGCGCCTACTTCGTCGAGAAGTACGGCAACTGGATCCTGCTCTCCCCACCGCGCCAGGGATTCAACCTGCTGGTCTGGGTGGTGCCGTTCGCGGGCCTGGGCCTGGGCCTCATCCTGGTGCTGATCGTCGTCCGTCGCTGGAGCCGCCGCCCCGCGCCCCCCCAGGGCCCGCCGATGGACCCGGCCATGCGCGCGCGCATCCGGCGCGAGATGGTGGAGCGCGAGCCGTGAGCACGCTGCAGATCACGCTGATCGTCGCCTTCGTCCTGCCGACGCTGGCGATCGTGCTCTGGCCGCTCGTCCGCGGCCGGGGCCACGACCCCGGCGCGGCCGTGGACCGGCCGCGGGACGACCGGCGCCTCGAGCTGGAGGAGGAGAAGACCGCCCTCTACCGCGCCCTGCGCGAGCTCGAGTTCGACCACGAGGCGGGCCATCTCTCGGACGCCGACTACGAGG
>JBGQHJ010000167.1:0-10070 GCA_041497895.1 Methylomirabilia bacterium
ACCCCCGCCCGACGGCGACGTCGAGGCCTACACCGCGACGTTCAACCTGGCGATCGAGGCGGCGATCCGTCGTGCGCCGGAGCAGTGGCTGTGGATGCACGCCCGGTGGCGGACCCGTCCACGGGAAGTGGCCTCATGATCGGAGCCCGCATCGGCCGGTCCCTGGCCCTCACGGGTGTCCTGCTGCTCCTCGCCGGCTCGGGGCTCGAGGCCGACGAGCCGGTCGCCGACCTTGTCGCACCCTATCTCAGGGCGCGGAGCGACCGGGCCCTGGGCACCGTGACGGCGAAAGCGTACGCCGAGCCCACCCGTCCCAACGCCAACCCGACACCCCAGCCGTCGGTGTCGGTCACGCTCATCCCGTACTCGGCGGCCTTCGAGGCCGAGCTGGACGCGGCCAAGGCAGGGCTTCGCGATTCGCTCGAGGCCTACTTGCAGGCGGTGGCCCGGATCGAGGACGCGCGGGTCGACTACGAGCGGGGCCTGCTCGGGGCCGGCGCGGGAGAGCTGGTCCGCACCCAGATGACCGATGCCCACGGGACCGCCGAGCTCGGCGACCTGCCCGCGGGTGACTGGCTCGTGCTCGCCTGGCGGGAGGGAGGCCACCTGTCGAAGCGGTTCAAGCTGCGCGATACCGAGGCATCCCGCTACCCGAACGTGACGACCAACGTGACGTACTCGGTGGTGACCTACTGGCGGGCACGGGTGACGGTGCGGGCGGGGGAGACCTCGGAGGTTACGATGCACGACCGGAACGTGTGGCTGACCGCTGCTCGGCAGGAGGGCGGTACCCCGGTCACGCCGCGCCGGCCGTCGGGGTCCGGCACCAAGCGACGCTAGGGCGCCACCTCGCTTCGGTGGCGCCCCTGGTCGTGGCGGGTTACTTCTTCTCTTCCTTCTTGTCCATCTTGTCCATCTTGTCCTTGTCCATCTTCTTGTCCGTCTTCTTCTTCTTGGCGGCCGCTTTCTTCTCGCCCTTCTTGTCCATATCGCCCTTCTTCTCCATCATCTCGCCCTTCTTCTCATCCTTGGGGGCGGGAGTCTGGGCGAAGGTCTGCGGGATGGCCAGACCGATAGCGAAGGAGAACGCGATGCCGACTACCAGGGCAACGAGCTTCTTCATGGCATGTCACCTCCTTTCCACATTGACTGGATCAGCGCTAAAAAGGCCTTTCTTAAAGGCGACTTAGGATACGGGGCGACTCCGCGAGTGTCAAGAGATATTCTCCAAAATGACGGCTCCGCCTCCCCCCGTTGCTCTAAATATCCGGTCGTGATAAAAAGTTCATGCCACTCCTTTACCTGATGGGCTCCTCGATCCGGCTGCTCCTGATTGGTGTCGTGCTCCTGTCACCCGGCTACCTGGCCCAGCCAGCAGCAGCCGGGACGGAGCCCGAGACGCAATCTGCATGGAGCGGCGATCCTGGTGTCGAGCCGGCCGCGGCCGCCCCGACCGAAGACAACGGAGCGGTTCTCCCGGCGCTAACGCCGGTCACGGGCGACGGGTCCGCCGCCCCGGACGTCGACCTGTGGGCCGAGTTCTTCACGACGCCCGCCCCGACCGTACTGGCCAAGCCGGAGCCAGCCCCCGCAGTCGCCCGAGCGGTCGCCTCGGTGCCGGCGGGCCCTCCGAAGGGCGGAGCCGTCGCGGGTGGCTACACGATCCAGCAGAACGACACCGTCCGGCGCTTCCTCGACCAGTTCCAGACTGGATACCGTCGGGCGGTGGTGGAGCGGTGGCTCACCCGGTCCGGCCGGTTCCTGCCGATGATCCTGGAGGTCTTCAAGCAGAAGGGACTGCCCGAGGAGCTGGTCTTCACCGCGATGATCGAGAGTGGCTTCGATCCGGTCGCGGTCTCCCGCGCGGGGGCCAAGGGGCTCTGGCAGTTCATGGCTCCCACCGCGAGGCAGTACGGCCTGCGGGTCGATCGGTGGCTCGACGAGCGGCTCGACCCGGAGAAGTCGACGGTCGCGGCGGCCAACTATCTGAAGGACCTCTACACGATCTTCGGCTCCTGGGACCTGGTGCAGGCCGCGTACAACGCGGGTGAGATGAAGGTCATCCGGGCCATCCAGGGCACCGGGACCCGGGATTTCTGGAGCCTCACGCACAGCCGCCTCCTGCGAGACGAGACCAAGAACTACGTGCCGGCCATCCACGCGGTCACGCTCATCAGCCAGGAGCCCGAGCAGTACGGCTTCGCGGTGACCCCGGACGAGCCTCTGAGCTACGAGCGGATCACGGTGCCGAAGGGGACCAGCCTCAAGCATGTGGCGTCGCTCTCCGCGATCCCGTTCGACGAGCTGGTGCGGCTGAACTCCGAGCTCCGCATGAAGCAAACCCCGCCGGACTCGCCGTATCACCTGAAGGTTCCGCTCGGCACCGGCCCGGCCCTGCAGGCGGGTCTCGAGCGCGAGGTGGAGGCCAAGAAGGCCGCCGCCGCTGCCCGCCTGGCCGAGCGCAGCCCGAAGAAGAAGGGGCAGCTCGCGGCCCAGAAGACGGCCACCGTGAAGCCGCGCGCCAGCCACCGTCACGACACGGAGCAGGGCGGCTTCCGCTAGACCGTGAAGGTGGAAGTCCACCTCACGGCCACCCTCCGGGCGTACCTGCCCCCCGGCACCGCCGGTGACCACCTGCTGCTCGACCTGCCTCGGGGCACCACCGTCGGCCAGGTGGTACACTCCCTCCGGATTCCGGCCGATCTCGAGCGCCTGACCGTCGTCAATGGTCGGGACGCCGCCCCCGATCAGGCGCTGTCGGAGGGTGACGTGTTGTCGCTGTTCCCGCCGCTGGCCGGCGGCCGCTAGCCCGGAGGAGACACACATGCCCACCGTGAGATTGCGGGACGCGTCCGAATATCCCGAGGCGGCCCAGAAGCTGTTCGAGCTCTCCAAGGCCTGGTTCAACTACGACTTCGCCCAGCCCGCGGCGATGAGCCGCGTGATGGCCTGGGACGGGGGCTTCGGCGCGCCCCACGGGCGCGCCATGAAGCGCGCGATGGGCCCGGGGGAGTTCACCCGGGCCGAGACGGAGATGGTCGCCGCGGTCGTGAGCGGCGTCAACGCCTGCAACTACTGAGTGCGCGCGCATACTGCAGCCGGGAAGCTGCAGGGGATGCAGGACGACGCCTTCTGGTACGAGGCGGCGCAGGTGGTGGGTATCACCAACGCGCTGAACGTGGTGGCCGACACGCTCGGCGAGGTCGGCCCGGAGTTCACGCCGGTCGACCCCGCGACCGCGACCGGTGAGACGCGGGTGCTCTTCGAGGGAATCGGGGCCTTCTACGAGTCCGCCCAGGTCCCGCTGCCGTTCCGGCTCATGGCTCGCGACCCCGGCTACGCGGGGGACGTGTGGGCCGCGGCCCGTCATGCTTTCTCCGACCACCAGCTGAGCCGGCGGCTGAAAGAGGCCCTCGCCTTCGCGGTCTCGGTGACCTCCCGCTCCCGCTTCGGCACCGGGTTTCACCTGGCCGAGATGCGGCGGCTGGGCGTGGGCGAGCGCGGGGTGATGGAGGTGCTGGGGGTGACGCAGATGTTCTCCAGCTACACCAAGATCGCCGACACCCTGCAGCTGGAGCCGGACATGGGCGACATCGCGCCCGTCGATCACTCGCCCGCGCCGGGGGGCGCGCCGGCCCCGGCCGGCCGACGGGCGGGGGGAGACGGTCAGGTCAAGGGCACGTCGCGGGCGAAGATCTCGAAGGGCGACCGACGGGTCGCCTCCAGGGCCTCGCGGATCAGCGCCTCGCCGTCGCCCGCGCCGGTCTCGAGGAGGGCGGCGAAGAAGGCGGTATAGAAGTGGTCCGGGTAGACCGTGACGGTCACCCGCAGCGTGAGCCCGGCGCGATCGAGCGGTCGGCCGTAGCGGAGCGCGAAGCGGCCGCCCGGCGGGATCCGCGTGTCGGCAATCTCGCGCGACAGGTCGAGCGGCACCTGGCGGCCGATGACGCGCTCCTCGGTCGTGCCCTCGACGGGCGATCCGTCCGGTCCCACCAACAGCGCCCGCACCACGACCTGGGGGGTCACGTAGGTCGGAAAGTAGTGCCCGACCCGCACGCTCGCCACCGTCACCGTGGCGCGCAGTGGCTGGCCCGCCCGATATCGGGGGCGATCGAGCGCGAGGCTCACCCGCACCCCCGACTTCACCATGTCCGGATCGTGGATGCCGCGCCAGCGATGGCGCCGATCGGGCATGTGGCAGTTCTGGCACTGCAGCCCGCCGCGGGCTGCGGGACTGTCTCGCCACTCCGCGTAGGTGTTCTCGAGCGGCTTGCCGTTCAGGTGAAGGCCGCCCGGCCCGAACTGGTGGCAGGCGGCGCAGAACTCGGCGCGGAGGTAGGCTGAAACGTAGGTGGCGCCGTTGTGCGGCAGCGCGGCCCGGGGCGCGCCGGGCTTCGGGCTGCCCGCGCGGGGTGGTGGCCCGAAGCGCTGATTCTGGCGCACGTGGCAGGTCGCGCACACCACGCCCTGCCGCTCCAGCGAGGCGTCGAAGCCGGGGTTGGCCTCGAGGCCCGCGGCGCCCCGTATCAGCGGGGATTGCTCCGCGAGCGGGGCATGGCAGACGAGGCAGCCCCGCGCTCCGGCCGGATCCCGGCGCGCCATCTCCACGAGCTGGCCGGCGACACCCGGGCCCCGGCTCCGTGCGTGGATGCTGTCCCGCCAGTCCTGGTACTGAGCCGCGTGACAGGTGCCGCAGTCCGCAGGCGCGAGCGAGCGCTCGATCGGTGCGAACGCCGCGGGGGCATCGCCCTGGGGCGCGATCGGCATGCGCCAGTGCCGCTCGAGAAATGCCTCCTCCGCCGGGGTGATCGGCCCGGGTGAGGCTGCACCGTCGCCCGACGCCGGATGCGCGTGAGGGACGATCGTCAGGACCAGGCTGGCCAGCAGCAGGTGATACCGGGGCCGGCTCACCAGCCGAGCGTAGCATGCGCGTCCGAGGCCGTTCCGCGGCCGCCCTCGGATCGCCGGGGGAGCTCAGGCGGGGTGCCGGGCGAGCACTCTACGGTGCCGGGGACATCGAACGCTGGTGGTACACTGGCCAGCGCTGATTCATCAGGTAGTTAGCACCGGAAGCGTCTAGGATCCCGGTGGGCCTCCCGGACTTCAAATCCGGCGTCCGGCTCTAGACAAGTCGGAGGTGGGTTCGACTCCCACACGCTTCCGCCATCCGGCTTCGAAGGAGCGGCACATGGCCAAGGACGGGACGGGCAAGGGCGAGAAGTCACGCCCGACGGGGCGGTCCGCACGCCGCCGGCGGATGTGGGCCACCGGGCTCGGGATCGCGGTTGTCGCGGCGGCCATCGTGGGGTACTTCGCCTATCGCGCGGTGGCCGACCTGCCCGGAGTCAAGCTCGAGGACCAGGGCAACGCCCACATCCAGATGGCGAGCGAGCCCCATTCGCCGTACAACTCCGACCCGCCGACCTCCGGCCCACACCTGCCCTACATCGCCCCGTGGGGCATCCACACCGAGCCGATCGCGCGGGAGCTGCAGGTCCACAACCTGGAGGACGGCGGCGTCGTGGTCCAGTATCGTTGCGCCACCCCGTGTCCCGAGCTCGCGGCCAAGCTCGCCGAGATCGTGCGGCGCTACGAGACGCAGGTGATCCTCGCCCCGTACCCCGCGATGCGCACGCGCATCGCGCTGACCGCGTGGACGCGGCTGGACGCGTTCGAGGACTTCGACGAGGCCCGCATCGTGCGTTTCATCCGGGCCTATCGCGGGATCGACCACCACAAAGGGTAGAATGGGGCCCATGACCGAGCTCTGCGGGCGGCCCGCCGCCGCGCTCGCCGCGGCCTTCGCGCTCGTCGCCCTGGTCGGCTGCTCGCGCGTGGTCGTGTCCCCGATCGCGCCACCGCCGTACCGCGACGAGGCCTCCGCGCCTTACGACGCCACCTGGCGCGCGCTGGTGCGGGCTCTCGCGGTCGAGAACGTGCCCCTGCGGGTGGTGGCCAAGGACTCGGGCGTGATCTCGTCGGACGACTTCATCTCGCCGATCGGGGTGTACGCCGACTGCGGGCGCATCGGCGAGGTCCTGCTGGAAGGAGAGGCGCTCGTGGCGTTCACCCTCTTCGTGCAGCCGGGACGGGATGGGGCGACCCTGATCCAGATCAATTCCAAGACGAGCACCCACGCCTACCGCCGCGGCGGCTCGGGCAAGCTCAAGACGGATCGCGTTTTCCCCTGCGTCTCGACCGGCCGCTGGGAGGCCAACCTGCTCGACTCCGTTCGCCGGCTGGTCAAGGAGTAGCGGGCCATGGCCCCCCGTCTCCCGGAGCTGATCAAGCGCGCGAGGCGATTGGCGCACGAGCGCGATCGCCTGGTGCAGGAGCTGGCGCGCGAGTGGAGCGCGGCCCTGCGCGGCCAGGGATTCTCCCCTCGCGACCTCGACGAGCTGTGGGCCGGCCTCACCGAGGACGCGGTGCGACGGCTCCTGCACGTGCGGGCGGAGGGCGCGAGCGCCGAGGCCATCCGGCGCGAGGCCAACGAGGTGATCGCGCGGGTGAAGGAGCGCGTGGAGACCGAGCTTGCCGCGGGCGGGTAGGGGCGGCCCCACGGGCGGCGCGGCGGACGTGCAGGGGCTGCTGCGCGCGCTGCCATCGGTCGACGTCCTGATCGGCGCGCTCGCCGGCGAGCCTGCGCTCGCCGGGGTGCCGCGCCCGCGTCTGGCCGCGGCGGTGCGGGAGATCCTCGGCGTCGAGCGGCGCCGACTCCTGGAAGCGGGTGGCCCCGCCGCGGAGGCCGGCGCGCTCGGACTCCGCGTCGTGGCGGCCCTCACCCGGAGCGGCCTCTTCTCCCTGGCCCCGGTGATCAACGCGACCGGCGTCGTCCTCCACACCAATCTGGGGCGCGCGCTGCTCTCCTCCCTGGCGCAGGAGCGCCTCCAGGAGGTCGCGTCGGCCTACTCGAACCTCGAGATGGACGTGTCCCGCAAGGAGCGCGGCTCGCGGTACTCGCACGTCGACGGCCTGCTCCGGCGCCTCTCCGGGGCGGAGGCGGCCATCGTCGTCAACAACTGCGCCTCCGCGGTGCTCCTGGCGCTGGAGAGCCTGGCCCGCGGCAAGGAAGTGATCGTCTCGCGCGGCGAGCTCATCGAGATCGGCGGCGAGTTCCGGATCCCCGACATCCTGCGACGCAGCGGCGCGGTGCTGCGCGAGGTGGGCACCACCAATCGCACGCATCTGAAGGACTACGTCAACGCCATCGGCCCCGAGACCGGCCTGATCCTCAAGGTCCACACCTCGAACTACCGTGTGGTCGGCTTCACCGCCGCGGTCTCGTCGCGGGAGCTCGCCGAGCTCGGCCGGGCGCGCGGCGTCACGGTGATGGAAGACCTCGGCTCCGGCTGCCTCGTGGACCTCACCCGCTACGGCTTCCCCTACGAGCCCACCGTGCCCGAGGTGGTCGCCTCCGGCGTGGACCTCGTGTCGTTCTCGGGCGACAAGCTCCTGGGGGGGCCGCAGGCCGGGATCGTGGTCGGGCGGGCCGAGGTGGTGGAGCGCCTCGCGCGCAGCCCGCTGAACCGGGCCCTGCGCATCGACAAGTTCACGATCGCGGCGCTCGAGGCCACGCTCTACGCCTACGAGGCGGGGACCGCGCTCGAGACGATCCCCACCCTGCGCATGCTCACCGAGCCGCTCGCGTCGATTCGACGCCGCGCCCGGCGAGTCCTCGCCCGCGTCGGCCCCGCGGCGACCCGGGCCCTCGGGGCGCGCGTCACCGAGTCGAGCTCCCAGGTCGGCGGCGGGGCCCTGCCCACCGTCGAGCTGCCCACCGCGGTCATCGCGCTCGGCACGACGGAGCGGCCGGCCGAGGGAGTGGACGAAGCGCTACGGACCGGGCACCCGCCCGTCCTGGGCCGGCTGCTCGACGACCGGCTCCTGCTCGACTGCCGCACGGTCCTGGCCTCCGACGTTCCCGCGCTCGCGGCGCGTCTCGCCGCTCTCTAGCCCGACCGCCGCATGCGACACGTCGTCGTCGGGACCGCCGGCCACATCGACCACGGCAAGACGTCGCTGGTCAAGGCGCTCACCGGCACCGACACGGACCGGCTGCCCGAGGAGAAGGCGCGCGGCATCACCATCGACCTCGGCTTCGCGTTCCTGGAGGAGGCGGGGGAGCTCGTCATCGAGATCGTCGACGTACCCGGGCACGAGCGGTTCGTCCGCAACATGCTGGCCGGCGCCGGCGGCATCGACCTGGCCCTCCTGGTCGTCGCCGCCGACGAGGGGGTGATGCCGCAGACCCGCGAGCACCTCGCGATCTGTCAGATCCTGCGCATCAAGTCCGGGCTCGTGGTCCTGAGCAAGGCGGACCTGGCCGAGCCCGACTGGATCGAGCTCGTCCGCGACGACGTGCGCCGCGCGGTCGCCGACACCTTCCTGGCCGGCCGTCCGATTCTGCCGGTGTCGGTGAAGACGGGCGCGGGGCTCCCCGAGCTGCGGGCCGCGCTCGCCGAGCTGGCCCGGGCGGTGCCGCCCAAGGATCCGGATCGCACCGCGCGGCTGCCGATCGACCGGGTGTTCACCGTCAAGGGATTCGGCACCGTGGTGACTGGGACCCTCGTGGCGGGCCGCCTCGCGATCGACGAGAAGGTCGAGGTGTACCCGCGGGGCGTGCAGTCGAAGGTCCGTGGCCTGCAGGTGCACGGCCACGCGGTCGAGCGCGCGACCGCCGGGCAGCGCACCGCGGTGAACCTGCAGGGGGTGGAGCGCGCCGCGATCGAGCGGGGCGACGTCCTCGCGCCCGCCGGCACCCTGGTTCCCACCCTGCTGCTGGACGGCACGCTCGAGCTGCTGGAGGACGCGCCGCGTCCGATCAAGACGCGCGATCGCATCCGCTTCCACGCGGGCACCCAGGAGGTCATGGCGCGGGTCCTTCCGGTGGGCCGGGCCGAGCTCGAGCCCGGGCAGTCCTGCCCGGCGCGCTTCCGCCTCGAATCCCCGCTGGTGGCGCTGCCCGGCGACCGCTTCGTGGCGCGCTCCTACTCGCCCATCGTCACCATCGGGGGCGGGACCATCCTCGACATCGCCCCGCCTCGCTTCAAGCGGAAGGGGCCGGCGCTCGCGGAGCACCTGGCGCTGCTGGCCACCGGCGAGCCGGCCCAGGTGCTGGAGGAGCATCTCCGGCATGCGGGCGTCGCGGGAGTGCGGGCCGTCGACCTGCGGGCCCGGACGCCCTTCGGCCCCCAGCAGCTGCGCGAGCTCCTGGACGGGCTCCAGCAGGCGGGCCGCATCGTGGCGGTGGATCGTGAGTGGTATCTGCACCGGGACGCGAGCGACCGCCTCCGCTCCCAGACCCTGGCGCTGCTCGAGGTCTTTCACGAAGAGAACCCGCTCCGCGGCGGGATCTCCCGCGAGGAGCTGCGCAGCCGCGTGGGGCACGCGCAGGAGCGCGTCTTCGCCCAGCTCCTGGGCGCGCTCGAGGCCGAGGGGGTGGTCCGGAGCGAGCGGGACCAGGTTCGCCTCGCCTCGCACGCGATCCGCCTGTCCCCGGAGCAGGAGCGGGTGGTGAAGGGGCTCGAGGCCGACTTCCGGAGCGCGGGCGCGGCGCCCCCGAGCCCGGAGGAGGCGCTCGCCCGGCACGGGGTCAAGGGCAACGAGAAGCACGATCTCTTCCAGGTGCTGGTCGCGGACCGGACGCTGCTCCGCGTGAGGGAGTCGCTCTTCTTCCACGCCGAGGCCCTGCGCTCCGTCCAGGAGCAGCTCGTGGCCCTCCTGCGCCAGAAGAAGGAGATCGGCCCCGCCGACTTCAAGGACCTCTTCGGGGTCAGCCGCAAGTTCGCCATCCCGCTCATGGAGTACTTCGACGCCCAGCGCGTCACGGTCCGGGTCGGGGAGCGCCGGGTGCTGCGCGAGGGGTACGGGCGCGTTGACAACCCAGGGTCGGGCGCGTAGGGTAAGGGGGCGTCAGCAAAGGAAAGGAGTCCCGCCATGTTCGGTCTGGGATATCAAGAGCTCCTGTTGATCCTGGTGATCGTGCTGATCCTGTTCGGCGCGCAGCGCCTGCCGGATCTCGCCCGCTCGCTCGGCAGCAGCGTCAAGGAATTCAAGAAGGGCGTGAACGA
>JBGQHJ010000168.1:0-9990 GCA_041497895.1 Methylomirabilia bacterium
ATCACGCGGGCGGAGATCGACCAGCTGTTCGGGCCAGAGATTGGCACCCTCGTTGACGGGCTCACCAAGATCCGCCGTCTCGACCTCGTGACCAAGAAGGCCGAGCAGGCCGAGAACTTCCGCAAGCTGCTCGTCGCCATCTCCAGCGACATCCGCGTGCTGCTCGTCAAGCTCGCCGACCGGCTGCACAACATGCGCACGCTGGAGCACATGCAGGCCGACAGCCGCCAGCGCATCTCGGAGGAGACGCTCGACATCTACGCCCCGCTCGCCCACCGGCTGGGCATGGCGAAGGTCAAGGCGGAGCTGGAGGACCTGGCCCTCCGCGTGCTCCACCTGGAGGACTATCAGGAGCTGATGCGGCGGGTGGCCAAGCGGCGACTCGAGCGGGAGGCGGAGATCAACAACCTGATCTCGCACCTGCACGACAAGCTCGCCGAGGTCGGCATCGGGTCCAAGATCGCGGGGCGGCCCAAGCACTTCTACTCGATCTGGAAGAAGATGCACGAGGGCGGGCGCGAGTTCGACGAGATCTACGACCTCACCGCGGTGCGGGTGCTGACCAACTCGGTCCGCGACTGCTACGGCGCCCTCGGGGTGGTGCACTCCCTGTGGAAGCCGGTGCCCGGGCGGTTCAAGGACTTCATCGCGATGCCCAAGGTCAACATGTACCAGTCACTCCACACCACGGTCATCGGGCCCAAGGGCGACCCGGTCGAGATCCAGATCCGCACCTACGACATGCACCGCATCGCGGAGGAGGGCATCGCGGCCCACTGGCTCTACAAGGAGAAGCGGAGCGACCGCGACAAGTTCGACGACGCCTTCACCTGGCTGCGCCAGCTCCTGGAGTCCCAGAAGGAGACGAGCGACCCCAAGGAGTTCCTCGACAGCGTGCGCCTCGACCTCTTCCCGGACGAGGTCTACGTGTTCACGCCCCGCGGGGACGTGAAGGCGCTGCCGGAGGGGGCCACGCCCGTCGACTTCGCCTACGCGGTCCACACCGACGTGGGCCACCACTGCGTGGGGGCCAAGGTCAACGGCAAGCTGGTGCCGCTGCGCTACACCCTCCGGCAGGGCGACATCCTCGAGATCGTCACGTCGCCCACCCAGCACCCGAGCCGCGACTGGCTCAAGATCGTCAGGTCCAACCGCGCCCGCGCCAAGATCAACCAGTGGCTCAAGATCGAGGAGCGCACCCGCTCCCTGGCCCTGGGCCGCGAGCTGTTCGAGCGCGAGGCCAAGAAGTACCGCCTGACGCCGGCGGTCCTGCTGGTCTCCGACGAGATGAAGAAGCTGATCGGTGAGCTCGGATTCCCGTCGTCCGACGACCTCCTGGCCTCGATCGGCTACGGGAAGACCTCGATCCAGCAGGTGCTGGGCAAGCTGGCCCCCGCGGCCGTCCACGACACCGACGCGGCCACCGAGACCCGCCCGGCGCGGCCGACCCGCAAGCCGGAAGGCGCGGCGGTGCGGATCGGTGGCGTGGACGACCTGCTCGTGCGCTTCGCCAAGTGCTGCTCGCCGGTCCCGGGCGACGGCATCGTCGGGTTCATCACCCGCGGCCGCGGGCTCACCGTGCACGCCCGCGATTGCCTCACGGTGGCCAAGAACGTGCTCGACAAGGAGCGGCTGGTCACGGTGGAGTGGGGGGCGGCCGAGCCGGCCAAGCGGCCGGTGCGCATCGCGGTCTACATCGGGCGCGACCGACCGGGGCTGCTCGCCGAGATCACCGCGGCCATCTCGTCCCGGCAGGGCAACATCATCAAGGCCGAGATCACGGTCACCGACGACCGCAAGGGCCTGAACCACTTCGTGGTGGAGGTCGAGGACCTGCGCCAGCTGCAGGACATCATGCAGGCCATCCGCGACGTGAAGGACATCGTCAACGTCGAGCGGGTCCGCGGCCTCTAGTCACGGCCCGGTGACCGCTCCGCGGTCAGCATGACCCGCCGGGAGTTCGAAGCCCTCGTCGACACCGCACTGCGCCGTCTCCCCCGTGCCTTCCGCGACAAGCTCGCCAACATCGCCGTCGTGGTCGAGGACTGGGCGGACGACGAGACGCTGGAGGAGATGGGCATCGAGCCGCCCGATACCCTCTATGGGCTTTACCGGGGGATCGACATCACCCGCCGCGACTCCTCCTACGGCAACGTCCTACCCGACACCATCCACATCTACCAGGGGCCGATCGAGGAGGATTGCGACGGTCCGGAGGAGATGGCGGAGCTCGTCCGGGACGTGGTGACCCACGAGGTGGGCCACTATTTCGGCCTCGACGACGAGACCATGCACGGCCTCGAGTAAAGATTTTTCCTTGACAGGAATTTCATTTGTCCCTAAGGTTTCAGCATACGCTGAAAATGACGGAACAAGTGAAAGTGGACGTGAAGGGATGGCGAAAGCAGACGATATCAAGACGCTGGCGGCGCAGCGGGTGCGCGAGCTAATGAGCAAAGCCAGCGGGTGGGAGCAGCTTGCCGATGTCAAGGTCGGCCAGCAAACAGTTGATTTATTGCTGAAATTCAAGATGGGCGAACGGCCGCATACCCTCGCGATCGGTGTGACTTCCCTCGGCCAGCCCCGGCAGATCCGGGAGGCGGTGACCCGTCTTTCTGAGATCCGCCGAGAAATGCCGGAGGCCTATCCGGTCGCGGTCTCGCCGTACATCAGCCCCCAGAGCGCAGCGCTTCTCAAGCGCAGCGGGCTCGGGTACCTGGACCTCTCCGGGAACTGCTACCTGAGCTTCGAGAACGTGCTGATCGAGAAGGAGGGCAAACCGAATCTCCGGCCCTCCACCCGGCCGCTCAAGTCGTTGTTCGCCCCCCGGGCCACCCGGGTCGTCCGGGTCATGCTGGTCGACCCCCAGCACGCCTGGCGGCTCGAGGAGCTGGCCAAGGCGGCCGAGGTGAGCCTGGGCCACGCCCACAACGTCATCAAGCGGCTCGAGGAGCTGTCGTGGGTGGAGCGCAACGGCCAGCAGCGTATCCAGCTGGCCCGCCCGGGCGACCTGCTGGACGCCTGGGTCGAGTCCTACTCGTACCGGCAGAGCGACGTCCAGGCCTACTTCTCGCCGGAGCGCATCACGCGAGGGCTCGTGGCCGAGCTGGGTCGGGCCGCGCACGAGGCCCGTCGGCGTTACGCGTTCACGCTGCACTCCGGCGCGGCCCTGGTCGCGCCGAACGTGCGCTTCCCCGCCATCCACTGCTACCTCGAGGGCGACCCCGAGCCGGTGGCGAAGGCCCTCGGGCTGCGGCCGGGGGAAGGGGAGGGTAACGTCTACCTGCTGGCCCCGTATGACCAGGGCGTCTTCTACGCCCCCATGGCCAAAGGAGGCCTGCCGGTGGTGTGCCTGCCGCAGCTGTACGCCGATCTCTACCACTACGAGCGCCGCGGGCGGGAGCAGGCCGCCCACCTCCGGCGCGAGGCGATGGGCTACTGAATCTCCGACCGGAGGGAGGTGAGACCCCATATGCCGAAGCGCAAGAAGGCCGTCAAGAAGGGTGGCAAGAAGAAGGCCACCAAGAAGGGTAAGCGGAAGTAGTCAGCCGCGAGCGGTGAGTCCTCTCAGGAAAGGAGGTGACGACCTCAATGGCGAAGAAGAAGAAGGCGGCCAAGAAGAAGAAGAAGTAACGCTGTAGTCGTGCGGTGGGGGGTGGCGGCCTCCCACCGGGACTCATACTAGATACAGCACAGCCTCAGAAGGCACGGCGGGGGGTGGCGACACCCCCCGCCCCCTTTTCATACCCTGAACTTCAGACGACCTTGACGACCTTGCCCGCTTTGAGGCAGCGCGTGCAGACCTTCATGCGCTCGACTCTGCCCTTGACCAGTGCACGCATCGAGACGAGGTTGGCGAGCCAACGCCGCTTGGTCACGTTGTGGGCGTGACTGATGCGGTTGCCGACGGCCGGACCCTTCCCGCAGACATCGCAACGCTGAGCCATGCTGATCCTCTGCTGAGTGTGTGTGGTTTGCCGGACGAAGCGTTCTTTTATAGCATGGCGACTGGCATGAGGCAAACCGTTGCCCCCGAGTAAGCCGGCGGGCGCCGCGGGCCGCCGCGCGGGCCCCGAGGCGCCCCACCCCCCCGCGACCCCGCTCCAGTTCGTCAAGGGCATCGGGCCGCAGCGGGCCAAGCTGCTCGCCAACCTGAGCCTCCACACCGTCGAGGACGCGCTCTACTATCTCCCCACGCGGCACGAGGACCGCAGCCAGCTCACGCCGCTCCGGAGCCTCAAGCCCAACGACGTGACCACGGTGACCGGGACGATCCGCGCGATCAGTCCGCCCCCGCGCGGCCGGCCGCGGATGCCGCTCTCGGTGCTGCTGAGCGACGGCACCGGCTTCCTCACCTGCGTGTGGTTCGGCCAGGCCTACCTGGAGCGTCAGTTCCAGCGCGGCCAGCGGCTGATCGTCCACGGCAAGGCTCAGCGCTATCGCTCCGGGCCGCTGCAGATGCAGGTCAAGGACTTCGAGATCGTGGAGGACGAGGCCGGGGACGGCGCGGCCGAGCCCGGCGACGAGACCCTGCACACCGGCCGGCTGGTGCCGGTCTACGGTCTGACCCGCGGCCTCACCGCCCGGCCGATGCGCCGGATGATGAAGCGCCTGGTCGACGGCTACGTCGACGGCCTCGACGATCCGCTGCCGGACGCCCTGCGCGCGCGCCACCACCTCGAGCTGCTGAGCCTGGCCCTGCGCGCCGGCCACTTCCCCAAGACGGAGGCGGACTACGCGTCGGCGCGCCGCCGGCTCGTCTACGACGAGTTCCTGCTCCTGCAGCTCGGCCTCGCGATCCGCCGTCACCGGCAGGGACGGCAGCCCGGCCTCGCGATGAACCCGCCCGGGGCGCTGGCCCGGCGCCTGCTCGCGGCGCTGCCGTTCGCGCTCACGCCCGCGCAGGAGCGGGTGTGGCGCGAGATCCGGGTGGACATGGCCGCGCCCTATCCGATGAACCGGCTCCTGCAGGGCGACGTGGGCTCGGGCAAGACGGTGGTGGCCGCGCTCGCGATCCTCACCGCGGTGGAGGCGGGCTACCAGACCGCGCTCATGGCGCCGACCGAGATCCTGGCCGAGCAGCACCTCATGACGCTCACCCAGCTGCTCGAGCCGCTCGCGGTGGAGGTGGCGCTGCTCACCAACGCGGTGAAGGGCAAGGCCCGCGAGCGGGTGCAGGCGGGCACCGCGGACGGGACCATCAAGTGCGTGGTGGGCACCCACGCGCTGGTGCAGGGCGGTGTGCGCTTCCGCCGCCTCGGCCTGGCGGTGGTGGACGAGCAGCACCGCTTCGGGGTCAACCAGCGGGCGACCCTCCGGCGCAAGGGCGAGAGCCCGGACGTCCTGGTGATGACCGCCACCCCGATCCCGCGCACGCTCGCCCTCACCCTCTACGGCGATCTCGAGGTCTCGGTCATCGACGAGCTCCCGCCGGGCCGGAAGCCGGTGGTGACCAAGGCCCGCACCGAGTCGGCCCGACGGCAGATCTACGGCTTCCTGCGCGAGCAGGTGAGCACGGGCCGGCAAGTGTACGTGGTCTATCCGCTGGTGGAAGAGTCGGAGGCGATCGACCTGCGCGCGGCCACCGAGATGGCGGATCGCCTGCAGCGCGAGGTCTTCGCCGATCTCCGGGTCGGCCTGCTGCACGGGCGCATGGCCTTCGCGGAGAAGGACCGCGTGATGCGCGAGTTCAAGGCCGGGGCGCTGCACATCCTGGTCTCCACCACCGTGATCGAGGTGGGCATCGACGTGCCCAACGCCTCGGTGATGCTCGTCGAGCACGCCGAGCGCTTCGGTCTCTCCCAGCTCCACCAGCTCCGGGGGCGGGTCGGCCGCGGCCCGTGGAAGAGCTACTGCATCCTGCTCTCGGGCGCGGCGTCGGAGGACGCGCGGCGACGGCTCGACGCGATGACCGCCACCACCGACGGCTTCAAGATCGCGGAGGCCGATCTCGCGCTGCGCGGCCCCGGCGATTTCTTCGGCACCCGCCAGTCGGGGCTGCCCGAGTTCCGGGTCGCCGATCTGCTGCGCGACGCGGCCGCGCTCGAGGCCGCGCGGCGCGATGCGGTGGCGCTGATCCGCGACGACCCGCAGCTGATCGCCCCGGAGCACCGGGCGCTGCGCGCGGCCCTGCTCCAGCGCTGGCGCGGCAAGCTCGACCTGGCGGGCGTCGGCTGATGCGCGGCCTCCGGTGGCGCGCCCTCGGCGGCTGCGCGCTGGCCCTCGGGGTGGGCGCCGCGCCTGCGCCCGTCCTCGCCCAGAACAGCGTCGAGCTGGCCCGCGCCCGGCAGGTGCTCGAGTACTACCAGGCGTGCGAGCGGACCCGCCGGTTCGCGCCGTGCTGGAGCCTCCTGTCCGGTCGGGTGCAGGCGGAGTGGAGCCGGCAGGGCCGGGGCACGGTGGAGGAGTACGCGCAGGCGAGGGGGGCGGGCGAGCGGCGGTTCTCGGACTTCCGCGTGCTCCAGATCCGGCGCAGTCCCTCGCGCGTCGTCTTCGTGGTGGAGGCGACCGGCGGCACCGAGCAGAGCCCGGTGTGGGAGCGGGTGGAGTATGCGCTGCTGCGCGAAGGCGGCCAGTGGCGAGTGGACGGGCGGCGGGTGGGCCCGTCCGAGACCACTCCCTGATGCGCGTGCTGGCGGGGGCGCTCAAGGGCCAGCGGCTCACCACGCCGCGCGGGCGTACCACGCGGCCCACCGCGGACCAGGTCCGCATCGCCTGCCTGGACACCCTGATGCCGTTCCTCGACCGCGGGCCGTTCCTCGACCTGTTCGCGGGCGCGGGCGGGGTGGGCATCGAGGCCCTCTCGCGGGGCGCGCCGTCGGCGACCTTCGTGGAGCAGGACGGCGCGGCCCTGCGCGCGCTGCGCGACAACGTCGAGCGGCTGGGCCTGGGCGAGCGCGCGCGCGTGCTCCGGGCGGACGCGGCGCGCGCGGTGGCGGACCTCGCGGCGGAGGGCCTGCGCTTCGCGGTGGTCTTTCTCGATCCGCCCTATGACTCTCCGCGCGCGGCGGCCGCGCTCGAGGCGGTGGCGGCCGGCGACGTCCTGCTGCCCGGCGCGGTGGTCGTGCTCCAGCACATGACCAAGACGCCGCCGCCTTCGTCGCCCGGCGTGCTCGCGCTGTGGAAGGCGCGGCGGTTCGGGGAGACAACCTTGACTTTCCTGACGCCGCGGGTAGACTGAGCAGCGTTTTCGGGCGTTTCCAGATCGCCAGATTTCAAGAAGACAGGGGTAGAGCGTGGGCAAGCGGGCGGTGTATCCAGGCATGTTCGATCCGATGCACAACGGGCATCTCGATCTCATCGAGCGGAGCCTGCGCATCTTCGACGAGCTGATCGTCGCGGTGGTGGCCAACCCGTCGAAGGAGCCGCTGTTCACGGTGAAGGAGCGCCTCGAGCTGATCGACGAGTGCACCGCCGGCATCGGCATGAGCCGGATGCGTATCACCTCGTTCGACGGCCTCCTGATCGATCTAGTGGATCGCGAGGGTGCGGACTGCATCGTGCGCGGCCTCCGCGCCGTCTCCGACTTCGAGTACGAGTTCCAGATGGCGCTGATGAACCGGAAGCTCCGTCACACCGTGGAGACGGTGTTCATGATGCCCCACGAGCGTTACACCTACATCTCCTCGCGCCTCATCAAGGAGGTCGCGTCCCTGGGCGCGCCCATCACCGGCATGGTGCCGCCACCGGTGGAGGAGCGCCTGGCCCAGAAGTTCTCGAGTCACCACTGAGAGAGGACGCCATGCTCGCCGACCGCATGAAGACGCTCGCCCCCTCGCCGACCCTCGCCATGCAGGCCAAGGCCCGGGCCATGCGTGCGCAGGGGATCGACGTGATCTCCTTCGGCGCGGGCGAGCCCGATTTCGACACCCCCGCCCGGATCAAGGCCGCCGCGATCCGCGCGCTGGAGCAGGGGCAGACCAAGTACACCGAGGTCGGCGGGATTCCCGAGCTGCGCGCCGCGGTCTGCCAGAAGTTCAAGCGCGACAACGGGCTCGAGTACACGCCGGACGAGGTGACCGTCTCCTGCGGGGCGAAGCACACCCTCTACAACATCGTGATGGCGCTCGTGAACCCGGGGGACGAGGTGCTGATCCCGAGCCCCTACTGGGTGTCGTACCCGGAGCAGGTGCGCCTCCTGGGCGGGGTGCCGGTCCCGGTGATCACGCAGGAGTCGACCGGGTTCGATCTCGATCCGGCCGCGCTGCGGGCGGCGGTCACCCCCCGGACGAAGATGATCGTGCTCGACAGCCCCGGCAACCCGACCGGCGCGGTGTTCTCCCGGGAGGCGCTCGCCGAGGTGGCGAAGCTCGCGACCGAGCGCGACCTCTGGGTCGTCTCCGACGAGTGCTACGAGTCGCTCACCTACGAGGGCCGTCACGTCTCGATCGCGTCGCTCTCGCCCGAGATCAAGGCGCGCACCATCGTGGTCAACACGTGCTCGAAGGCGTACGCGATGACCGGCTGGCGCATCGGCTACGCGGCCGGCCCCAAGCCGATCATCCGCGCGATGACCGACGTGCAGAGCCAGGTCACGTCCAATCCCACCTCGATCGCCCAGTGGGCCGCGGTCGAGGCGCTCGCCGGGCCGCAGGATGAGGTGGCCAAGATGGCGGGGGAGTTCGACCGCCGGCGCCGGGTGATCGTGGAGGGGCTCAACGCGATCCCGGGCGTGCGCTGCGTGATGCCGAAGGGCGCGTTCTACGCCTTCCCGAACGTCTCCGGGCTCTTCGGCAAGCGCGGCAAGGGCGGGGTGCTGCGCGGCTCCGCCGACGTTTGCGCGTTCCTGCTCGACGAGGCGCGCATCGCCACCGTGGCCGGGGTGGACTTCGGCTCCGACGCCCACATCCGTCTCTCCTACGCTACCTCACTCGACAACATCAAGGAGGGCCTGCGGCGGATGGCCGCCGCGGTCCGCACGCTCGGGGGCGCTTAGATGAAGATCGAGGGCTCCGCCGACATCCCGGCCGCGCGCGACAAGGTCTGGGCCGCGTTCCTGGATCCCAACGTCCTGGCCCAGGCCCTCCCGGGCTGCGAGAAGCTCGAGGCGATCGGGCCGAACGAGTACAAGGCCACCATGAAGATCGGCGTTGCCGCGATCAAGGGCACGTTCGAGGGCAAGGTGAAGCTGAGCGATCTCGAGCCGCCTCACCGGTATCGCATGGCGGTGGAGGGCAGCGGCGGCCCCGGCTTCGTGCGCGGCGACGCGGGCATGCAGCTCTCCGACGTGGACGGCGGCACCCGGGTGAGCTACGACGCGGACGTGCAGGTCGGCGGGCTCATCGCGAGCGTCGGGCAGCGGATGCTGGGCGGCGTCACCAAGATGATGCTCGACCAGTTCTTCACCCGCATGACCGAGCTGCTCACCTCGCAGAAGACCTAGCGCTGCCCACGCTGCCGCCGCTCCTGCTGGCCGGGCTCCTGTCGGCCGCGGCCGCCGCCACGCCCCAGCCGGTCGCGGGAGACTGCGCCGGAGCCGGTCCCGAGCAGCCGTCGCGCTGCATCTACCGCGCCGCGTTTCCCAGCACCGGGCTGGTCAGCCGGTGCCGCACCGATCACGACTGCCGGGTCGGCTACTACTACGGTGATCCGGAGAAGCCGGTGTGGCTCGAGCCCCCGCCCGGCGTCGCCACGCTGCCGCGACCGGCGGTGATCTGGCACGAGGCCGCCTTCGCGGAGGTCCGGTTCGACACTAGCTCGGGCCCGGTGTCGTACTTCTTCGAGGCGAAGCGCCGGCAGCTCTCCCGCCCGCTGCCGGACGTGCTCGCGGCGGACACTCACCGCCATCTGATGGCGCAGGTGGTCGGGCGCGCGCTCGTGGTGCGCCAGATCTTCTCGGGGCGCGAGGTGCTGCGCATCGAGCGCGACTGGGCTTCCGGCTCCTCGGTGCGTGACGCGATCACCGCGATCCACTTCGACCCGGACACACGGATGACGATCAGCTACCTCCGGGGGGCCGCGCGGGCCGCCGTCACCGAGCGGATCTCCGTG
>JBGQHJ010000169.1:0-9921 GCA_041497895.1 Methylomirabilia bacterium
ACTGGCCGGCCACTGGGTGCGCACGCGGCGCGGCCCGGACGTGAAGGCCTTCGGGTTCCTCTACGCGGGCAGCATGACCCTGCTGGTGGGGTGGATCTGGAGCCACGTCTTCCCGATCAACAAGAGCCTGTGGACGAGCTCTTACGTGCTCTTCTCCGCGGGGCTCGCCTGCCTGGTACTGGCCGCGACCTACTGGCTGGTCGACGTGAAGGGCTTCCGGCGGTGGACGTGGCCGTTCCTCGTCTTCGGGACCAACGCGATCGCGGCCTACTGGCTGTCGACCCTGATCGCGATCGTGCTCGACTGGCTGGTGATCGCGGGGCCGGACGGAGAGCCGGTGGTGCTCAAGACGTACGTGTACGAGACCTTCTACGCCTCGTGGCTCGCGCCCGCGAACGCGTCGCTCGCCTACGCCGTCTCCTACGTGGTGCTCTGGCTGGGGCTGCTGAGCGTTCTCTACCGGCGGCGCATCTTCATCAGGATCTGATCAGCGGGCGTCCCGGGTCATGCGGGCGTAGTCGCGGTAGCTGATCAGCCGGATCCCTTCCTCGGTGACCGTGTCCTTGACCCGCTCGTCGGTCAGCGTCTGGAGCTCCACCTCGCGCTCGCGGTTGTAGATCGCGTCGGGCCGCGTCTCGACGTGGCCGGGGTGGCAGGAGATCTCCGAGACGCCGGGCTTCACCGCCCGCAGCATCGCGATCATGACCTCCGGGCTGATCTTGGACAGGTCGGTCTTCCCGAACTCGGGCTGGCCGTAGAACCGGCCCACGAACACCACGTCCGAGAAGCCGCGCACCGGGACGTTGTAGCGGCGGCCCGCGACGAGGAACAGGCGCGCGACGTTGAAGAGGCGGTGCATGTGGTGGTGGGAGTCGATGTGGTCCGGCGGACTCCCCACCAGCCGCACGAACGCGGCGAGCTGGCGGTCGATCTGCTGCTGGACCGCGGCGAGGTCCTGCATGTCGGTGAAGAGCTTGCCGCGCTCGTCGAAGGAGACGTGGATGCCGACCCCGAGCTTCGGGCGCTTCCGGGCCTGCTCCACCGCGGCCTCGGCGTCCGGGCCGTCGACCAGGAGGCTGGCGCTGGTGACGATGCCGGCGTCGTGGGCCTCGAAGAGGCCCCGGTCGACCTGCGCGGAGAGGCCGAGGTCGTCCGCGTTGACGATGAGGAACCGGTCCGGGGCCGGGCCGGCGGCCGCCCACCGCGGAGCGAGGAGGCCGGCTCCCG
The DNA here is from genome assembly GCA_041497895.1 of Methylomirabilia bacterium. Taxonomy (GTDB): domain Bacteria; phylum Methylomirabilota; class Methylomirabilia; order Rokubacteriales; family CSP1-6; genus CAMLFJ01. The sequence continues at coordinate 1,228 of JBGQHJ010000169.1, forward strand.
CGCCCACGCCGCTGATGAGGAAGGTGCGCCTCGACAGGGTCGAGTACATGGCTACCTCAAAGATAGCCCGGCCGGGAAGGAAATGCCCTCCATAGTGTGGGTTGCCAGCCGTGCGATGATCGTCGATATGAGGCATCTGGCGATCGCGGTGGCCCTCGTCCTCACCCTCGCCGCGACGAGCGTCCGGGCCCAGGCCCCGCGGGTGTTCGAGCCCGAGCAGTCACGCCCCTGGGCGGCCTACTTCTCGCCGGGCGGGGGCGCGGCCCAGGCGGTGGTGGAGGCGGTCGGGCGGGCCGGCCACACCGTGCTCGTGCAGGCCGTCGCGCTCAGCTCGCCCCAGATCACCAAGTCGCTGATCGACGCCCAGCACCGGGGCGTCAAGGTCGAGGTCATCCTGGATCGCAAGCACGCCAAGAGCCGGATGTCGTCCGCGGACGCGCTCGCGCGGGACGGGGTGATGGTCCTGGTCGACCGCGCCCATCCCGCCAACAGCAACGTGATGGTGATCGACGCCGAGGTCGTGCTCACCGGGAGCTTCGGCTTCACGGTCGCGGCGGACCGGGAGAGCGCGGAGAACCTCCTCGTCATCCACGCGCCCACCCTGGCCGCGCGCTACGGCGAGAACTGGCAGGCCCACGCGGCCCACTCCGTCCGCTACACGACCACCAACCCCTGACCGGCGGGCTGCTGAAAAAGGCCCATCTGCGGGAGTGCGGCGCCGGCGGCTGCACGCTCAACGTACAGAGAGTACGCCTCGCGTGCAGCCGGCCGGCGCCGCCTCGCAGCTGGACCTTTTTGAGCAGCCCGCTAAGTTAGGCCTCGACCCAGGGGGTCCAGAGCTGGAACCACTCCTCGGGGGGATTGACGAAGCCCTTCACCTTCGGGCTCAGCACCACGAGGTTGAGGTCGTTGCAGATGGGGAAGAACGCGGCGTCCTCCTCCATGATGATCCGGTCGATCTGCTTGTAGACCGCGGCGCGCTTCTTCTCGTCGAGCTCGGCGCGGGCGGTGTCGAGGAGGCCGTCCACCTTCGGGTTCGCGTACCAGCCCACGTTGACGCCCTTGTCGGGCTGGCGCGTGGAGCGGGCCACGATGTCGATCCAGAAGTTGCTGGTCATGCCCCACGAGAGCTGGTAGGCCCCGTGGCCCGGCCGCAGGCCCTGGAACATCTTGGAGAGGTAGGTGATCCAGTCGAAGGTCTCGAGCTTGACCTTGATCCCCACCTTGGCGAGATCGCGCTGGATCCACTCCGCCATCGCCACCGGGATCATCTGGCCCGAGCCGGACGTCGAGGTCCAGAACGTGGTCTCGAAGCCTCCCCCGAGGCCCGCGTCCTTGAGCAGCGCCTTGGCCTTCTCCGGGTCGTAGGAGTAGGGCTTGTACTTCGGGTCGTAGGCGACGGTGGCGGGCGAGATCATGCTCCACGCCGGCTTCGCGGTGCCGCGGAGCAGCTCCTTGCACATGCGGTCCTTGTCGACCGACATCTGGAGCGCCTTGCGCACCCGCACGTCCTTGAACTTGTCGTCCTTCATGTTCAGGTGCCAGTACCAGATGTGAGGGGCGTTGGACTGCAGCACCTGGTACTTGTCCTTCCGCAGCGCCTCCACCTCGTCGGGCGGGGGCGCCAGGATGAAGTCCACCTCGCCGGTGCGGAGCGCGGCCACCCGGGCCGCCGGGTCGTCGAGGCGACGGAAGACCAGCTTGTCCACGTTGGCCGCGGTGCCCCAGTAGTCCTTGAAGCGCTCGAGCACGATGCGGTCGCCGGGCACGTTCTCCACGAACTTGAAGGGCCCGGTGCCGACCGGGGCGTCGGCGAACTTCTCGTTGCCGGTCTTCTTGACCTGGGTCGGGCTCACCATCATCGGCTCGCCCCAGCTCTGCAGCGTCATGCGCTCCCACTCCGAGTAGGGCTTGCTGAACGTGAGCTTCAGCGTGTACTCGTCGACCGCCTCCGCGCCGGTGATGTACTCGACGACGTAGGAGGTGTAGCTGTTGGCCCGGGCGTAGAAGTGCGGGGCGTCCTTCTTGTACATCCGCTCCCAGGAGAAGACCGCGGCGGCGGCGTTGAACGGCGTGCCGTCGTGGAACTTGACCCCCTTGCGCAGCTTGAAGGTACGCGAGAGGCCGTCCTTGGCCGTGGTGTAGGACTCGGCGAGCTTGGGGACCACCTTCGGGATCGCGACATCCGCGCGGGTGAGCTCCTCGGCGAGCAGGCCCTCGAACATCTGGAAGGTCACCCGGTAGGTGAGCCAGCAGCCGGTGGCCTGCGGGTCCAGGATGTCGGACGGGCCCTCCATGCCGTAGACCAGCGTGCCGCCCTTCTTGGGAGTCTGCGCCCGCCCACGCTTGGGTAGGGCGAGCGTGCCCGCCGCTCCCGCCGCGCCGGCGGCGGCGGTGCGGAGGAAGTCCCGCCGGCTCACGCCGTCGGGCAGCATGCGCATCATTAGGTCGATCTTCTCGGCGTCCATGACTCTTCTCCTTGGGCTCGACGCGGGGGGACTCAGTGGCGTGCGCGAGGGTCGAGGGCCTCGCGCAGACCGTCTCCGACGAAGTTGAACGCGAGCGCGGCGACGACGATCACGATACCGGGGATGGTGGCCACGTGGGCGGCGCGATAGAGCACGAGGCGACCGTTGCCCACCATCACGCCCCAGTCCGGGGTGGGCGGCTGCACGCCGAGGCCCAGGAAGCTCAACCCGGCCGAGGCCACGATCATCATCCCGACCAGGGTGCTGGTGTAGACCAGGAGCGGCGGCAGCACGTTCGGCAGCAGGTGGCGGCCGATCAGGCGCCCGCCGCTCGCGCCGAGGGCGCGGGCCGCCTCGACGAACTCGAGCGGCTTGACCGACAGGGTGGCGGTGCGCACCACGCGGGTACTGTAGGGCACCAGGACCACCGCGAGCGCGAACATCTGGTTGCCCATGCCGGGGCCGATCACGCCCACGATCGCGATGGCGAGCAGCACGAGCGGGAACGCGAAGAAGACGTCGAGCGCGCGCATGATGACGTGGTCGACCGCGCCGCCCAGGTAGCCGGCCAGCAGCCCGAGGCCGAGCGCCACCGCGCCCGCGGTCACGGTGGGCAGGATGCCCACCAGCAGCGAGGCGCGACCGCCCCAGATGAGGCGGCTCAGGATGTCGCGGCCCTGCTCGTCGGTGCCGAGGAGGTGACCCGGCGTGCCGACGGGCGAGAGCCGCTCGACGCTCGCGGAGGTGAGCGGGTCCCACGGGCTGATCAGCGGCGCGGCCAGCGCGGCGCCGCCGACGATCGCGATGATCAGGAGCCCCACCATCGCCTGGCGGTCGCGCGCGAACACCCGCGCGGACTGGGCGAGGGCGCCGCTCCGGAGGCGGGGGCGCGTCCCGGCCTGCGTCACGGCGAGGGCGGTCGAGGTGGTCGCCACGATCAGGCCGGCCGCGAGCGCGGGTCGAGGTAGAGGTTCAGCAGGTCCACCACCAGGTTGACCATCACGAACGACAGCGCGATGAAGAGCGCGGCGCCCTGGACCGCCTGGACGTCGCGCGCGATGACCGAGGAGACGAGCTGGCGCCCGAGGCCGGGCCAGCCGAAGACCTCCTCGGTGAAGACCGCGCCGCCCAGAAGGTAGCCGAGCTGCAGGCCCGAGATGGTCAGGATGGGCGGCCACGCCACCCGCAGGGCGTGCAGGCCCAGGACCGCGCGCTCCGGGAGCCCCTTCGAGCGCGCGACCTTGATGTAGTCCTGGCCGAGGATCTCGAGCACCGAGGCGCGCGTCATGCGGGCGATGATCGCGCCGGGCGCCGCCGCGGTGGCGATCGCGGGCATGATCAGGTGGGCGAGCAGGTCCTCGAAGCCGCCGGGGCCGCGCGAGGAGTACATGCCGAGGCTCGGGAGCCAGCGCAGGTTGATCGCGAAGAACACGATCAGCACCAGGCCCAGCCAGAAGGGCGGCATGTTGCCGATGACCAGCGAGGCGCCCATCGCGGCGCGGTCCACCACCGTCTGCTGCCGGGAGGCCGCGAGCACGCCCACCGCGACGCCGCCCACCACCGCCAGCCCGAAGCTCGCGCCGGCCAGGATCAGGGTGTTGCCGAACTTGGGCAGCAGCAGCTCGACCACCGGCTTGTGCACGATGGGGGAGAGGCCGAGGTCGCCGTGCAGCGCCCGCCACAGCCACTTCGCGTACTGCACGTGGATGGCCTGGTCGAGCCCCAGGGCGTGGCGCAGCTGGGCGAGCGACTGGTCGTTGGCCATCGGGCCCAGCAGCGCGCGCGCGACGTCGCCCGGGATGAGCTTCATGGTGAGGAAGATCACCACCGTGATGCCGAACAGCACCGGGATCAGGCCGAGCAGGCGCTGCAGCACGTAGACGATCATGCCGGCTGCCCGCTCAGGCGCGCGCGCACCTGCTCGCAGTAGATGGCGGCCTGCTCGGCGAAGCGCGTCTCGAAGAACTGGTCGACCGCCCGGCTCAGGATCGCGTCCGCGTCGGTGCGGATCGGCAGCGGGCTCCGGCTGCGCAGCGTGTTCACCGCCAGCGTCTTGAGGTCGGGGGCGATCTCGTAGTCGAGGGTCAGGCGCACCCGGACCTCCGCGTCGCCGGGCTCGAGCTGCCAGCGCCCCGCGACCGTGACGAGCGGGCCGCGCAGGGTGAAGCGGCGCTCGCGCCGGCCGTTCCGGCCCGCGCGCCCCACCGACAGGGTGGCGGTCTGCTCCTGCCGGTCCACGATGGGCAGGTCGAGCGCGTGGGTCAGCCGGCCGCCGCCCCTGGCGGTCGCGGGGGCGATGCCGGGGAAGTAGAAGTACGTATTTCGCCGGCCGAGCGCTGTCCAGGTCTCGTCCAGCGAGGACGATACGGACGTCTCAGCGGTCACGGTGACCATCGTTCTCCAGAAAGTCCACTGGCCCGATCGGTGTCGGCGGCTGCTCGCTGCGAGAGCACGCCACACCGCGGGCCCGGCCCACTATAGTCCATGGCATCATGCAGCCGCAACGCCCTATCCCGATCGGAGGAACCGAGCCATGCTGAGGCGACCGGACGTCGACGAGGTGATGGAGTACGGCCGTGCCCTGGGCTTCGACCTGACCCCGATGGAGGCGCGCATGATCCAGGCGCGCATGATGGACACCATCGCGTCGCTCGAGGCCTTCGACGAGATGCGCGTGGAGGAGCGGCGGCCGCCGCTTCGCTTCACCGATCGCGACCCGGGCCGCCGGCCGTCGGCGGCCGAGGATCCGCTGGGCGCGTTCATCACGCGCTGCCGCGTGCCGGGCGCGGCGAGCGGCCCGCTCCACGGCAAGACCGTCGCGCTGAAGGATCACATCGCGCTCGCCGGGGTGGCGATGACGTTCAGCTCGCACATGATGGACGGCTACGTGCCGGACTTCGACGCCACCGTGGTCACGCGTCTCCTCGACGCGGGCGCCACCATCGTGGGCAAGCTCAAGATGGAGGAGTTCTCGTGGGGCGGCCCCGGTCTCTCCGGGGTGGGGGACTACGGCCGGCCGCTCAACCCGCACCGGCACGATCACGTGACCGGCGGCTCGTCGTCGGGCTCGGGGGCGGCGGTGGCGGGCGGGATGGTCGACATCGCGCTCGGCGGCGATCAGGGCGGCTCGATCCGGCTGCCCGCCGCGTGGTGCGGCATCCTCGGGCTCATGCCGACCCACGGCCTGGTCCCGCACTCCGGCGTGTTCGGGCTCGAGCCCACCATCGACTACGTGGGGCCGATGGCCCGCACGGTGGAGGACATCGCGGTGTCGCTCCAGGTCATGGCCGGGCGCGACGGCCTCGACCCGCGCCAGGGCGACGTGCCCGCGACCCTGCCGCCCTATCCAGCCGCCCTCGCGCGCGGGGTGAAGGGCCTGCGCGTCGGGCTGCTCGACGAGGGCTTCGGGGTGAAGGGCGGCGACCCGGCGGTCGACGAGGCGGTGATGGAGGCGGTGCGCACGCTCGAGCGCGCGGGCGCCCGCGTGGAGCGGGTGTCGGTGCCGCTCCACACCAAGGCGCTGCCCGCCCTGCTGCCGATCTACCTCGAGGGCGGCAAGCGGATGTACGACACCCACTTCGGCGGGACCGGGGCCAAGACCCACTACCCGTCCTCGCTGATCTCGATCTTCGGGCGCCTCAAGCAGAGTCACGCGCGTGAGTTCTCGCCGAACCTCAAGCTGAACCTGCTGCAGGGCTACTACCTCCAGCGCAACTACGGCGGGCGCCTCTACGCGAAGGCCCAGAACGTGCGACCCACCTTCGTGGCCCAGTACGATCGAGTCTTCGCCCGCGTCGACGTGCTCGCGATGCCGACCATCCCGCTGACCGCGCCGCGCTGGCAGGAGCCGCGCGACCACGAGGACGCGATGGAGCTCACCATGCTCGGGGGCAAGCGGAGCCTCGACCTGGGCCCGGTGATCGCCAACACGTGCCCGTTCAACTACACCGGGCACCCGGCCATCAGCGTGCCGTGCGCGAAGATCGGCGGGCTGCCGGTGGGGCTGATGCTGGTGGCGCCCTACTTCCGCGAGGACACGCTGATCCAGGCGGCCGCGGCGTACCAGCAGTCGGTGGACTGGGCGGCGCTCATCAACCCGGCGGCGCCGCCCACGTGATCGACGAGATCGAAGCGCGCGTCACGCGCACCGTCACGGCGGTGGCGAGCGGCGCGATGGTGTGGCGTGCCTGGGGCGCGGGGCCGCCGCTCGTGCTGCTCCACGGGGCGAGCGGCTCCTGGACGCACTGGATCCGCAACGTGCTCCCGCTCGCCGCGCGCCACCGGGTGCTCGCTCCCGACATGCCCGGCTACGGCGAGTCGGACGCGCCGCCCGAGCCGCACACCGCCGACCGCCTGGCCGAGCTGGTCGCGGCCGGCATCGACCGGATGCTGCCGCCGCCGGCCGCCTTCGACCTGGCCGGCTTCTCGTTCGGCGCCATCATCGGCGGGCTCGTGGCCGCACGGCTCGGCACGCGGCTTCGGACCCTCGTGCTGCTGGGCCCCGGTGGGCTCGGGCTCGAGCCGGCGTCCCCTCGCCCGCTGCTCCGGCTCGAGCCGGGGATGACGCCCGAGGCCATCCGGCAGGTGCACCGCGAGAACCTGCGCACGCTGATGCTCGCCCGGCCCGAGAGCGCCGACGAGCTCGCGGTGACGCTCCAGATCGACAACGTGCGGCGCGCGCGATTCAAGTCGGGCACGATCCCGGTGTCCGACGTGCTGCTCCGGGCGCTGCCCGCCGTCCGCGCCCACCTCGCCGGCATCTGGGGCGGCCGCGACGCCTTCACGAGCCACCACCTGGACGAGAGCCGCCGGGTGCTGGCCGCCGCCGACCCGCGCTTCGAGATGCGGGTGATCGACGGCGCGGGGCACTGGGTGAACTACGAGGCGGCCGAGGAGGTCAACGCCCTGCTCGCGGAGATGCTGGCGCGCCGGACTCGGTGAGCGCCGGCGCGCCGTCGCGCTAGCGCCCCTGGAACTGCGGGCGGCGCTTCTCCGAGAAGGCCTTCACGCCTTCCTGGTAGTCCTGGCTGTCGAAGCAGTCCTTGATGAGCTTGTCGAGCAGCGCGTAGTCGCGCTGGGCGTCCGGCCGCAGCAGCTGCTCCACGCTGGCCTTGGCCGAGCGCAGGGTGAGCGGCGCGTTGCGCGACATCGTGAGCGCGTAGTCGCGGGTGAAGCGCTCGAGATCGGCCTTCGGCACCACCTGGTTCACCAGGCCCATGCGGAGCGCGTCCTGCGCGCTGAAGTCGGTGCGGGCGGTGAAGAAGAGCTCCTTGGTGTACGCGGGGCCGATCAGCGACATCAGCTTCTCCATCCCCTTGTAGTGGTAACCCAGGCCCAGGCGGGCCGCCGGGATGCCGAAGCGGGCGTCGTCGGCCGCGATGCGCAGGTCGCAGGTGATGGCGATGGAAACGCCGCCGCCGATGCAGAAGCCGTGGATCATGGCCACCAGCGGCTTGCCGAGCCGGGCGAGAGACTCGGAGCCCGCGCCCGAGATCCGGCGGTACTCCTCCTCGTCCGCCGCGTTGCGCCGCCGATCCTTGAACTGGGAGATGTCGGCGCCGGCCACGAAGGCGGCCTCGCCGGCCCCGCGGAGGATCACCACGCGGATGGCCGGGTCCGACGACAGGTCGGCCACGTACTCGGGCATGGCCTGCCACATCTCCTGGCTCACCGCGTTGCGCTTCTCCGGCTGGTTGAAGGTGATCCAGCCGATGGGGCCGTCCTTCTGAAGGAGCAGCTTCTCGGTCGTCGCGGTCTCGGTCATGCTCGCTCTCCTGGGGGTGGGGATGCCGACGGAGACTGGTGTATCCCGGCGGCCGGGGCTTCCGCAAGGGGGGCGGACACAGGGGATGCTCTGGGGGTATGCTCGGCCCGGCACGATGAGCCGGCCGAGCTATCGCGACGCATGCCGCGCCTTTCGCTGGGAGGAGAGCGCCCGGGCACTCGGCTGGGCCGCGGGCGAGCCGGTGAACCTCGGCCGGACCATCGTGGATCGCCACGCGGGCGGGGGTCCCGCGCTCCGATGGCTCGGCAAGCACGGCGAGGACCGCACCTACTCGTTCGACGAGCTCGGCGCGCTGACCGGCCGCTTCGCGAGCCTGCTGCGGGCGCACGGGGTGGGGCGGGGCGACCGGGTCGCGGGCTTCCTGCCGCGCGTCCCCGAGATGCTGATCGCGATGATCGGCACCTGGAAGGCCGGCGCGGTGTACGTGCCGATCTTCACCGG
>JBGQHJ010000170.1:0-9909 GCA_041497895.1 Methylomirabilia bacterium
CGCATGAAGCCCCTGGCCGAGCCCGCGATCAAGGCGGTCCGCTCCGGCAAGATCAAGATCGTCCCGCGCGCATGGAGCAAGACGTACTTCCACTGGATGGAGAACATCCGCGACTGGACGATTTCGCGCCAGCTGTGGTGGGGGCACCGGATCCCGGTGTGGTACTGCGACCGGGACGGCAGCATGCACGCGTCCCGCACCGACCTCAGCGAGTGCCCCCAATGTAAGGGGCCGCTGCGCCAGGAGACCGACGTGCTCGACACGTGGTTCTCCTCCGGACTCTGGCCGTTCTCTACCCTGGGATGGCCCGAGTCCACCCCCGAGCTGAAGGTCTTCTACCCGACCTCGGTGCTGTCCACCGGCTTCGACATCCTGACGTTCTGGGTGGCACGGATGGCGATGCTCGGCATCAAGTTCATGGGGGACGTCCCGTTCCGCCACGTCTACATCCACGCCCTCATCCGCGATGCCGAGGGCCAGAAGATGTCCAAGTCGAAGGGGAACGTGGTCGATCCCCTGAGCGTGATGGACCGGTACGGCACCGACGCCTTCCGCTTCACCTTGGCCGCGCTCGCGGCGCAGGGCCGCGACATCCGCCTCGCCGAGGAGCGGATCGAGGGCTACCGGAACTTCGCCAACAAGATCTGGAACGCGGCCCGGCTGGTGCTGACCAACCTGGAGGGCTACGACCCGGCCCTGGCCCGGCGCGGGACGCCGTCGGTGGCCGATCGCTGGATCAAGAGCCGCCTCACCGAGGCCACCGCCCAGGTACGCAAGGCGATCGACAGCTACCGGTTCAACGACGCGGCCTCCGCGGTCTACCAGTTCCTGTGGCACGAGTACTGCGACTGGTACCTCGAGATCGCCAAGCGGAGCCTGTACCAGCCGGAGAGCCCGGCGGCCCGCGCGATGACCCAGCGCACCCTGGTGGAGACGCTCGAGGCGACGCTGCGCCTGCTGCACCCGTTCATGCCGTTCATCTCCGAGGAGCTGTGGCAGCGGCTGCCCCATGCGGGCGACTCCATAATGATCGCGCCGTTCCCCAAGGCCTCTCGCAAGGGACGCGACCCGGAGGCGGAACGCCTCATGGCGCCGGTGCTCGACGTGGTGAGCGCGATCCGGACCATCCGCAGCGAGAGCCGCATCTCGCCCGCGCTCGAGCTCGCGGTGAGCGTGAAGCCGGCGAGCCCTGCGGTGACGGCCGCGCTCGCGGACGGCGCGGCGGTGATCGGTAGCCTGGCCCGAGCCGCGATTACGGTGTCGGCCGACGGAGCCCGCCCCGCCAACTCCGCGATGGCGGCCACCCCGAGCGGGGACGTCTTCGTGCGCCTGGAGGGCGTGGTCGACTTCGACGCCGAGCGGCAGCGCCTCCGCAAGGAGGTCGAGCGCGCGCGGAAGGAGATCGCCTTCCTCGAGGGCAAGCTCGGCCGGCCCGAGTTCGTGGAGCGCGCGCCCGCCGAGGTGGTGGAGCGCGAGCGCGCGCGCCTGACCGAGCAGCGGGAGACGGAGCAGAAGCTCGCGGCCAGCCTGGCCGCCCTCGGATAGGCGAGCGCCCGCGCCCCGGGCCGGTCACGGATCCCGATGAGCCCCGAAGGGGCGAAGAGGCCGAGCCACCCACCGTTGCACTTCTCGGTGACCGCTCTCGACGTCGTCGACTCGACGCAGTCCGAGATCCAGCGCCGCGCGGCCGCCGGCGCGCCCGAGGGCACGGTGGTCATCGCGCGCCACCAGCGTGCCGGTCGCGGTCTGCGTGGACACGAGTGGTGGGACGCGCCCGGCGAGTCCCTGCTCTGCTCGGTGCTCCTTCGCCCCGATTGCCTTCCCGCGGTGGTGCCCCAGCTCTCCCTGGTGGCTGGGCTCGCGGTCGCGGAGGCGCTCGCGGCCTCGACCGGCGTGCGCGCGCGCATCCGCTGGCCCAACGACCTCCTGGTCGACGGGCGCAAGGTGTGCGGCATCCTGGCCGAAGCCGCGTCCGGGGCGGACGCGCGGGTGCACCACGTGATCCTCGGCATCGGGATCAACCTCGGCCAGTCCGTCTTTCCGGATTCTCTCGCCGACCGGGCGACGTCGCTGCGGCTCCTCACCGGCCGCGATCACGACGCCGCCGCGCTGCTCGCCGCGCTGCTCGCCCAGCTCGGGCGCCGCTACGCTGGCTGGCAGGGCGGGGGATTCGCGGCGCTGCGGGCGGCGTGGCTCGCCCATTCGATGCTGCCGGGACAGTCGGTGCGCTTGCCCGACGGCGGTATGGGTCGCGCCGAGGACGTGGGAGCGGACGGGGTCCTGCTGGCCCGCGCGGCCGACGGGCACCTGGCCCGCGTGGTCTCGGGCACCGCGGTCGAGGAGGGGACGGTCCATGCTGCTGGTCATTGACGTCGGCAACACCAATACCTCGCTCGGCATCTACGAGGCGGGGCGCCTGCGCGCGTCCTGGCGCCTCACCACGCGGCGCGAGCAGACCGCGGACGAGTGGGGCGTCTTCATCCAGACCCTGCTGGCCACCCGCGGGATCGAGCAGCAGCACATCACCGGAGTGGCGATCTCCAACGTGGTGCCGCCGATCCAGCAGGCGCTCGAGTGGATGTGCGATCGGTACTTCGGGGTGAGTCCCCTCACGGTGGAGCCGGGGGTCACCGCCGACCTCCCGCTCAACGTCGACGTGCCGCGCGAGGTCGGGGCGGACCGGGTGGTGAGCTGCGTGGCCGGCATCGCGCTGTACGGGACCCCGCTCATCGTGGTGGACTTCGGCACCGCCACCCGCTTCGACTGCGTGAACGGGCGCGGCGAGTTCATCGGCGGCGCGATCGCGCCCGGCATCAACACCGCGGCGGAGGCGCTGGTCTCGCGCGCCGCACGGCTCTTCCGCGTCGAGCTGGTGCGCCCGAAGGACGCCATCGGCCGGCACACCGTGACCAACATCCAGTCCGGGATGATCTACGGCTGGGCCGGGCTCGTGGACGGGCTGGTGGAGCGCATGCGCCGGGAGATGGAGGGCGACGTCAAGGTGGTCGGCACCGGGGGGCTGGTGGGCCAGATGCGCGAGGTCGTGCAGTGCCTGCAGTTCGTGAACCCCGATCTCAAGCTCGAAGGCCTGCGCATGCTCTGGGAGCGGGCCCACCCGGGCGCCTCGGTGTGACCCCCGGTTGACACCCGGGGCGGAGCGCTCGTATACTTCACCCCAACCTACGGTAGGTCGACGCGCACGGTTCTCTACATACAGGGCTCGGGCGGCCGGGACGCGGCGCCGGGCCAGGCCGGATGAGGCCAGGAGGCGGGGCGTATGGGGATGTGGGTCGGGCGAGGGCGGAAGGCCCGGGCGGCGTACGGCTTCGACGACATCGCGCTGGTTCCCGGCGCCCTCACCATCAACCCCGGCGAGGTCGACATCTCCTGGGAGCTCTGCGGGCATCGCTTCCCGATCCCGATCATCGCGGCGGCCATGGACGGGGTGGTCAGCCCCTCGTTCGCCATCGAGATGGGGCGGGTGGGCGGCCTCGCGGTGCTGAACCTGGAGGGCATCTTCTCCCGCTACGAGAACCCCGACGCGGTGCTGGACCGCATCACCTCCGCCAGCCTGGAAGAAGCCACCAAGATCATCCAGGGCATCTACAGCGAGCCCATCAAGGAAGAGCTGATCCACAAGCGGATCAGCGAGATCAAGAAGGGCGGCGGCCCGGTGCTGGTGTCCTCGATCCCGCAGCGGGCGGAGCGCTTCGCCAAGATCGCGGAGGAAGCGGGCGCCGACTTCTTCGTCGTGCAGTCCACCGTGACCACCGCGCGGCACGTGGCGAGCGAGTACACCCCGGTCGATCTCCGCAACCTCAAGAAGCATCTCTCGATTCCGCTCATCGTGGGCAACGTGGTCACCTACGAGGCGTGTCTCGAGCTGATGGGCTGCGGGGTCGACGCGCTCCTGATCGGGGTCGGGCCGGGAGCGGCGTGCACGAGCCGTGAGGTGCTGGGTCTCGGGGTGCCCCAGGTGACCGCCACCGCGGACTCGGCGGCGGCGCGGGACTTCTACTACAAGAAGACCGGCCGCTACGTGCCGATCATCACCGACGGCGGCATGACCACCGGCGGCGACATCTGCAAGGCGTTCGCCTCCGGCGCGGACGCGGTCATGATCGGCTCCGCCTTCGCGCGCGCCCAGGAAGCCCCGGGCCGCGGCTACCACTGGGGGATGGCCACCCCGCACTCGAACCTGCCGCGGGGCACCCGCATCCGGGTCGGTGTCGCGGGACCGCTCGAGCAGATTCTCTTCGGGCCCGCCTTCACCGAGGACGGTACCCTCAACCTGGTGGGCGCCATCCGGACCTGCATGGGCTCGGTCGGCGCCATGAACATCCGGGAGCTGCAGCAGACCGAGCTGATCATCGCGCCCTCGATCAAGACCGAGGGCAAGGTCTTCCAGCGCGCCCAGAAGCTGGGCACCCCGCGCTAGAAATCCGGCACGCAGTGCACGCAGCCGGTTGCGCCGGTGTTGGTCGGGTCAGTGCCGGTCCCGTCCGTGCCGGTCGTGGCAGTGCCGGTTGCGTCGCCACCCCGATGAGCCCCAAAGGGGCGAAGAGGCCCTACCGCCCCGCGGAGTCACTGCCCGATGACGACTAAGATAGTCATCCTGGATTTCGGCGGCCAGTACACCCAGCTGATCGCCCGCCGCATCCGGGAGCTGGGCGTGTACTCGGAGATCCTCCCGTGCACCGAGCCCGTCGATCGGGTGCTCGGGAGCGGCTACACCGGCATCGTGCTCTCCGGGGGCCCGTCGAGCGTGTACGAGGACGAGGCCCCGCTGCCCGACAAGCGCCTGCTCGAGTCCGGGATCCCCTTGCTCGGCATCTGCTACGGGATGCAGGCCATGGGCTACCTCCTGGGCGGCCATGTCGTCCCGGCGGAGCGGCGCGAGTACGGCAAGGCCCGCCTGCGCCTGCTGAGCCGCGAGGGGCTCCTCCACGGCGTGCAGCCGGAGGCCGACGGGCTCGTGACCGTGTGGATGAGCCACGGCGATACCGTGCTGCAGCCGCCCCCGGGCTTCACGAGCCTGGCCGCCACCGACAACTGTCCGGTCGCGGCCATGGCCGACCCGGTGCGCCGCCTGTTCGCGGTGCAGTTCCACCCCGAGGTCGCGCACACGCCCCAGGGCAAGACGGTGCTCAAGAACTTCCTCAGCGCGGCGGGCGCAACCGCCGACTGGTCCATGCCGTCCTTCGTGGACTCCGCGGTCGAGAGCATTCGCCGGCAGGTGGGCAAGGATCCGGTCCTCTGCGCGCTGTCCGGTGGCGTGGACTCCTCCGTGGTCGCGGCCCTGATCCACCGGGCGGTGGGCGATCAGCTCACGTGCCTCTTCGTGGACAACGGGCTCCTGCGCCGCGGGGAGGCCGAGGCGGTGGTGCGGACGTTCCGGGACACGTTCAAGATGCGCCTCATCCACGTCGACGCAAGCAAGCGGTTCGTCGATCGTCTCGAGGGGATCAGCGATCCGGAGATCAAGCGCAAGACGATCGGGGCGGAGTTCATCGCGGTGTTCGAGGAGGAGGCGCGGAAGCTCGGGCACATCCCGTGGCTCGCCCAGGGCACGCTCTACCCCGACGTCATCGAGTCGGTGTCGTTCAAGGGCCCGTCGGCCACCATCAAGACCCACCACAACGTGGGCGGCCTGCCTCCGAACATGCGCTTCAAGCTGGTCGAGCCCCTGCGCGAGCTGTTCAAGGACGAGGTGCGCGAGCTGGGCGCCCTCCTCGGGCTGCCCGGGGAGATCATCTGGCGTCAGCCGTTCCCGGGCCCGGGGCTCGCCATCCGGGTGCTGGGCGAGGTCACCGAGGAGCGGCTCGCGCTCCTGCGGGAGGCCGACGCCATCGTCCAGGACGAGGTGCGCCAGGCCGGCCTGGAGCGTGAGATCTGGCAGGCCTTCGCGGTGCTGCTGCCGATCCGCACCGTGGGCGTGATGGGCGATTTCCGCACCTACGCGCAGGTCATCGCGCTGCGGGCGGTGACCAGCCAGGACGCCATGACCGCCGACTGGGCGCGGCTGCCCTACGACCTGCTCGGAAAGATCTCGAGCCGCGTGATCAACGAGGTCAAGGGCGTCAACCGCGTCGTCTACGATATCTCCTCCAAGCCCCCGAGCACCATCGAGTGGGAGTGACCCGCCGGCCCGCACCCATCCAGCAATATCGGTTGACCCGACGCCCCGGCCTATCGATGGGCATGCGCGAGGCAGGTCGGAGGAGCGCTTGCGCGAAGGAGCCCAACCGCCCAACCGAAGTCTTCCACATCGAGCTGGAAATGGGCACGCGCGAGGCAGGTCGGATGAGCGCTTGCGCGAAGGAGTCCAACCGCCCAACCGAAGTCTTTCACATTCAGGCTAGATAAATGAAACACGCCGACTTCGTCCACCTGCACGTGCACTCCGAGTACAGCCTGCTGGACGGCGCGGCGCGCCTGGAGAAGCTGGTGGACCGGGCCAAGGCCCTCAAGTTCCCGGCGCTCGCCCTCACCGACCACGGCAACCTCTTCGGGGCGGTGGACTTCTACACCGCGTGCAGCAAGGCCGGGGTGAAGCCGATCCTGGGCTCTGAGCTCTACGTGGCCCCCGGGAGCCGCTTCGAGCGGTCGAGCCAGGACGGGGGCTACGAGGGCGCGAGCCACTGCACGGTGCTAGCGCGCACCGCGGCGGGCTACGCCAACCTCATGAAGCTCGTCTCCAAGGCCTACCTCGAGGGCTACTACTACAAGCCGCGGGTCGATCGGGAGCTGCTCGCCCAGCACGCCGACGGCCTCCTCGTGCTGTCGGGCTGCCTCAACTCCGAGGTGAGCCGGATGCTCTCGGCGGGCGACGCGGCGAAGGCGCAGCAGACCGCCGGCTGGTACCAGGAGGTCTTCGGCAAGGACTACTACTTCATGGAGGTGCAGTCGCACGGCCTCGAGCAGCAGATCGCGGTGACCGAGGGCACCGTCAAGATCGCCCGCGCCATCGGCGCTCCGCTCTGCGGCACCAACGACTCGCACTACCTGGAGGCCGAGCACTCGCGGGCCCACGAGGCGCTGCTCTGCATCCAGACCGGCACCACCATGAGCGACCCCAACCGGTGGAAGTTCTCGAGCAACGAGTTCTACGTGAAGTCGGCCGACGAGATGCGGGCCGTCTTCAAGGACCTGCCCGAGGCCTACCGGAACACGCTCGCGGTGGCGGAGCGCTGCAACGTCGATCTGCAGTTCGGCCAGTTCCACCTGCCGAACTACCAGGTGCCGGAGGGCTACACCCTCGACTCCTACCTCGAGCACCTCGCCTTCGAGGGGCTCGCGCGCCGTTACGGGACGTCGCCCGGCGATGCCATCGTCGAGCGTCTGCGCTACGAGCTGGGCGTGGTCTCCAAGATGGGCTTCTCGGGCTACTTCCTGGTGGTGTGGGACTTCATCAGCCACGCCCGGCGCCAGGGCATCGCGGTGGGACCGGGCCGCGGCTCCTCGGCCGGGTCGCTGGTGGCCTACTGCCTCGGCATCACCAACGTGGACCCGATCCGCTACGGGCTCATCTTCGAGCGCTTCCTCAACCCCGAGCGGATCTCGATGCCGGACATGGACATCGACTTCGCGGACGACCGCCGCGACGAGGTCATCCGCTACGTGGTGGAGCGCTACGGGGCCGACCGCGTCGCCCACATCATCACCTTCGGGACCATGGGAGCCAAGGCGGTCATCCGCGACGTGGCCCGCGTGCTGGGCTTCTCCTACGGCGAGGCCGACCGCATCGCCAAGCTGGTGCCCGGCTTCCCGCTCAACATCTCGCTCGCCGAGGCGCTCGAGAAGGCCCCGCCGCTCGCCGAGCAGGTCAAGCGCGACCAGCGGGTGGGGGAGATGTGGGGGGTGGCCCGCGCGCTCGAGGGCTGCACCCGGCACGCCTCGGTGCACGCCTCCGCGGTGGTCATCTCGGACGAGCCCCTGATGGAGCGGGTGCCGCTCTACAAGGACCCCAAGCGGCCCGAGCTGATCACCGGCTACGCGATGGGGCCGATCGAGAAGCTCGGCCTGCTCAAGATGGACTTCCTCGGGCTCAAGACCCTGACCGTGATCACCGACGCCCTCCGGCTGATCAGGGAGTCGCGCGGGATCAGCCTCGACGCGGACGCGCTGCCCCTCGACGACGCGGGGACGTATCAGCTCCTGACCGAGGCCCGCACCTTCGGGGTGTTCCAGCTGGAGTCGGCCGGCATGCGGGACGCGCTCAAGCGTCTCAAGCCCCAGCGCATCGAGGACATCATCGCGATGGTGGCCCTGTACCGCCCGGGGCCGATGGATCTCATCGAGGACTTCGTCAACCGCAAGCACGGTCGCGCCGCCATCGCCTACGAGCACCCGCTCATGGAGAGCCATCTCCAGGAGACCTACGGGATCATGATCTACCAGGAGCAGGTCATGAAACTCGCCGCCGACCTGGCCGGCTTCTCGCTCGGCGAGGCCGACACCCTGCGCAAGGCGATGGGGAAGAAGGACCGAGAGCTGATGGCCCAGCAGCGCGAGAAGTTCGTCTCGGGCTGCAAGGCCAACAAGATCGAGGTGAAGAAGGCCGAGCGCATCTGGGACCTGATCGAGAAGTTCGCGGGGTATGGGTTCAACAAGAGCCACGCCGCGTGCTACGGGGTCGTGGCGTACCAGACCGCGTACCTCAAGGCCAACTACCCGACCGAGTTCATGGCCGCCCTGCTCACCTCCGAAATGGAGAAGACGGACAAGATCGTGCAGTACGTGGAGGAGACGCGGGCGATGGGCCTGCGGGTGGAGCCGCCCGACGTCAACGTCTCGCGCGCCCAGTTCACGGTGGCGGGCGACGCGATCCACTTCGGGCTCGCCGCGATCAAGAACGTGGGCGCCACCGCGATCGACTCGATCGTGAAGGTGCGCGAGACCGACGGGGTCTTCACCGCGCTCGACGACTTCTGCGCGCGCGTCGACCTGCGCCTGGTCAACCG
Organism: Methylomirabilia bacterium; assembly: GCA_041497895.1. Lineage (GTDB taxonomy): Bacteria > Methylomirabilota > Methylomirabilia > Rokubacteriales > CSP1-6 > CAMLFJ01. The sequence goes on from JBGQHJ010000170.1 coordinate 8,964, forward strand.
GCGCGTGATCGAGTGCCTGATCAAGGCGGGCGCGTTCGACTCGCTCGGCAACACCCGCGCGGGCCTGCTCGCCTCGCTCGACCAGTCGATGGAGGGCGGGCAGCGGCGGCAGCGCGACCGGGAGGAAGGACAGGTCTCGCTCTTCGACGCCCTCGGCGGGGGGGACGCTCCCAAGGCGGTCGTGTCGCCCGCGGCCCGGGTGCCGGAGTGGCCGCAGGAGGAGATGCTGGCCTTCGAGCGCGAGGTGCTGGGCTTCTATCTCTCCGGCCACCCGCTCGAGCAGTACCGCGAGGTGGTGCGGCGCATCGGCGCCCTCAACGCCGCGGACCTGGCCGCCCGCTCGACCGGATCGCGCGTCCTGCTGCTGGGGCAGGTGAGCGCGTTCAGCGAGAGCGCGACCAAGAGCGGCAACCGGATGGCCTTCGCCACCCTCGAGCTGGTGGACGGCAGCGTGCCGCTCACGATCTTCCCCGAGCCGTACCGCAGCTGCGCGAGCGCGCTGCGCCACAAGGGGCCGGTGATCGTGAAGGGCCGGGCCGACGACAGCGACAAGGGACGGGTGGTGCTGGCGGAGGAGATCAAGCCCCTGGAGGAAGCGGTGGGAAACGGACATCCAACCGGCGGCGGTCACGCCAACGGAAACGCGAACGGCAGCCCCCAGGACGTCGCGCACGCCTGCCGCATCCGGGTGAGCGCGGCGGCGGAGTCGCTGCCCGCCCTGCTCGCCTCGGTGAAGGCGGCCTGCTACGAGCACGAGGGGCGGACCCCGCTCTTCCTGCACGTGCTGCTGCCCGAGCAGGAGGTGGTGCTGCGGGTGAAGGAGCTGGGGGTGGACGCGGCCCCCGACCTGGTGGCGAAAGTGGAAGGCCTGCTCGGGCCGGGCAGTATACTCGTCGAGTATGCCGGACGAGCTTGAGTTCGAGAAGCCGCTGCTTGAGCTCGAGAA
>JBGQHJ010000171.1:0-9879 GCA_041497895.1 Methylomirabilia bacterium
CTACGTCGATCACCTCCAGCGCGTGCCGTGGGTCGCGGGCAAAGCGCCCTCGACGGCCGCGCCCGTGGTGCCCCACGCCGACGCGGCGGAGCGGCTGATGGCGGAGACGCCGTCGCGCCTCTCCTCGGACACTCACATGATCGGCGTGCTGCTCGCGCCCCCGCTCAAGCACACCGCGCTCGACCGCATCGAGCTGGTGGCGCTCGACGAGGAGCGGGCCCTTGCGGTCCTCGTCACCGAGACCGGCTGGGTGACCGCCCGCCCTCTGACCGTGTCGCCCCGCGGGGGCGGCGAGGAGCTGCGCGAGACCGGCCGGGCCCTGACCCGGCGGTTCCGCGGCAAGACGTTCCAGGAGATCCTCGACGAGCTGGCCGCGCCCGCGGATCCACTCGATCCGCTGTGGACGCGGAGCCGTGGGCTGCTCGAGGAGGTCGTGGCCCTGCTGCGCGACCGGACCCTCTACGTGAGCGGCGCCACCAACATGCTCGACCACCCCGACCTCTCGGACACCGCCACCCTGCGGTCGATGCTGCGGGCCTTCGAGGACAAGGTCCGGCTCGTCGACCTGCTCTCCCGCATGGCCGAGGAGCGCGGGTTGCACGTCGTGATCGGCAGCGAGAACCCGGTCGAGGACATGCGCGGATGCAGCCTGATCACCTCCACCTACACCTACCGCGACCAGGTCCTGGGGGTGCTGGGGGTGGTGGGACCCCGACGCATGCCGTACTCCGAGGTCATGGCAGTCGTCGACGAGACGGCGCGCATCGTCTCGAGCTCGCTCTCCCGGGTGCGCCAGCAGCTCTACCTGCCGTAGCCCTCCCCCGCCACCCTGGCCCCCCGAGGCGTGCCGGAGCCCCGGCGGGCCGTCTGCTATAATTACCTTCTGCCATGGCTGATTCCTTCTACGACGGGCCGATCGCGGACGACAGGGGCGAGGAGAACCAGCGTCTCCGGGAGGCCCTCGAGGCCAAGACCCGGGAGCTCGAAGCCCAGCAGGACCGTTATCTTCGAACCGTCGCCGAGTTCGACAACGTGCGCAAGCGCGCGGCCCGGGAACGGGAAGAGTACACGCGCTACGCCAACGAGTCGGTGCTGCGCGATCTCCTGCCGGTGCTCGACAATCTCGACCGGGCGCTGCTGGCGGCCCGCTCGGAGCCGGCGGCCGCGGTCACGACCGGGGTGGAGCTGATCCAGCGGGAGCTGCTGCGCGTGCTCGAGAAGTTCGGCCTCACCCCGTTCAGCTCGGTGGGGCAGCCGTTCGATCCCGAGCGGCACGAGGCGGTGGCCCGGGTGCAGCGTCCGGACCTGCCGGAGATGACCGTCGCGGACGAAACCGGGCGCGGCTACCTGCTCAACGGCCGCGTCCTGCGCCCGGCGATGGTCACGGTGGCGATGGCGCCGGACGAGCGGGACCAGGCGGCCGACTCGTAGCGTGGCGGCCAAGGACTACTACGGGGTCCTCGGGGTCCCCCGCGACGCCGACGACGCGGCGCTGAAGAAGGCCTACCGCAACCTCGCCCGCGCCTATCACCCCGACCGCAACCCGGGGGACAAGAAGTCCGAGGATCGCTTCAAGGAGATCAGCGAGGCCTACGGTGTCCTCTCCGACCCGGAGAAGCGGGCCCAGTACGACCGCTTCGGGACGATCGGAGGCGGGATGGGCGAACCCGGATTTGGGACCATCTTCGAGGACCTGTTCGAGGGATTCTTCGGCAGCGGCGACCGCGGGCGCGCGCGCAACCGAGCGCGCCGGGGCGACGATCTCCGCTACGACCTCGAGATCTCGCTCGAGGAGGCGGCCCAGGGGATCGAGACGAAGCTGCAGGTCCCCCGCCTCGAGGCCTGCGAGACCTGCCGCGGCTCGGGCGTCGAGCCGGGCAGCCACCCCGAGACCTGCGCCACCTGTCGCGGCCAGGGCCAGGTGCGCTTCTCCCAGGGCTTCCTCACGGTGGCCCGCCCGTGCCCACAATGCCACGGCGAGGGCCGGATCATCCGGAATCCCTGCGCGGCGTGCCGGGGCCAGGGCCGCATCTCGCGCGAGCGGCTGCTCAAGGTCACCATCCCGGCGGGCGTGGAGCACGGCAACCAGCTCCGCCTGAGCGGAGAAGGCGAGAGCGGGCTCCTGGGAGGCTCTCCCGGCGATCTCTACGTGGTGCTGCATCTGCGCCCGCACGAGATCTTCGTGCGCGACGGCGCGCACCTCGTCTGCGAGCTCCCGCTCACCTTCGCGCAGGTGGCGCTGGGAGACGAGATCGAGGTCCCGGTGCTGGACGGCACCGCGCGCCTGAAAATCCCGGCCGGGACCCAGCCGGGCCAGCGGCTCCTGCTCAAGGGCAAGGGCATGCCCCACCTGCGCGGGCGGGGCCGGGGCGACGCGGTCTACGAGGTCATCGTCGAGGTGCCGACTCGCCTGACCGCCCGCCAGCGCGAGCTGCTGGAGGAGTTCCGCGGCGCCCACGACGGCGATTCGAGCCCGCGCGTGTCCAAGTTCCTCGAGCGGATGAAGCAGCTGTTCGGCAGTTGATGGCGTTCTGGCAGCTCACCGTTCCCGCCGCCGCCGAGACCTCCGACGCGCTGACCAACTTCCTCTGGGAGCAGGGCGCCCTGGGCGTCGTCGAGGAGGAGGCCCCCGGAATCCCGCCGCGCCTGCGCGCCTTCTTCGCCGAGTCGAAGTCGTCCACCGCGCTCCTGGCCGCGGTGGCCGCCTACCGCGCCTCGCTCCGCGCGCTCGGCTTCTCGCAGGCCGGTGACGCCGAGATCGCGCCGCTGCTCGACGAGGCGTGGGCGAGCGCCTGGCAGCAGTCCTTCCCCGCCCGGCTCGTGGGGCGCCGGCTGCGGGTCCTGCCGCCCTGGCTCGACGGCGCGGAGCCCGGGATCGCGCCGGGCGCCGACGACCGGGTGACCGTGGTCATCGAGCCGGGGCGCGCGTTCGGTACCGGTCACCACGGCACCACCGAGGGGTGCCTCGTCCTCCTCGAGGAGGCCCTCGCCGCCGCGCCCGGCGCCGCGGTGCTGGACATCGGGACCGGGACCGGCATCCTGGCCATCGCGGCGCTCCGGCTCGGGGCGCGGTCGGTGCTCGGCATCGACGTGGACCCCGACGCGATCGCGGCCACCACGGTCAACGCGGAGCGGAACGGCTGCCGCGGTCTCAGCGCGCGGCTGGCCGAGCCCCAGGACGTCTCCGAGCCGGTGCCGATCGTGCTGGCCAACCTGCTCACCCACACCCACCTGGCGCTGGCCTCCCACTACGCGCGTCTGGTGACGCCGGGTGGACAGCTCGTGCTGGGCGGCATGCTCGACAACGAGGACGACCGGGTCAGCGAGGCGCTGGCCACCAGGGGCTTCGAGCGCCGATCGCGCCTGGCCCTCGAGGGCTGGGCCTCGCTGCGCCTGGCCGCGCCGACGCGGTGACCCGGTTCCATCTGGCCCCGGGCGCGGTCCAGGGAGACCGCGTGACCTTCGACGCCGCCGCTGCGCACCACCTGGGCCGGGTCCTGCGCGCCGCGGTGGGCGACCTGGTCCAGGCGGTGGATCCTCACGGCGAGCTCCTGTCCGTACGGCTCACCGCCATCGCACCCCGGCGGGCCGAGGGCCTCGTCGTCGCCCGGGCCCGGCTCGATACCGAGTCGCCGCTGCGCCTGACGCTGGCGCAGGCCGTGCCCAAGGGCGACAAGATGGAGGGCATCGTCCGCATGACCACCGAGCTCGGCGTCACCCGCGTCATCCCCCTGTTGACCGAGCGCGGGGTGATCCGGCTCGAGCCCGACCGCTGGAGATCGCGACTCGCCCGCTGGCAGCGGGTGGCCCGCGAGGCCGCCCAGCAGAGCGGCCGGGCCGCGGTGCCCGAGATCGCGCCGCCCCGCGCGCTCTCGGGCTGGCGTCCCGACCCGGAGGGCGATGGCCTGCTCATCTGCCTGTGGGAAGACGAGCCGCGCGGGCTGTCCGGCCTGCTGCCCCCCGGGCCGTGCCAGGCCGTCACCGTGATCGTGGGACCGGAGGGCGGCCTCAGCGCGGAGGAGGTCCGCGGCCTCGCGGAGGCCGGCGCGCTCATCGCGGGCCTGGGCCCGCGCGTCCTGCGGACGGAGACCGCGGGCGCGGTGGCGGTGGCGCTCCTGCAGGCCCGCTACGGAGACCTGGGGCGCGCCTGACCGTGGAGCTGACCGCGACGGGCGCCACGCTCTCCGAGGCCTTCGCCCGCATCGCCCTCGCCCTCTTCGCCGCCGCCGTCGATCCGGCCACCGTCGGTGACGGCGACACCCGCGAGGTGCGCGCCCATGGTGTCGGCCCCTCCGCCCTGCTCCAGGCGTGGCTGCAGGAGTGCCTGTACGTGCACGAGGTGGAGGGGTTCGCCTGCCGGGCGATCGAGTTCGCGGTGTTCGAGACCACGCCGGCGGCCGGAGGCGAGGCGCTCCGCCTGCACGCCATCCTGCGGGGCGAGGAGATCGATCCCTCCCGCCACCCGATCCGGACCGCCATCCGCAACGTCTCGGGCCGCGGGCTCGCGGTCGAGAACGAGGCCATCGGCTTTCGCGTGAGGGCGATCCTGGATGTGTAGTGTTGCGAAACTGACACAGCGCAAAGTCCGGGGGTGTGTCTTTCTTGCAACGAATTACATAGCGTCGGCCTTGCGCTCTGGCCATAAATGACCAACAAAACAATTACTTATCTATCTGTGTGCCCAGTGGCATCTGGCTTGCCTACTATAGCCACGGCTATGGATCTCCAGCAGACCCTGAGACAGCCGGTCACCCTCTCCGGGATCGGTCTCCATTCGGGTGAGCCGGCCGACATGACGGTCTCTCCGGCCGGGGCCGACACGGGCATCCTGTTCCGCGCCGCCGACGGCACGCTAATCCCCGCCAATGCCGACCACGTGGTGGACACGAACTCCGCGACCACCGTCGGCGCCTTTGGCGTGCGGGTCCGGACCATCGAGCACCTCATGGCGGCGGCCGCGGCTCTCGGCATCGACAACGCGGTGGTGGACATCCGAGGCCCGGAAGTGCCGGCGGCCGACGGGAGCGCCAAGCCGTTCGTGGACCTGCTGCGCTCGGGGGGACGCGTCACCCTACCCGCGCCGCGCCGTCCGATCGTGGTGACCGCGCCGATTCGCGTGGGGACCGAGAGCCGCTGGCTCGAGGTGCTGCCGGCGGACTCGCTGCGGGTCAGCTACACGCTCGACAACAACCACCCGGTCATCGGGCTGCAGGCGGGCACCTACGGGATCACCGAGGACGTGTTCGCCCAGGAGCTGGCCGCGGCGCGGACCTACGGGTTCCTGCGCGACGTGCCCGCGATGCGGCAGAACGGCTTGGCCCGGGGCGGCTCGCTGGAGAACGCGGTCGTGGTAGGCAAGCGCTCGGTCCTGAACGAGAGCCTGCGCTACCCGGACGAGTTCGTGCGCCACAAGATCCTCGACCTGGTCGGGGACCTGTTCCTGCTGGGGCGCCCGCTGCGGGCGCTGGTGGTGGGGCGCAATGCCGGCCACGCCCTGAACTACCAGCTGGTGGCGGCGATCCAGAAGGCGGTCGCCGCGGACCGGCGCCGCGTCGTCGCGCGGGTCATCCGGCCCGCCGCTCCCGCGCCGGTGATCAGCACCGGTGACGGCTTCCTCCCGGGTGTGGCGGCCCTCTAGGCCGCCGGCCCGCGTCGCGCCCTCGCTCCCAGGCCCCCGCCCCTCCGGCTCGCCGGGCCGGCTCCGAACCCGCGTCCCCGCTGGGCCCGACGCTATAATGACGTCTTGGCCATGGGAACCTGCCGCCGCCCGCTCGGGAAGGTCCTGCTCGGCGCGAGCCTGCTCGCCGGCCTCTTGCTCGGGCTGCCGTCCGGGCCCGCGCCGGTGGGCGCCGAGGTCCGGATCAGCAACCTGTCCGTCTTCCTCAACGACTACGACGTCACGGTCACGGTGGTGCTCTTCGGCGCGGTACCCGACGCGCTGCACGAGTCCATCCACACCGGCATCGCGGCCCACGTACGCTACTACGTCGAGCTGTGGCAGTACACCCGCTGGGGCGTGGACCGGCGTCTGCAGGCGCGCACGGTGGAGCGCCAGCTCACCTACAACGTGCTGACCAAGGAATATAAGGTCGCCGCGCTCAAGGGTGAGACGCGCGAGCCGATCCTCACCAAGGACCTGCGCGAGGCCCAGCGCGTGATCTCCGAGCTGCGGGTGGGCCAGCTCGCCCCGGTGGCCGCGCTCGACAAGCAGGAGCTCTACTACGTCCGGGTGCGCTCGGACGTGTCGCTCGGCGGCGTCAACTCGTGGTTCGCCCGCATGACCGGCGAGGCGGAGGAGACGCCGTGGGTGCAGTCGGGCCTCCTCACCCCGGTGCGCAACCAGTGATGCCGCTCACCCGCCGCCCGGACCGGCTCGACGAGCAGGAGAAGCGAAAGCGCAACCTGCTCATCATCGCGGGCATCCTGATCCTGCTCGTGGTGGCCACCGTGTTCGAGGTGGGCATCCGCGCGCCCCAGATCCCCTTCGCCTCGAACCTCATCGTCTTCTTCCTCTTCAACCTGAACCTGATCGTCTTCCTGCTGCTGCTGGTGCTGCTGTTCCGCAACCTGGTCAAGCTCTCCTTCGAGCGCCGGCACAAGATCATCGGGTCCCGCTTCAAGGCCAAGCTCGTCCTCACCTTCCTGGCCCTGGCCCTGGTGCCCGGCATCCTCATCTTCCTGATCGCGTCCAACTTCATCACCACCTCGATCGAGGGCTGGTTCAAGCCCCAGGTGGAGCGGCCGCTCGACCAGGCGATGGAGGTGGCCCAGACCTACTACCAGGGGCTCGAGGGCACCGCCCTCCGCCACGGGCGCTACATGTCCAAGGTGATCGAGCGTGAAGGGCTGCTTGCCGAGAGCAAGCGCGAGAGCCTCGCCGGCTATCTGGCCGAGCAGCAGGATCGGCTCGGGGTCGCCGCCATCACCATCTTCAACCGCGAGGGGCAGGAGCTGGTCCACGTCAAGAACCCGGTCCTGGCCAAGGTCCCGACCCGCGAGGCCAACAGCGAGCACGTGAAGCAGGCGCTCGGCGGACAGGAGATCACCACCGTCCACGAGCTGGACAACGGGGACATGATCCAGGCCATGGTGCCGATCCGCGACGGCGAGCAGGTCGCCGCCGCGATGGTGGTGGCCATCCACGTGACCCAGCGCCTGGAAGCGCGGCTGCGCAACATCACCCAGGCCTTCCAGGAGTACAAGCAGCTCCGGCTCCTCAAGAACCCGATCAAGGGCATCTACATCCTGCTCTTTCTCCTGATGACCCTGATCATCGTCTTCTCGGCCACCTGGTTCGGGCTCTACCTGGCGCGCGGGATCACCGAGCCGATCCAGATGCTGGCCGAAGGGACGAGAGAAGTCGCGGCGGGCAACCTCGCCTACAAGGTGGAGGTGCGCGCCGACGACGAGATCGGCATCCTGGTGGATTCCTTCAACCGGATGACCGGCGACCTGGCCGCCTCCCAGTCGAAGCTCGAGGAGACCTACCGGGACCTGCAGGCCAAGCACACCGAGATGGAGGAGCGCCGCCGCTACACCGAGACGGTGCTGGAGGCGGTCGCCACCGGCGTGGTCTCGCTCGATCCGGACGGCCGCGTCACCACCATCAACGGCGCCGCCGAGCGCCTGCTCGGGCTCCACGCCGCGGAGGTCCAGGGCCGCCCCGCCACGGGGGTGTTCCGCTCCCCCGAGTACGTGGAGATCGACGCGCTGATCCAGCGCATGGGCCGGGTGCGCGAGGGCATGCTCGACCGCGAGGTGCACCTGCGGCGGGACGGCCAGGCGGTGGCCCTGCTGGCCTCGGCCACCGCGCTGCGCGGGCCGGACGGCGGCTACGTGGGCATGGTGCTCGCCTTCGACGACCTCACCGAGCTGCTCAAGGCGCAGCGGCTGGCCGCCTGGCGCGAGGTCGCCCAGCGGATCGCGCACGAGATCAAGAACCCGCTCACCCCGATCCAGCTCTCGGCCCAGCGCCTCAGGCGGCGACTCGCCTCCGATCGGAGCCCGGAAGAGAAGCGACTGCTCGACGAGGCCACCGGCACCATCATCCAGGAGGTCGACGGGCTACGGCAGCTCGTGGACGAGTTCTCCCGCTTCGCGCGCATGCCCGCGCTCACCCCCAAGCCGACCGATCTGGCCCGGCTCCTGGAGGGCGTGGTGGTGCTCTACCGCGAGTCGCATCCGAGCCTCGCGATCCGCGCCGTGTTCTCGCCCGACCTGCCACCCATCGAGGTGGACCCGGACCAGATCAAGCGCGCGGTTCTCAACCTGGTGGACAACGCGGTGGAGGCGGTGGGCGGCACCGGCGAGGTCGTGGTGCAGACGGTCTGGCTCCCCGAGGCCCACCGGGCCCGCATCGTGGTGGCCGACGACGGGCCCGGCATCTCGCCCGACGACCGCGACCGGCTCTTCGTGCCCTACTTCTCCACCAAGGTCACCGGCATGGGGCTGGGGCTCCCCATCGTCCACCAGATCGTCTCCGACCACGGCGGCACGATCCGGGTCGAGGACAACGCGCCACACGGCAGCCGCTTCGTCGTCGAGCTGCCCGCCGGGCGCCCGGTGGCCGCGCCGGTGCAGGCCTGAGGCCGAGGGAACCGATGCCCGGCGAGCACATCCTGATCGTGGACGACGAGCGGGCGATCCGCACGACTTTGAGGGGTGTACTGGAAGACGAAGGATATCGAGTCACCGCGGTGGGCTCGGGCGAGGAGGCGATCGCCCGGCTGCAGGAGGAGACGCCCGACGTCATCTTCCTCGACATCTGGATGCCCGGCATCGACGGGCTCGACACCCTGGCCGAGATGAAGCGCGTGCGCCCGGAGACCGCGGTGGTCATGATCTCCGGCCACGGCACCATCGAGACCGCGGTCAAGGCCACCAAGCTCGGCGCCTACGACTTCATCGAGAAGCCGCTCTCCCTCGAGAAGACGCTGCTCATCGCCAGCCGGGCCCTCGACCACACCCGGCTCGAGCGGGAGAACCGCAACCTGCGGGCCCAGCTCGAGCGCGGCCAGGAGATCGTGGGCCGGAGCGCGCTCATCGAGGACCTGCGACAGCAGATCGCGATCGCGGCGCCCTCGAGCGGCCGCGTGCTCATCCAGGGCGAGAACGGCTCCGGCAAGGAGCTGGTGGCCCGCGCCATCCACGCGCTGTCCGCGCGCCGCGACGGGCCCTTCGTCGAGGTCAACTGCGCCGCGATCCCGGAGGAGCTGATCGAGTCCGAGCTGTTCGGGCACGAGCGCGGCGCCTTCACCGGAGCGGTGGCGCGGCGGCGCGGCAAGTTCGAGCTCGCGGACCAGGGCACGCTCTTCCTCGACGAGATCGGCGACATGAGCCTCAAGACCCAGGCCAAGGTGCTGCGCGCCCTGGAGGAGCAGGCCTTCGAGCGGGTGGGCGGCAAGGACACCATCCGGGTCGACGTCCGGGTCCTCGCCGCCTCCAACCAGAACCTGCCCGAGCGCATCGCGGCGGGGGCCTTCCGGGAGGACCTCTACTACCGGTTGAACGTCATCCCGATCGAGGTGCCGCCGCTGCGCCAGCGGAAGGAGGACCTCCCGCTGCTGGTCGCGTACTTCGTGACCATGTTCTCGGCCGAGAACGGCAAGCGGCCCAAGACGGTCTCGGTCGAGGCCCTCGCCTACTTCCTCTCCTACGACTGGCCGGGCAACGTGCGCGAGCTGCGCAACATGGTGGAGCGGCTCGTCATCATGACGCCGCGGGACGTCATCGGCCCCGAAGACCTCCCGCCCCCGCTCCGCCCGCGCGGCGCGGAGCCGCCCGCCGACGACGCCCAGCGCGAGCGCACGCTCAAGGAGGCGCGCGAGGCCTTCGAGCGCGCGTTCATCCTGAGCGAGCTGCGGGCCAACGAGTGGAACA
>JBGQHJ010000172.1:0-9874 GCA_041497895.1 Methylomirabilia bacterium
CCCGCGACCTACGACATCGAGGACCCGGGCTTCTCGACCAACATCACCGAGGACATGGCCGCCGAATGGGTCGAGCGGACGAGCCGCCACGACTTCATCGAGCCCGCGCTCCACAACGACAGCTCGATCGGGGACCCGCCGACCGCCATCCACGGCACCGGGCTCCACGAGCACGTGCGCCGGGCCACCGAGCGTCTCGGTTTCCCGGTCTACACGTGCGGCCGGCACGCGGGCGGCCACATGCACCCCGAGACCCTCGACGCGATGGACTACCTCTACGCGCACGACGAGCGCGTCCTCGGCACGTGCACGTTCTGCTACTACCACATGATCGAGTACGGGGTGCGGAACCCCGGGGTGATGGTGGGCGGGCAGATCGGCGGCAAGCCGCTGACCTACGTGACCGACGTGCGCCGCACCATCGCCACCCCCGGCATCTGGTTCCCGTTCCATCCGGTCGTCACCACCGACGCGGAGTGGCGCCCGCTGCGGGGCTGGGACCGTACCCACGAGTTCGACGCGGCCTTCGAGCTGGTGGAGGCCATCTTCGGGGGCCACAGCGCGCGCGTCCCCGGGGTGGACGATCGCCTGGAGAACGGCGTCTACAGCTTCCAGTACCACCCGGAGCTGGCCCGGGACCCCTCGGTGAACGACGGCAAGGGCACGCTCGACTACCTCCGGTACGCGATCAACCTCGCCGAGCGGAACAACTTCTGGATCGCGACCCAGCGCGACCTCTACCAGCGCATGTCCGACTACGAGGAGCTGGTCTTCCGGACGCGCGACGACGGTCTCACCGTGACCGTCACCAATCCAACGACCCGCCGGATCATCGGGATGACGATCGAGCAGCGGCGGCCCTTCGGCAGCGTGTGGGAGGGCTCCGAGGAGCTGGTGCACGTGGTACGCGGGGCGCTGGTCACGGTGCCGCCGCTGGCGCCCGGCGCAGCCGTCACCCTGCGCTTCGAGGTCGCCGCGCCGGACGCGCCGCTGGTGCGGCAGCCGAGCACCAAGGGCCTCGTCGTCCTCGACGCCCGCCGCGATCCGCGCTCCGGCGAGACACGCATCCGGGTGCGCGTCTGCCGGGCGCAGCCACTCGCCGTCGAGGGGGTGGATCCGGACGGGGTGTACCGGGTGCAGGTGGACGACGAGCCGGCCCGCCTCGTCCTGCCCCGCGTCACCCGCACCATCCAGGCCCTGCTGAGCAAGCAGACGAAGGGGGCGGGCCCGCTCGGCCGGCGGGCCACGATCCCCGGCACCCTGCGCTTCCTCGACCTGATCGTGGAGGGCGACGAGCGCCGCTTCGTGGAGCGCACCGTCCGCATCACCGAGCTGCCGGCCGCGGAGGCAGCGGCGGCGCGGGCCTCCATCCTGGCCGCGATCCCGGCCCGCACCGGACGCGTCACCTAGCCCGGAAGCCGCGGCTCCACGCGCCGGACAGCACGAAGCGCGGAAACGTGACCCACTGCTCGACCACGAAGCGGCTCGCGAAGTCGAGCGGGCCCGAGAAGGGGGTGGGCGTCTCGAGCTCGCGCGCGTGGCCGCGACCTTCGACCACTACCGCGACCACCAGGCAGCCGAGGGCCAGGCCCGACCCGAGCCCGGAGCGCCGGAGCGCGGCCGCGGCCAGGAGCAGCGTCCCGATCTGGAAAAGCGGTACCGCCACCAGGTGCAGCAGCAGGTTGACGCGGTCCCGGTGCTTGGCCGCATAGTCGCTCCACTGCCACGCGAGCAGGTTCGGTCTGATCATGGTGCGCCTCCTCACTTGTCGTGGGCCTCGCGCATGGTCTTCGCCGGGCCGAGCGTCGTGCTGACGCTCGCGGTGCTCCTGCCCTTTCGGACGATCGCTCATCCCCCCAGGTAGTGCGCCCGCACGTCCGGGTTCTCCAGCAGCGCCCGGCCGGTGCCCTCGAACCGATTGCGGCCCAGCTCCAGCACGAAGCCGCGGTGCGAGATGGCCAGGGCCTGCTTGGCGTTCTGCTCCACCATGAGCACCGCGGTGCCCGCCCGGTTGACCGTCACGATGGTCGAGAACACGATCTCCACCATCCGGGGATCGAGGCCCAGCGAGGGCTCGTCGATCAGCAGGATTCGAGGGTGGAGCAGGAGCGCGATCGCGATCTCGAGAATTTGCTGCTGGCCGCCCGAGAGGGTACCGGCCGGCTCCCGGCGCTTGGTCGCGAGCATGGGAAAACGCTCCAGCATCGCCTCGATGTCCCGTCGCACCGAGGCGTCGGTGCGGGTGTAGGCGCCCATCTCGAGGTTCTCCTCCACGCTCATCGCGGGAAAGTTGCACCGCCCCTGCGGCACGTAGGAGCAACCGCGGCGCAGCACGCGCACCGGGCTCTCACCCGCGATCTCCTGGCCGGCCAGCCGGATGTGGCCCCGCGAGGGCGTGACCATGCCGAACACGGTGCGGAGGAGGGTGGACTTCCCCGCCCCATTGGCCCCGATGATCGACACGATCTCGCCCGTCCGCACGTCGGCCGAGACCCCGCGCAGGACCTCGATCTCACCGTAGCCGGCGTGCACGTCCTCCAGCTGGAGCAGGACCTCGCCGGGTCCGTCAGCGGCCAAAGTACGCCTCCACGACCTTCGGGTCCCGGCGCACCACCTCCGGCGGACCCTCCGCGATCTTCTGGCCGTGGTCCAGCACGATCACCCGCTGGGAGATGTCCATCACCACGTCCATGTTGTGCTCGACGAGCACTACCGTCTTGCCCAGCCGGTGGAGCGTCCGGATCTGGGCCTTCATCTGCTCGATCATGGTCGGGTTGACCGCGGCCGCCGGCTCGTCGAGCAGCAGCAGCTCCGGATCCGGCATCAGGGCGGCCGCGAAGGCGAGCAGCTTCCGCTGGCCGTAGGACAGCGTCCCCGCCGGCACGTCCGCCCGCGCGCCGAGCCCCACCGAGTCGAGCAGGCTCCGGGCCCGCTCGACCGCCACCGCCTCGAGCCGGCGCACGCGCGGCGCCCGCACCAGCCGGCCGAGCAGGCTCTCCTCCTGGTGCTGCTGCAGGAACGTCAGCAGGTTCTCGAGAGCGGACAGCCGCGGGAACACGCTGACGAGCTGGAAGGTGCGGCCGATGCCGAGGCGCGCGATCCGGTGGGCCGCGACCCCGGTCACGTCGCGGCCGCGGAAGGTCACCCGGCCCTCGTCCGGCGCCATGTAGCCGGTCACGCAGTTGAACAGGGTGGTCTTGCCCGAGCCGTTGGGGCCGATGAGGCTCACCAGCTCTCCCGCCTCGACGGTGAGATCCACCGCGTCGACCGCGGTCACGCCGAGGAAGCGCTTGGTGAGCCCGCGCGTCTCGAAGAGCGCCATCGCTAGGCCCCCGACGCCCGCCGGCCGAGGGACGAGCCGCGGCGGATCAGGCCCTCGAGCCCGTCGGGGGCCCGGATCACGATGACCAGCAGCAGGAGCCCGTAGATCACCATGCGCCAGGTCGGGGCCATCCGGAGGATCTCCGGCAGCGCGGTGAAGGCGGCCGCGCCGACCAGGACGCCCCGCAGGCTCCCGACCCCGCCGAGGAAGATCATGACCAGGAGGTTGACGCTCAGGCTGACGGTCAGCTCCCCCGGGCAGAGCACCCCCACGTAGGAGACGTAGAGCGCGCCGACCCCGCCCGCCACCGCACCCCCGATGACGAAGGCGAGCATGCGATAGCGGAGCGGGTCGATCGACGCGGCGGCGGCCAGCGTCTCGTTGTCCCGCACCGCGTGGAAGGCCCGCCCGAGCCGGAACGTCGTGAGCCCGCGGTAGAGGAGGGCGACCAGGGCCACGGTCGCCAGTCCCATCCAGTAGAAGGCGGGCAGCGTGGCGATCCGGAGGGCGCCCACCTGCGGCTTGGGGATGCCGGTGACGCAGAGCGGCCCGTGGGTGAAGTCCACCCAGTTGGTGGCCACGACCTGGGTCACGATGGCGAAGCCGAGGGTGCCCATCGCGAAGCTGTGCTCGGTCAGCCGGAACATGGGGACGCCCACCGCGAGCGCGACCACCGCGGCGACCGCGATGCCCGCGGGCAGCGCGGCCGCGAAGGGCCAGCGGCCCTCCGTCGCGAGGAGGGCGGCGGTGTACGCGCCGAGCCCGAAGAAGGCGGGATGAGCCAGCGAGAGGCTTCCCACGTGGCCCACCACCAGGTCGTAGCTCAGCGCCAGCGCCCCGTAGAGCGCGGTGAAGATCAGCACGTGCAGGACGTAGCGCTGCTGCCCGGGCAGCACCGCCGCGACGATCCACGGGACCGCCACGAGCGCGGCCGAGCCCAGGATGAAGCGCACGGCGCGCACGGTCAGATCCCGATCCGCCGGCCGAAGAGCCCCTGCGGCCGCACCAGCAGCACCGCCACCATGACCACGAACGCGATCGCGTCCTTGTACGCGTAGGACACGTACCCGGCCGCGAGCGACTCCGCGATGCCGATGAGGAAGGCGGCCGCGATGGCCCCGCGCACGTAGCCGAAGCCCCCCACGATGACCGCCGCGAACGCCTTCAGGGTGAGCAGCGCGCCCACGTCGGGAAAGATGTTGAAGAGCGGCGAGACCAGCGCGGCGGCCGCCGCGGCGAGGCCGGCCGAGATGCCGAAGGTGGCGAGGGCGACCTGCTGGACGTCGACCCCGACCACCGCGCACGCCTCCCGGTTCTGGGACATCGCACGCATCGCCTTCCCGAGCTTGGCATGGGCCACGAACCACTCGAGCCCGGCGAAGATCGCCACCGCCGCGACCAGCACCAGCAGCCGCTGCCACGCCATGCGCACGCCGCCCACGTCGAGGATGGCGGCCGACAGCCGCGTCGGCACCTCCTTGGGCTGGGTGCCGAACACCAGGATCGCCAGGTTGGTCAGGGTGATCGAGGTGGCCAGCGTGGCGATGAGCTGCACGTGCCAGGTGCGGGTCAGGATCGCGCGGATGACCCCGCGCTCGTAGGCGAGCCCGAACACCGCCATCGCCGCGACCGCGGCCAGGCCCGCCACCGGATACGGCAGCCCCAGCTCGGCGTACGCGTACCAGAAGGCGTAGCCGCCCAGCATGTAGAACTCGCCGTGGGCGAAGTTGATGAGGCGGACCACCCCGAACATGAGGGCCAGGCCGGTGGCCACCATGGCATACAGCGAGCCCAGGGTGAGGCCGTGGACCAGCTGCTCGACGAGATCGCTCAAGCGCCCGCTACGGCTGGATCGGGATCTTCTCGAGCACCTTCAGCTGGCCGCCGCTGATCTCGACCAGGAGCATGTTGATGAACGCCTGGTGGGTGTCGTCGAACTTGATCCGCCCCACCGGGGTGTTGGGGACGTCCACCTCCTCGAGCGCGTCGCGGATCGCCTTGCGGTCGGCTCGCCCCGTCTTCTTGATGGCCTGCTCGATGGCGGGCGCGACCGCGTAGCGGAACGCGATGGCGGCGAGGCTGCCGTGGATGCGCACCGGGACCTTCCAGCGCTCGAGCCACTGCTTCTCCCACGCCGGATCGAGGACGGGGGTCCAGTAGGTGGCCTCGACCAGGCCGTCGGCGATGTTGGGGGTGTCGCGCACCTGGTAGAGGAACTCCACGGTGGCCATGCTCCCCCGCGCGTAGAGCTTCTGGGTGAGGCCGATCTCGCGGAACTGCCGCATGAACACGCTGCCCTCGCTGGCCAGCATGACCAGCAGCACCGCCTCCGGGTTGGCGCGCTTCACCCGGGTCAGCACCGGCCGGTAGTCGGCCTGGCCGCGGTCGAAGAACTCGGTGCTCACCAGCGTGATGCCGACCTTCTTGAAGGCGGCGTCGTAGGCCGCGGCGGCCCCGCGCCCGAAGTCGTCGTTCTGGGCGAAGATCGACACCGTCTTGGTCGACCGGGCCATGTGCTTGGCGAACTGGTTGGCCAGCATCACGTCGTCCGGGTTGACCCGGAAGGCCCACTCGTTGCCGTTCTTGCCGATGAGCTCGCGGATCTTCGGGTGGCTGCACGCCTCGATCACCATCGGCACCTGCAGCTCCTTGACCACCGGCAGGGCCCCCAGGCACGCGCCGCTGTGGGTCTGGCCGACGATGACGTCCACCCGGTCGACGTCGACCAGCTTGCGCACCGCGCTCACCGCCTCTCCCGGGGTGCCCGCGTTGTCGCCGAAGTAGAGCTCGATCTTCCGTCCCATGATGCCGCCCTTCGCGTTGTACTCGTCGGCGAGCATCTGGGCCGCCCACTTGACCCCCTCCCCGGTGATCGCGGAGGGGCCGGTCATGGCCGACGAGAACCCCACCCGGATCGGCGGCGCCCCCTGCGCCCCGGCCGGGGGCGCGTCCGCCGCGAGTCCCCAGCCGAGCCCCACTGCGATTGCGATCCCGATCAACCGGTGTCCGGTGCGTGTCATCGCGCTCTCCTCGCTCGGCCCTCAGCCGACGATCTGCAGTTCCTGGCTCGACTGGGTGAGCCGGCGGACGCCGGCGGTGGTGATCTCGACCGCGTCCTCCACCTGGATCCCACCCCACCCGTGCTCGTAGTACGGCGTCTCCACGCAGAACACCATGCCCGGCTCGAGCGCGAGGCCGGCCGCCGCGTTGATGGTGGGCGGATCGTAGGGCTCGAGCCCGATCCCGTGGCCCACGTGGTTCCGCTCGTAGTGCGGCATGCCGTTCGCGCGGGCCACCCGCATCGCGGTCTCGAAGATCTGGTTGACCGGGACGCCCGGCTTCATCGCCGCGATCGCGGCCTTCTCCCCGTCGCGCGCGGCGTTGTAGTAGCGGAGCTGCTTGTCGCTCGGCGCGCCCATCACCGCGGTGCGCGAGATGTCCGACCGGTAGCCCTGGTAGACGCAGCCCAGGTCGAGGCGGATGAGGTCGCCCGCCTTGAGCGCCGCGTCCGAGGCGTACACGTCCGCGAGGGCGGCCCGGTGGCCCATCGTCACCACCGTGAAGAAGGTCTGGGCCCCCTTGCGCACCACCTCCTGCTCGAACACGCTGGCCGCCTCACGCTCGGTGACGCCCGGCTTGAGCATGCCGAGCACCGCGGCTATGCCGTCCTCCGCGATCAGGGCCGCCTTCTCGAGGCAGGCGATCTCGCGCGAACTCTTGACCATTCTGGCAGTCCGGAAGTGGGCGTAGGCGGGCCCGATCGTGGTGCCGGCGAGCTGCTCGGTGAGCCGCTGCCACGTGGCCGGGAAGACCCCCGCCTCGTCGAGGGCGATCCGCTTGCCCAGGGCCCCGAAGCCGCCCAGCACCTCCCGCAGCGCCTCGCCCGGACCCGCCGCGGGCGCGCTCGTGATCTCGCGCACCCGCGCGCCCACCGCGCCGGGCGGGTCGGCGTAGTTGAAGAAGAACTTGCCGTAGCAGGCGAGACGGTCCACCTCGATGCCGTCCGCCGAGACCCCGGTGGAGTCGATGAACGGGATGACGAGCCCCACCCCCTGGCGCGTGAACACCCCGTAGAGCTCGAGCCCCCGGAAGAGCGCGTGGGCGATCGAGCGGAAGCCGGTGACGTACTGGAGGTTCTCGGGCGTGCTGGCCACGATGGCGTCGAGCCCCTCGGCGTCGAGCACCTTCGTGAGCCGCGCCTTCACGTGCTGATCCATGACGATCTCCTCGGTAACGTGAGCCTAGCGAAAGTTGGGCACGACTTCCTGGCCGAACAGCTCGATGGCCTCCTGCATCTCGGCGACCGAGCCGGCCACGAACAGCATCCCGGAGAGCGTGGTGACGCCCACCCGCTCGTAGGCGCGAATGCGCTCCGAGATCTCGGCCGGGCTGCCGATCAAATTGCGCGCGTCGAAGCCCCCGGTTTGCTCTCGGAGCGTCGACTTCTTCAGCGACTCCAGGTGCTTGAAGAGCTGCGAGGCGCGGAAGCGGGCCACCGCCTCGTCGTGGGTGCGCCCGATCGACACCGCGAACTGCGGGGCGATGTCGATCGCGGAGCCGTCGCGGCCCGCCGCGGTGGCGGCCCGGTGGATGTCGGCGACCCCGCGCTCGATCTCCTCCGGGGAGAGCACCGCGGGCATCCACCCCTGCGCGTACTGCCCGGCGCGCCGACGCACCTCGGGGTGATTGCCCCCCGCGTAGATCGGCATGGGATTCTGCACCGGCTTCGGGAAGCACTCCACCTCCTCGAAGTGCACCGCCTGGCCGCGGAAGGTCGCCCGCCGCTCGGTGAAGAGCAGCCGCAGGGCCTGCATGCCCTCGTCCACGATGGTTCCGCGGCGCACCCCGCGCGCGTCCGGGAAGAGGGCCTCGTACTCCTCGCGGTAGGCCCCCGTCCCCACCCCCAGGATGACCCGGCCCTCCGAGAGCTGATCGAGCGTGGCCACCTGCTTGGCGAGCACCGGCATGTTGCGCATCGGCAGCACGATGATCCCGGTGGCGAACCGCAGCCGCGTGGTGCGGGCCGCGCAGTAGCTGAACGTGATCAGTGGCTCGAAGAAGTTGGGCGGGTCCGGGAACTCCTGCTGCACGTAGCGCTGGGTCGTCATGTGGTCGTTGCCCCACACCGAGTCGAACCCGAGCCGCTCGCACAGGAGCGCGGTGGGCAGGATGTCGGACGGCCTGGCGAACGGCACCGGGTACATCATGCCCTCGATGCAGGTCGGGATGTGGACCCCGAACTTCACGCGCGGCTCCTCCACCACGGCCCGAGCTCGGCGCCGATGACGCCCAGCTGCTCCACCGTGTCGGTCGGGCCGGACGGCAGGGCGATCAGCACGTCGAGCCCGGCGTCGCGCCAGTCGCGCAGGCGCGCCCGCACCTGGTCGGGCGTACCCGCGAGCGCGAAGGTGTCGACGTGCGCGTCGGTCACCCGGCCGGCCCCCGACTCGCCGGCCGCCCGCGCCGCGCCGATGGCGAGCGTCTCCGCCGCGGTCACCCCGGCGTCGGCCAGCAGGCTCTGCCCGTGCAGGTGCGCCAGGTAGCGCGCGAGCAGCGGGCGGACCGAGCGGCGTGCCGCCTCCGCGTCACGGCCGATCGCCACCGGCACGTAGGCCAGGATCGGGAACGGCCCCGCGTGGCCGGCCCGGCTCCGCGCCGTGGCCACGGTGTCCCGCACGCGGCGAACGTGAGCGGGCGACGACATGATCGAGCACACCACCCCGTCGGCGACCGCGCCGGCGAGGCCGACCGCGCGCGGCCCCTTCACGCCCAGCACGATCGGCAGCGCGGCCTGGGCGGGCTTGAACTCGAGCGCGACCTCCCGGAGCGAGAAGGCGGCGCCTTCATGGCTCACCCGCTCGCCCGCCCAGAGCCGGCGCACGACATCGGCGCACTCGGCGAGGGTCGCGAGCGGCCGCGGCGCGGGAATCGCCATCTGGTCCTCGATCCACCGCCGCACCCCGGTCCCGAGCCCGAGCACGACGCGGCCCGGCGCGATGCCGGCCAGCGTGGCCGTCTCCATGGCGAGCAGGGCCGGGTGACGCGTGTAGGGATTGACCACGCCCAGGCCGAGCCCGATCCGGGTGGTCACCGCGGCGGCGGCCCCCGCCACCGCGAAGGCGCCGGTCTGGAAGTAGTCCTCGATGAACCAGAGGCTGTCGAGGCCCGCCCGCTCCGCGGCACGGGCCCGCTCGACCACGTGGCCGGCGGTGCTCTCGCCCAGCAGCACCGCGCCCAGGCTAGGGCCGGAGCCGAAGGCCATAGCGCTCCTCGAGCGTGTGGAGCGTCGCCGCGAAGTCGCTCCCGGCGGCGGGGACGTCGGGCAGCCAGGCGCGGCTCGCCCCGTAGTCCTTGAGCCCGCCCGAGGTGAGCACGACGACGATGCGCTGATCGGGATCCAGACGGCCGGCACGGGCCTGCTGCATCACCGCGGTCAGCCCCACCACCGCGGAGGGCTCGGCGTAGAGCCCCTCCTCGCTCGCGAGCGCCCGCTGCGCCTCGAAGATGCCCTCGTCGGTGATCGGCACGCCCGAGCCCTCGGAGTCGCGCAGC
>JBGQHJ010000173.1:0-9805 GCA_041497895.1 Methylomirabilia bacterium
ACCGCCACCTTCCTGTTCCGCCAGTTCTACCTGACGATCCCGAACGAGCTGGCGGAGGCGGCCCAGCTCGACGGGGCGGGCCCGCTGCGCTTCCTGTTCCGGTTCCTGCTCCCGCTGTCGTGGGCCAACATCGCGGCGCTCTTCGTGGTGCTGTTCATCTTCGGCTGGAACCAGTACCTGTGGCCGCTCATGATCACCAACACCGAGGCGATGCGGACGGTGGTGATCGGGCTCGAGCAGCTCATCCCGCGCAGCGGCACGGACCTGCCCACCTGGAACCTGATCATGGCCGGGGCCATGATGGCGCTGCTGCCACCGGTGGCCATCATCGTGTTCATGCAGCGGTGGTTCGTGAAGGGCCTGGTGGAAAGCGACAAGTGAGAGGGCTCCTGCTCCTGGGATTGGCCCTCGGCGGCCTCTCCGCGGTGCTCGGCACGGTGACCGCGGCCGCGCCGGACATGATCGCGCCGCTCTTCGCGGCCCACCGGGGCGGGGCGGCCCTCTGGCCGGAGAACAGCCTGCTCGCCTTCGGCAACGCGCTGGCGCTCGGCGTGGACTACCTCGAGCTCGACGTGCACCTGAGCCGCGACGGCCAGGTCATGGTGATCCACGACGCGACGCTCGACCGCACCACCACCGGAAGCGGCCCGGTGCGGGACCGCACCGCGGCCGAGCTCGGGGCCTTGCTCCTCAAGGACCGGAGCGGCGGGGTCACCGCGGAGACGGTGCCGACGCTCGACCAGGTGGTGGCCCTCGCGGCGGCGGGCAAGCGGCAGATGCTGCTCGAGATCAAGACCGACGAGAAGCGGCGACGGTATCCCGACATCGAGGAGAAGGTGTTCGCCGTCCTCGACCACCACCGGTTCACGCCCTTCGCGATCGTGATGTCGTTCGAGGCCGAGACCTGGCGGCGACTGCGCCAGCTCCGTCCGGACGCGCGGGTGGGGGCGCTCTACTCGGCGCGGATGCTGCCCCCGACCGAGATCGAGGGGGAGCTCGAGTCGCTCCGCCAGGCCGGCATCGGCTTCGTCGGCCTCGAGCAGCGCCTCGTGAGCGCCGACGTCGCGCGGCAGGCGCGGCTGGCCGGCCTGACCCTCGGGGTGTGGACGGTGAACGAGCGGGACGCCATCGAGCGCTTCGTCGGCCAGGGGGTGGGCGTCGTCATCTCCGATCGCCCGGACCTCGCCAAGGCGGTGCTCGGCCGGTGACCGCGCGCCGCTTCGTCCTGGCGCTCGATCAGGGAACGACCGGCTCGACCGCACTGCTGGTGGATCCCGACGGGGCGGTGCGGGCCCGGGGCTACGCCGAGCTGCCGCAGCACTTCCCGCAGCCAGGCTGGGTGGAGCACGAGCCGGCCCAGATCTGGGCCACCACCGTGCACGCCCTCGGTCAGGCGGTGGCCGCCGCCGGCATCACGCCGGCCGAGATCGCGGCGGTGGGCATCACCAACCAGCGCGAGACCACCGTCCTGTGGGAGCGCGCCACCGGCCGCCCGATCGGCAACGCCATCGTGTGGCAGTGCCGGCGCACCGCCGCGCTCTGCGACCGGCTGCGCGCCGAGGGAGCGGAGCCGGAGATCCGCCGGAAGACCGGGCTCGTGGTGGACGCCTATTTCTCGGGCACCAAGATCCGCTGGATGCTCGATCACGATCCGGCGCTGCGCCCGCGGGCGGAGCGCGGGGAGCTCTGCTTCGGCACCGTGGACTCGTGGCTGCTCTGGCAGCTCACCGGGGGCCGGGTCCACGCCACCGATCCCTCGAACGCCTCGCGCACCCTCTGCTACGACATTCACGCCCTCGCGTGGGACGAGGGGCTCTGCCGGATCCTCGGCGTGCCGATGGCGCTGCTGCCCGAGGTGAAGCCGTCGGCCGGCGTGTTCGGCGAGACCGCCGCCGGCGCGTTGCCCGCGGGCATCCCGGTCGCCGGCATCGCGGGCGATCAGCAGGCCGCTCTGTTCGGCCAGGCCTGTGTCGAGCCCGGCATGGCCAAGAACACCTACGGCACCGGCTGCTTCGCGCTGCTCAACACCGGCCCCCGCGCGGTCGCCTCCACCGAGGGCCTGCTGACCACGGTGGCATGGACGGTGGAGGGCGCGACGACCTACGCCCTCGAAGGCGCGGTGTTCATCGCGGGCGCCGCGGTGCAGTGGCTGCGCGACGGCCTCGGCATCATCAAGCAGGCGGCGGAGACCGAGGCGCTGGCCCGGTCGGTGGCGGACACCGGCGGCGTCTACCTGGTGCCCGCCTTCGTGGGCCTGGGCGCGCCCTACTGGGATCCCTACGCGCGCGGCACGCTGGTGGGCATCACGCGCGGCACCACGCGCGCCCACCTGGCCCGCGCCGCACTCGAGGCGATCGCCTACCAGAGCCGCGACGTGCTCGACACCATGAAGCGCGAGTCGGGCATGCCGCTCCGCACGCTCCGCGTCGACGGCGGCGCGGCGGCCAACGACTTCCTCTGCCAGTTCCAGGCCGACGTGCTGGGCGTCGAGGTGCTGCGCCCCTCGGTGACCGAGACCACGGGACTCGGCGCGGCCTACCTCGCCGGGGTGGGCGCGGGGCTCTGGAAGAGCCGGGACCTCGGCGGCCGCTGGAAGCTCGAGCGCAAGTTCACTCCCGCCATGTCGCCCGCCGCGCGGGAGGCGGGGTACGCGGGCTGGCGCCGCGCGGTGGAGCGGGCGCGCGGATGGATCGAACCCGAGCCCCGCGCGTCCTAGCCCGGAGACATGTCGTAGAGAAAAAGGGGCGGCGAGATCGCAGGCTGGATCATCGACTTTGTACCTGACCGACATCGCGTCAAGTATTATTTGATCTTGTAAATTCAATACTTGTGTCCGCTTGTCAGCCCTGGGGGCGTGTGATAGTGTTCCTGTTCACATGGCTCCGGGAGAACGGGGGCCGTCGCAAGGTCAGACCGCTCAGCTCGTCAGTCTCGGGACGATGCTGTTCGCGTGTGTCGCGGTCGGCCTCGCGGGGGGCTACTTCGCCGACCGGTGGCTCGGGACGAGTCCCTGGCTCTTGCTGATCGGGCTCGCCTTCGGCATCGTGGCGGCGGCGTGGAACTTCTACCGGACGATCAAGACACTGAACGAGCAGGATCGTGACGATCGCTGATCTGGCCGCGCGGGTGACCTGGACGGGAGGCGCGACGGTGGCCGCCTTGACGGCGGGCGCCTGGTGGCTGTCCGGGACGGCCGCGGCGGCCGGGGTCGGCGGCGGCGGCGCCATCGCGCTCCTGAACTTCCGCTGGCTCGCGCGGGACGTGAGCCGCGCGACCGCGCTGATCGCGGGAGGCGGGAGCGGGGTGGGGCGCATCGGCCGGATGGGCCTCCGGCAGCTCGTGACCTTCGGCGCTCTCGGCCTGCTGATCGCGCAGGGCTGGGCCCACCCGGTCGGGGTCGGCATCGGGCTGGCCGCCCTGCCGCCGGTGCTGCTGGCCCAGGGTCTCCTCGATGCCCGGAAGGACGCCTGATCCATGGAGCTGATCGAGCACCCGCCGATCCTGCACATCCCGGCCATCCCGGACCACATCCTCTACACGTGGCTCGTGATGGCCATCCTGGTGGTGGTGTCCTTCGTGGCCACGCGCCGCGTTGCCCTAGTGCCGACGGGCAGCCAGAACTTCATGGAGATGGTGCTCGACCAGTTCGTGAAGGAGCTCGACGAGACGATCGGGCACGAGGGTCGGGGCTACCTGCCGCTCATCGCCACCCTCGGGTTGTTCATCCTCACGTCCAACCTGATGGGGCTCATCCCGGGACTGGTGGCCCCGACCGCCAATCTCAACACCACCGCGGCGTGCGCGCTGATCGTGTTCATCACCTACCACGTGATCGGGGTGCGCAAGCAGGGCTTCATTCCCTACCTGAAGCACTTCGCGGGGCCGGTGCCCACGGTGCTGAAGCCGCTGATGTTCGTCATCGAGATCATCAGCCACTGCGCCCGGCCGCTGTCCCTGTCCCTCCGCCTCTTCGGCAACATGATGGCCGGCCACATCCTGCTCGCCATCTTCTTCTTCATGATGGGCTTCGACGGGATGCTGGGCTGGGCTCTCTCCGGCTCCCTCGGAGGGATCGTGGTGGGCGCGCCCGCGGCCGCCATCATGGTCGTCTTCGTCGTGGGCTTCCTGTTGCCGCTGAAGATCCTGGTCGCGTTCATCCAGACCTTCATCTTCTGCAAGCTGGCCATGCTCTACATCGCGGCGGCGGTCGAGGAAGCCGAGCACCACTAGTCGCAGTCACCCTCAACAAGGAGGAAACCCGTGCAACGCATTCTCACCCTGAGTGTTCTGGCGGTTCTGGCGGTCCCGGGGATGGCCTGGGCGGCAGAGGCCGCCGGCGGGTCCGACATGGCGAAGGCTTTCGCGGTCCTGGCCGCCGGTCTCGGCTTCGGCCTGGCCGCGGGTCTCTGCGGCCTGGGTCAGGGCCGCGCGGCGGGCTCGGCGGTGGACGCCATGGCGCGGCAGCCCGGCGCGATCGCCCGGATCCAGACCGCGATGCTGCTCGGTCTCGCGTTCATCGAGTCGCTCGTGCTGTTCGTGTTCGTCATCGCGGTCATCCTGCTGTTCGTGAAGTCCTAGGAGGAGCACCTAAGGCACCGTCCCGGGGCCTGGCCCCGGGACGGCCCGCGGGCCTCCCCGCGAGACGCCCAGCCGGCGCGAGCAGCGCCCGAAACCAACATGGCGCGACGGTCACCGTTCAAGATCCCCCGGATCCCGGAGATGACGGTGCGCCGGCTGTCTGTCTACACCCGGAGTCTCCAGCAGCTGGAGGAAGACGGGGTGAAGACCATCTCGTCCCAGGAGCTGGCGGAGCGTTTCAGCCTCAACTCGGCCCAGGTCCGGAAGGACCTCGCCTACTTCGGCGAGTTCGGCGTGCGGGGCATCGGCTACTACGTCTCGGGGCTGAAGGCCGAGCTGCAGCGCATCCTTGGGCTCGACCGCGAGTGGCAGGTGGCGCTGGTGGGGTTCGGCAACCTGGGCTCGGCCCTCTTCCACTACAAGGGCTTCGCGCGCCAGGGCTTCCGGATCTCGACCATCTTCGACGACGATCCCGCCAAGTGGGGCAAGGCGGTCGACAGCGTGACGATCCAGCCGATGCAGGAGCTGCCGAAGGAGGCCAAGGCCCGCAATCTGCAGATCGCCATCGTGGCGGTGCCGGGGGAGTCGGCCCAGGCGGTCACCGAGAAGCTGGTGGCGGCGGGCATCAAGACCATCCTCAACTTCGCGCCGGGGCGCATCAAGGCGGGGCGGGACGTCCGCCTGAAGAACGTGGACCTGGCCATCGAGCTGGAGACCCTGTCCTTCTATCTTGCCCAGGGATCGCGCTGAGGGCGCCGCGGCGTTGACGCCGCCTGCCCCCGGTGGTACCCCTGTTCCGTTGTCGCGTGTGATGAGCATGTCCGCCCAGTCGGTCCTGTCCCGCTGGGCCGCCTTCGATGAGGTGCTGGCGGCCCTTTCCAAGGGGGTCCCTTGCCTGCGCGCCGACGGCCTCTGGGGCTCCTCCCGCGCCCTGGCCACCGCCGGGGTGCTGCAGCGGACCGGGCGGCCGATCCTGGTCCTCACCCCGGGCCCGGTCCAGCGCCATCAGGCGGCTCGGGACACCGCGTTCTTCCTCGCGACGCTCTCGGGCGGTGCGGCCGACACACCGATCGGCGAGGGGCGCGTTCTCGAGTTTCCGTCCGGCTCGGGCGCCTCCTGGCGCGGAGGCCGCCACCGCGAGCCGGACGCCGAGCGCGCCCTCTGCTGCCGGCGGCTACTGGACGGCGACGCGGTGGCCCTCGTGGCCACCCCGTCGGGGCTCTCGATCCCGGTGCCGCCGCCCGAGTCGTTCAAGCGCCGCACGTTCACCCTGACGGTGGGCGAGGGCAGCGACCGGGAGATCCTGCTCTCGCTCCTCGAGGCGGCCGGCTACGAGCGGGTGGAGACGGTGCTCGAGGTGGGGCAGTGGAGCCTGCGCGGCGGCATCGTCGACATCTTCTCCCCCACGCACGCCCAGCCGGTGCGCGCCGAGTTCCTCGGCGACGAGGTGGAGTCGCTCCGGCTGTTCGATCCCACCAGCCAGCGCTCGGTGGGACAGCTCCAGGATCTGACCGTGCTGCCGCTCGGCTCCCGCGACGCGACGCCGGTCACCCTGCTCGACTACCTTCCGGCCGAGACCGTGATCGTGCTCGAGGACCCCGCGCTGCTGGAGGCGCCGCCCGACGACGCGCCCTCGGCCGCGCCGCTCGCGACCCTGCTCGGGCGCTTCCAGCGCCTCGAGCTACCGCTGCTCCAGCGCGGCGACGGCGCGGTGCCCCGCGTCTCGATGGGCGCGCGCTCGGTGGGCGGCTTCCGCGGCCAGTTCAAGACCCTCGCGTCCGAGATCCGCGACTGGCGCGGCGCGGGCTTCACGGTGCGCCTGGTGGTGGACGACGAGCGGCAGCGCGACCGGCTGCGCCAGATGCTGGCCGAGCACGAGCTCGAGGCGTGGCCTCAGGCGACCCTCTGGAGCTCCGAGGGCCTGGGCGTGCTGGTGGGCGAGTGCTCGGCCGGATTCCAGATCCCCACGCTCGGCCTCGTCGTGCTCTGCGAGGAGGAGATCTTCGGCGCCCAGCGGCGGCGGCTGCGGCGTCCCCTCTTCCAGCGCGGCGCGGCCATCGCCTCCTTCAACGACCTCGCCCCGAACGACCTGGTGGTGCACGAGCAGCACGGCATCGCGCGCTACCACGGCCTCCGCACGCTCTCGACCGAGGGGCACGACGCGGACTTCCTGCTGCTGGAGTACGCCGAGGGCGGCCGGCTCTACCTGCCGGTGGAGCGGCTCGACCTGATCTCCAAGTACATGGGCGCGCCGGAGGGAGCGGCGCGGCTGGATCGGCTGGGCGGGGGCGCGTGGCAGCGGCTCAAGGAGTCGGTGCGGGCGGCGCTGCGCGAGATGGCCGAGGAGCTGCTCAAGCTCTACGCGACGCGGTCGGTGGCGGAGCGGCCGCACTTCCCCGACGACACGCCCTGGCAGGGCGAGTTCGAGGCCTCGTTCCGCTTCGAGGAGACGCCCGACCAGATGCGCGCCATCGAGGAGGTCAAGGCGGACATGCTCGGGGTGCGGCCGATGGATCGCCTCGTCGCGGGCGACGTGGGCTACGGCAAGACCGAGGTGGCGCTGCGCGCGGCGTTCCGCGCGGTGGCGGACGGGCGGCAGGTGGCGGTGCTGGTGCCGACCACCGTGCTCGCCCAGCAGCACTACAACACCTTCGTCGAACGCTTCGCGCCGTTCCCGGCCCGGGTCGAGCTGCTGTCGCGCTTCCGGAGCCCGAAGGAGCAGAAGGCGGTGGTGGCCGGGCTCGCTACCGGCGCGGTGGACGTGGTGATCGGCACCCACCGCATCCTCTCGAAGGACGTGCAGTTCAAGGACCTGGGCCTGCTCGTGGTGGACGAGGAGCATCGCTTCGGAGTCACCCACAAGGAGCGACTCAAGCAGCTGCGTACCTCGGTGGACGTGCTCACCCTCACCGCGACCCCGATCCCGCGGACGCTCCACATGGCGCTGTCCGGGGTGCGGGACCTCTCGGTCATCGAGACGCCACCGCTCGACCGGCTGCCGGTCGAGACGGCGGTGACCGCGTTCAACCGCACCGTGATCCGCGAGGCGATCGAGCGGGAGCTGAACCGGGGCGGCCAGGTCTTCTTCGTCCACAACCGCATCCAGTCGCTCGCCTCCATGACCCACTTCATCCAGAGCCTGGTCCCGGAGGCGCGGGTGGTGATGGGCCACGGCCAGATGGCCGAGCGGGAGCTGGAGAGCGTGATGGTGAAGTTCGTGGACGGCCAGGCCGACGTGCTGGTCTCGACCGCGATCGTGGAGTCCGGCCTCGACATCCCGGCCTCCAACACCATCATCATCAACCGGGCCGACCGGTTCGGGCTGGCCCAGCTCTACCAGCTCCGGGGCCGGGTGGGCCGGGAGCGGCAGCAGGCCTACGCCTACCTCCTGGTGCCCGCCGACGGCCGGATCGACGAGACGGCCCAGAAGCGCCTGCGGGTGATCGAGGAGAGCACCGAGCTGGGGGCGGGGCTCCGGCTGGCCATGCGCGACCTCGAGATCCGGGGGACCGGCAACCTCCTGGGGGCCGCCCAGCACGGCCACATCGCGGCGGTGGGATTCGATCTTTACAGCAAGCTCCTCGCGGAGGCCGTGAGAGAATTGAAGGGCGAACCGGCGGCCGAGCGTGTCGACCCGGTCATCTCGGGGGACGTGGAAGCGCTCCTGCCCGAATCGTTCGTTCCCGAGGTGAACCAGCGGCTCGCACTCTACAAGCGGCTGGCCGAGATCGAGCGCCCCGAGGAGGTCGTCGACGCGCGCGCCGAGCTGGCCGACCGCTACGGGCCGCTGCCGCCGGCGGTCGAGGGGCTGCTGGACGTGATCGGGCTCCGGGTGGCCGCCCGCGAGCTCGGGGTGGAGCGGGTGGAGGCCGGGGGCGGGCGGGCGGTTCTCACCTTCGCGTCGTCGACCAAGGTCACCCCGGAGAGAATGCTCAAGGCGATCGCGGCCAGCCGAGGAGGCCTCGCGTTGAAGAAGGAGTACACGGTGGAAGCACGGATCCCAACCGAGCCCTGGCCCGCGGTACGCGACGCTCTCGCGAAGCTCCTGGACTCGCTCCGGTGAGGGCGCACGCGGGTCGGGAGCGCGCGGGTGGGGCCCGCCGGGGCCTCTGTCTCCTCGCCCTGCTCTCCCTGGTGAGCGCGGGCTGCTCCATGGCGATCCCGAGCTGGGTCCCGCTGTTCGGCCGCGCCCCGGTGCCCGCTCCCGCGGTGGCGGAGGCGCCCAAGGCGTCGCCGCCCGCGTCGGCGCCGATCCTGACCTCGCGGGACCAGATCGAGCCCTCGCCCGACGTGGTGGACCGGGTGATCTGCGTGGTGAACAACGACGCGATCACCCAGTACGAGCTCGACGAGGCGGAGCTGTACTACCTGGCCGAGACCCGCGAGCAGATGACGGACGGGGAGGCCCGCAAGGCCCTGCGCGCCCGACTGCTCCAGAACCTGATCGAGAACCGCATCCAGCTCCAGCAGGCCGAGCGGGAGAAGGTCGTGATCGAGGACGCGGAGCTGAACGACAGCCTCGCCGACATCATGCGGAAGCTCAAGGCCAAGGACGAGAAGGAGCTCGAGGAGATCATCAAGGCCCAGGGCCTCACCGTCGAGGGCGTCAAGAAGCGGCTCCGCGAGCAGCTCATGGTGCAGCGGGTGATCCGCCGGAAGGTCGCCCTCCGCATCTCGGTCACCGAGCAGGAGATCGACAAGTACCTGTCCGACAACCGCGAGAAGCTCGAGACCGGCCTCACCTTCGCGGCGCGCCACATCCTGGTGCTGCCGGACCCGAACAAGGGTGAGGAGGGCTGGCTCGAGGCGCGGAAGAAGGTGGAGGAGATCTACGGGCTCCTCCTGGAGGGGCAGGACTTCCCCGACATGGCCAAGAAGTACTCCGAGGACCCGTCCGGCAAGGACGGGGGCAGCCTGGGGAACATCAAGAAGGGCGAGCTGGCGCCCGACATCGAGGAGGCGATCCTCCGACTGCAGCCCGGGGAGATCTCCATCCCGTTCCGCTCCCAGGTGGGCTATCACCTGTTCCGCCTCGACTCGCGAGAGACGCTGACCGGCGACGCCCTGGTCCAGGTGCGCAACCAGGTCCGCGACATCCTCTATCGGCAGAAGTACGACGCGCGCCTCAAGGACTGGCTGGTGGAGATCAAGCAGCGGGCGATCATCGACATTCGGATGTGAAGCGGCGGATGTGAAGCGGCGGATGTGAAGCGGCGGATGTGAAGCG
>JBGQHJ010000174.1:0-9723 GCA_041497895.1 Methylomirabilia bacterium
CGTATGGGCCGATCGGCACCTGGCGCGCGAACTTCGCGCCGAGCAGACGGCGGTCGCGGAGACGGGCCCAGAGGTGGCGCTCTGCGTCGGTCTGGCGCCGCCGCAGGCCGCGCGCGTAGTCGCACGGGGATTCGCACACTGCGCCGATCGGCGTCCTGCCCCTCACCCTACCCTCTCCCCGGAGGGGAGAGGGTATGTAGAGCGCGAGGCTCATGGGGAGAGCTGGCGGAGGGCGGCGCGGTGGGTGTTGCGCATGAGCATCGCGATGGTCATGGGGCCGACGCCGCCCGGTACCGGGGTGATGGCGCGCGCCCGGGGGGCCACCGAGTCGAAGTGCACGTCGCCGGTGACCTTGCCGGTGGGCAGGCGGTTGACGCCCACGTCGATGACCACCACGCCCTCGCGGACCATGTCGCCGGTGACGACGCCCGCCTTCCCCGCCGCCACGCACAGGATGTCGGCGCGGCGGCAGTGCGCGGCCAGGTCCCGCGTGCGGGTGTGACACATGGTGACGGTGGCGTTGCGCGCGAGGAGGAGCTGGGCGAGCGGCTTGCCGACCAGGCGCGAGCGTCCCACCACCACCGCCTCCGCGCCCTCGATCGGGATGCCGTAGTGGTCGAGGATCTCGATGCAGCCCGCCGGCGTGCAGGGCACCGCTCCCGGCTTGCCGCCGAGCAGGTTGCCCAGGTTGACCGGGTGCAGGCCGTCGGCGTCCTTCTCGGGCGCGATCGCGGCTACCGCGGCGTCCTCGTCCATCCCCTTCGGCAGGGGCAGCTGCAGCAGGATGGCGTGGATCGCCGGGTCGCGATTGATCCCGGCGATGGTCTCGAGCAGCTCGGCCTGCGAGCAGCCCTGCGGGAAGAGGTAGTCGCGGGTGGTGATGCCCACCTCGTCGGCCGCGCGCTTCTTGTTGCGGACGTAGATCTGCGAGGCGGGGTCCTCGCCGACCAGGATGACCGCGAGCGTCGGGTGAGCGCCCGACCGTTCCCGGAGAACAGCGACGTTGGCCTTCACCTCGGCCAGGACCTTCGCCGCGACCTCCTTGCCACTCAGGATCAGCAACGGAGTGGTCAGCCGGCGAGGGGGACGCGCAGACGCTCGATGGACAGCCCGCGACCGGTGTCGGGGTCGATCCGGATCACCGCGCCCTGGAGCATGGCCGGGCCCTTGGCCGGCTCGAACCGGTTCGGCATCTGGGAGAGGAAGCGGCCGAGGGCCAGCTCCGGCTCCACGCCGATCACCGAGTCCACCGGACCGGTGAGCCCGAGGTCGGTGATGTAGGCGGTGCCCTTGGGCAGGAGTCGCTCGTCCGCGGTCTGCACGTGGCGGTGCGTGCCGACCACCGCGCTCACCCGGCCGTCGAGGTGCCAGCCCATCGCCTGCGACTCCGAGGTGGCCTCCGCGTGCATGTCCACCACGATGATCGACGTCTCCGCGCGTAGTCGCAGGAGCTCCTCGTCCGCCTTGCGGAACGGGCAGTCGAGGTGCGGCAGGAATACCCGACCCATCAGGTTGAGCACCGCGACCTTGTGCGGCCCGGCCTTGACCACGATGGACCCCGCGCCGGGGGTGCCGGGCGGGTAGTTGGCCGGACGCAGGAGCAGGTTCTCCTTGACGATGTACTCGATGATCTCCTTCTTGTCCCAGATGTGGTTGCCGGAGGTCATCACGTCCACGCCCTGCTCGAGGAAGGTCCGCGCGATCAGCGGCGTGACCCCGAAGCCGGACGCGGAGTTCTCCACGTTGACCACCGCGAGATCGGCCTCGTGCTGCTTCTTGAGCTTGGGCAGCAGCATCTGGACCGCCCGGCGGCCCGGCTCCCCGAAGACGTCGCCCACGCAGATGACGGTGAGGGGCTTGGTCACCGCGCCACCTCGACCGCGCGCGTCTCGCGGATCACGACCACCTTGATGTGACCGGGGTACTGCATCTCGGCCTCGATGCGCTTGGAGATATCCTTGGCGAGCTGGTGGGCGTCGAGATCCGAGATCTGCTCGGCCTTGGTCATGATCCGTAGCTCGCGCCCGGCCTGGATCGCGTAGCAGAGCTCCACGCCCTTGTAGGACATGGCGATCTCCTCGAGCTTGGCCAGGCGCTTGATGTAGCTCTCCAGCACGTCGCGCCGTGCCCCCGGCCGCGCCGCCGAGATGCCGTCGGCGGCCTCGGTCAGCACCGCCTCGATGGTCTCGGGCTCGACGTTCTCGTGGCCGCACAGCGCCGCGTTGATGACCTGCGGCGACTCGTTGTACTTGGTGAGTACCTGCAGCGACAGCTCGGGGTGGCTCCCCTCCTGCTCGTGGGTCAGGGCCTTGCCGATGTCGTGGAGCAGGCCCATCCGCTTGGCCAGCTGCACGTCGGCGCCGATCTCGGCCGCCATCATGCCGGCCAGCCACGCCACTTCCTTGGAGTGCTGGAGGCAGTTCTGGCCGTAGGAGGTGCGGTACTTCATGCGGCCCACCAGCTTGATCAGCTCGGGATGGAGCCCGTGCACGCCCACCTCGAAGCAGGCCTTGTCGCCCTCCTCACGGATGTGCTGCTCCATGTCCTTCTTGACCTTCTCCACCACCTCCTCGATGCGGGCGGGGTGGATGCGGCCGTCGGCGATCAGCTTCTGGAGCGCCAGCCGGGCGATCTCGCGACGGTAGGGATCGTAGGCGGAGATCAGCACCGCCTCCGGGGTGTCATCCACGATCAGGTCCACCCCGGTGAAGCCCTCGAGGGCCCGGATGTTCCGGCCCTCGCGCCCGATGATCCGGCCCTTCATGTCGTCCGAGGGCAGGTCCACGATCGACACCGCGGTCTCCACCGTGTAGTCGGGGGCGAGCCGCTGGATGGTGGTGGCCAGGACCTCCTTGGCCTTCATGTGCGCGGTCTCGCGGGCCTCCTCCTCGAGGCGCATGCCCAGGAGCTGCGCCTCGCGACGGGCCTCGATCTCGGCCTGGGCCAGGACCTGCCGCTTGGCCTCCTCGGCGGTGAGCCCCGCGATGGACTCGAGCTTGCGGCGCTGCTCCTCCACCGCCGAGCCGAGCCGGGCCTCCTTCTCACCAAGGCTCCGCTCCCGCTCGACGAGCGCGCGGTCGCGGCCCTGCACGTCGCTCTCCCGCCGATCGAGCTGATCGAGCCGCCGGCCGAGCTGCTCCTCCTGCTGGACGACCCGCCGCTCGACCTCCTGGATCTCCCGCTGGCGGGCCCGCGACTCCTGGTCCAGCTCCGCCCGGACCTTCAGGGCCAGCTCCTTGGCCTCGAGGTCGGCGTTGCGGATCCTGGCCTCGGCCTCGCGCACCTTGCTGTCGGCGTCGGCGCGGGCCTGGTCGACCAGGCGCTTGGCGTCCTCGAGGATGCGGGCGGCGCGCGTTTCGGCGTCGCCGAGCGTCCGCGCGGTGGCGGCGCGGGATCCGAAATACCCGACGAAGAGGGCGAGGACCGCGACCAACGGCAGTAACACCAGCCACGGCATCGAAATCATCGATCACTCCATCCCGGGGCGAGGCCCGGGCCGGATCGTGTGCACTCGGGGCTGCGTGGGGCAAATAGCCGCTAAAGTTGACGAATTATAGGCCGCGGGAAAGCGGAATGTCAACGAACGCGGGAGGGCGACGGAAGCGCGACGGAAGGAAAGAGCCCCACCTCTGCCGTGTGCCGACGGTGTTTCGAACCTGGTATGCACCAGGTGGGCGCCAAAATGGAGGGCTTCAGGCTTCCCCTCTAGGAGGGGCATGCGCACCACCCTCGTGAGCGGCTCCCAATCTTTAAACGAGGTTGAAACTTCCCCCCGGCATCACGAACAGTGCAGGGCCTCTCCTGTGTACCCCCGGGCCGGTGGGCCGGTCAAGCGAATCGTTACTTCTCGGGGACGACCGCGTCCAGGAGTTGGCGCAGTGCGCCGAGGCGGGCGGTCACGTCCTTGTGATCGACCTCCTGGTCCTTGCGCTCGTCCCGCAGGCGGAACAGCTCGTCGGTGATGTCGAGCGCGGTCAGAGCCAGCACCCGGGCCGCGTCCTGCCCCGCCGAGTCGCCCCGGATCGCCCGGGCGCGCTGGTCGACGAAGGAGGCGAGCTGTCGGACGTAGTCGGGGCCGGCCTCGCTGCGGATCGGGTACTTCTGCCCCAGGATCTCGATGTCGACCCGCTGCTTTTCGGCCATGGCGTCCCCTCTGTTGCCCCGGTTGCGGTCACTGCCCGGTAGCGGTTACTGAATATCGAGCCGGTCCAGCTCTTTCAGGATGCCGTCCACCTGCGCGAGCACTTCCTTCCGCTCGTGGCGCAGGCTGGTCAGCTCGGCCCGGTCGCCTTCCGCGGCCGCCAGCTTGGCCTCGACCCCGGCCACCTTGGCCTGCAGCGAGTCGCGCTCCTTGCGCAGGCGCGTGATGGTCTCGGCGGCGCGCCGCACCGACTTCTCGAGCTGCTCGAGCCGCTCCGTGAGCCCTTCCGCCATCCGCCCCTCCGTCATGCGCCGCGGACCTCGGCCTGGAACCGCCGCGCGACCTCCGCGACGATCAGCGAATGCACCCGGTTCACCTCGGCGTCGGTGAGGGTGCGGTCGGGCGCCTGGAACGTGAGGCTCCAGGCGAGGCTGCGGCGGCCCGCGCCGACCTGGCCGCCAGTGTACACGTCGAACAGGGTCACGCGGGAGAGCAGCGGCAGGCTCATGGCCCGGATCGCGGCCTCGACCTGGCCGGCGGTCACCTCGGTGCTCACCACGATCGCCAGGTCACGCTGGATGGCGGGGAAGCGCGGCAGCGGCTCGTACTTCGCGGCCGCGGGCGGCAGCCCGGTCAGCGCGGTGACGGACAGCTCGGCCGCGAACACCGTCCCCGGCAGGTCGAACACCTCGCGCGCGGCCAGCGCCACCTCGCCGAACCAGCCGACCTCGGTGGCGCCCCGCATCAGCCGCGCGGCACGCCCCGGCTCGAGATACGCGGGCGCCTGGTCGTCGGCCCACCGCACGGTCTCGGCGTCGGCCACCCCGGCGGCGGCGAGGGCCGCCTCGGCCATTCCCTTGGCGTCGTGGACGTCGACCCGGTCACGTCCCCCCGTGAACCAGGCGCGGGGCCCGCGGAGCCCGGTGAGCACGATGCCGAGCCGCAGGTCCTCGTGGGCCGGCCGGTCGCCGTCCTCGGGCCGGTGCGGCGCGAAGACGTTGCCGACCTCGAAGAGGTGCGCGTCCGGCATCTGGCGATTGGCGTTGATGGCGAGGACCTCGAGGAGGCCGGGGAGCAGCGAGGGGCGCAGGACCGACCGCTCCACCGAGAGCGGGTTCTGGAGCGCGATGAGCGCATCGCGATCGCTCCAGCCCATCCGCTTGAGCCGATCCGGATCGAGGAAGGCCCACGTCACGCACTCGTAGACGCCCGCCGCGTTCAGCGCGCGGCTCATCACCCGGGCGAGGCGCAGCCCGGCCGGGCGCTTGACCGGGATGATCTCCCCGCCCCCGGCCAGGGTCAGGGGGATCTTGTCGTAGCCCCAGATGCGGACGATCTCCTCGACCAGGTCGTCTTCCTGGTGGATGTCGCGGCGGAAGCTTGGCACCACCACCTGCACCTCGTCGCCCGAGTCGTCCACCGCGAAGCCCAGGGCCTGCAGGATGCGCACCCCTTCCTCGCGCGACGGGCTCGCCCCGATGACGCGCTCGACGCGGGCCAGGCGGAGCGCCAGCCGTCGGTGCGGCCGCGGCTCGGGATAGGCGTCGATCACTCCGCGCGCGACCGTGCCCCCGCCGAGCTCGGCCATGAGCTGGGCGGCGCGGGCCAGCACGTCGGGGGGCGCCTCGATGTCGCCGCCGCGCTCGAAGCGATAGGCCGCGTCGGTGGTCAACGACAGGGCGCGCGCGGTGCGACGGATGGAGCCGGGATCCCAGTAGGCTGCCTCGAGGAGGACCCGCGTCGTGGCCGCGGTGACCTCGCTGTCGGCGCCGCCCATCACGCCACCGATGCCCACCGCGTGCTCGGGATCGCACACCATCGCCATGTCCGGGCCGAGGGCGCGCTCCTGGCCGTCGAGGGTCTTCATCCGCTCGCCCGGCCGCGCGCGACGTACCACCACCGTGTGCTGGGCGAGCGTGTCGAGATCGAAGGCGTGGAGCGGCTGGCCGAGCTCCCACATGATGTAGTTGGTCACGTCGACCAGGTTGTTGATCGGGCGCAGGCCGACCGCGCGCAGGCGCTGGGCGAGCCAAGGCGGCGACGGCTTCACGGTGAGCCCGGTGATCACGCGGGCGCAGAAACGCGGGCAGAGGTCGGGGGCCTGCACGTCCACCGCGGCGAGGGTCGAAGCGTCGGGCTCGCTCTCGGTGGCAACCACCCGGGGGAAGCGGAAGGGCGCGCCGGTCAGCGTCGCGATCTCGCGCGCCACCCCGACCACCGAGAGCGCGTCCGGCCGGTTGGGCGTGATCTCGATGTCGAGGATCCAGTCGTCGAGGCCCAGGTAGGGCGAGAGGTCCGCGCCCAGCGGGGCCTCGGCGGGCAGCACGAGGATGCCGCCGTGGTCGTCGCTCAGGCCCAGCTCCTTCTCCGAGCACAGGATGCCTTCCGAGACCACGCCGCGGATCTTGGCCGCCTTCACTAGACCCACCCCGGGCAGCCGCGCTCCCGGGGGCGCGAAGGCCGCGCGCAGGCCCGGCGCCGCGTTGGGGGCGCCGCACACCACCTGGAAGTGGCGCCCGGGCAGGGCGACGCGCACGAGGCGGTTCTGGTGGCCGGCCGCGCTCACCCCGAGGTCGCGCTCGATGGCCTCGATCTCGCCCACCACCACGCCCGAGAGCCCCTCGACCACCGGGGCGATCTGCTCCACCCCGATGCCCGCGTTGGTGAGCCGGTCGGCCACCGCGCGGGCGTCGAGATCCGTCTCGACGAACTCCTTGAGCCAGCGGTACGGGATCTTCATCGCCCGGGCAGGCCGCCGAACTGCTGGAGGAAGCGGAGATCGTTGTCGAAGAAGAGGCGGATGTCGTCGATCTCGTACTTGAGCAGCGCGACCCGGTCGATCCCCATCCCGAAGGCCCAGCCGGTGACCTCCTCGGGGTCGTAGCCCACGTTGCGGAGCACGTTGGGGTGGACCATGCCCGAGCCCAGGATCTCGAGCCAGCCCGACTCCTTGCAGAAGCGGCAGCCGGCGCCGCCGCACTTGAAGCAGCGCACGTCGACCTCGGCCGAGGGCTCGGTGAACGGGAAGAACGACGGGCGGAACCGCACCGCGGACTTGGGCCCGAACATCTCCCGCGCGAAGAGCTGCAGGGTGGCCTTCAGGTCGGCCATCGTGATGTGCTTGTCGACCGCGAGCCCCTCCACCTGGTGGAACATCGGCGAGTGGGTCGCGTCGAGGATGTCGCGTCGGTAGACCTTGCCCAGGCAGATGATCCGCACCGGCGGCCGCTGGGCCTTCATCGTCCGGATCTGCACCGGAGAGGTGTGGGTGCGCAGGAGCGTGTCGGCCGAGAGGTGAAACGTGTCTTGCATGTCGCGCGCCGGGTGGTCGTCGGGGAAGTTGAGCGCCGCGAAGTTGTAGTAGTCGGACTCGACCTCGGGCCCCTCCGCGACCGAGAAGCCGAGCCCCTCGAAGACCTCGATGATCTCCTCGGTCACCCGGGTGAGCGGATGCACCGCGCCCGGCAGCGGGCGGCGCCCGGGCAGCGTGAGGTCGGGGCGATCGGCCGCGAGGGTGCGGCGATGCTCCTCCGCCTTCAGCCCCTCGAGCCGCGCCGCGATCGCGGCCTCGACCTCTCCCTTCGCCCGGTTGGCCTGCTCGCCCACCCTGGGCCGCTCCGCGGCCGGGATGGCACCCAGTGAACGGAGCAGAGTGGTGAGCTGGCCGGCGCGTCCCAGCATGCGGACGCGCACCTGCTCGAGGTCGGACGTGGAGCGGGCCCCGGCGACCTCCGCCAGGGCCCGGTCGAGGACCTCCTGGACCCGCGGGTCCCCCGCCACGCTCAGGCGCGCTGGGCGCGAGCCATCTCGGCCAGCTTGGCGAAGGCCGTCGGATCGGACACCGCGAGCTCGGCGAGGATCTTGCGATCGAGCGCGATGCCCGCCTTCTTGAGCCCGGCCATGAAGGTGGAGTAGGAGAGCCCCACCTGCCGGCAGGCCGCGTTGACCCGGATGATCCAGAGCGAGCGCGCGCGCCGCTTCTTCTGCTTGCGCCCGCGGTAGGCGAAGGCGCCCGCCCGGAGCACCGTCTCCGCGGCGGGGCGGTAGAGCTTGCGCCGCCCGCCGAAGTAGCCCTTCGCCTGCTTGAGGATCTTCTTCCTGCGCTGGCGGGTCTTGGCCCCGCCTTTTGCCCGTGGCATGACTGACTCCCTGTTGTTAGAGGTACGGAACCAGTCTCTTCAGGCGTGGCTGGTCCGCCTTGGAGATCATCCGGGCCTTCCGGAGCCGGCGCTTGCGCTTGGGGCCCTTGGCCTCGAGCTTGTGCCGCTTCCACCCGCTGCGCCGCTTGAGCTTGCCGGAGGCGGTGGCCTTGAGCCGCTTGGCCGCCGCCCGCCTGGTCTTCATCTTCGGCATGTGAGCAGTCGTCCCTTCTAGTGGGGTTTCGGCGAGAGGATCATGCTGAGCATGCGGCCTTCCATCCGGGGATGGTTCTCGATGACCGCGATGTCCTGCATGCCCTCCACCATCTTGTTGAGCATCTTCCAGCCGAGCTCGGTGTGCGCCATCTCGCGTCCCTTGAAGCGCACCGTGACCTTGGCCTTGTTGCCTTCTTCCAGGAAGCGCCGCACGTGCTTGGCCTTGAAGTCGAAGTCGTGGGTGTCGGTCTTGGGCCCCAGCTTGACCTCTTTCACCTGGATGATCGTCTGCTTCTTGCGCGCGTCCTTCTGCCGCCGCGCCTGCATGTACTTGAACTTCCCGAAGTCCATGATCCGGCAGACCGGCGGCTGCGCCTCCGCCGCCACCTCCACCAGGTCCATCTCCCGCTGGCGCGCGAGGTCCAGGGCCTGCTGGATCGGCAAGATCCCGAGCTGCTCGCCGTCGGCCGACACCACTCGCACTTCCCTCACCCGAATGCCTTCGTTGATCCGGATGTCTTTTGACTGGATGGCGCGCGCTCCTTCGGTTCTGGGGCCGGCTCAGCCGGCGCGGCCCACGGTGAGGGTGGCGGAACGGCTAGAGATCTCGGCGATGAGCTCGGCCACGATGCGCTCCACCGGCACCGCGCCCACGTCCTCGCCCGTCCGTCGGCGCAGGCTCGCGGCGCCGCTCTGGGCCTCCCGCTCCCCCACGACCAGCATGTAGGGCACCTTGCGAACCTGGGCGTCGCGGATGCGATAGCCCAGCTTCTCGTTGCGATCGTCGAGCTCGGCGCGGATCCGTGCGGCCCGCAGCGCCGCGAACACCTTGCGGCCGTAC
Organism: Methylomirabilia bacterium; assembly: GCA_041497895.1. Lineage (GTDB taxonomy): Bacteria > Methylomirabilota > Methylomirabilia > Rokubacteriales > CSP1-6 > CAMLFJ01. Next base: position 9,338 of record JBGQHJ010000174.1, read on the forward strand.
TCGCCGTGCTTCTCGCTGATCGGGAGCACCCGCGCCTGAATGGGAGCCAGCCATGTCGGGAAAGCGCCGGCAAAGTGTTCAGTGAGGATCGCCACGAACCGCTCGTAGGAGCCGAAGATCGCGCGGTGGATCACCACCGGGCGCTTGGCCTGGCCGTCGGTGTCGATGTACTCGCACTGCATGCGCTCGGGCAGCATCGTGAGGTCGACCTGGATGGTGGCGAGCTGCCACTGGCGGCCCAGCGCGTCCTCCACGTCGATGTCGATCTTGGGCCCGTAGAAGGCGCCGCCGCCCTTGTCCAGATCGGAGACGAGGTTGTTCGCGCGCAGAGCCTGGTGGAGCGCGTCCTCCGCCTGGTCCCACTGCTGCTCGGTCCCGAGCTTGTC